>NZ_JBYCZV010000002.1:0-390437 GCF_057586415.1 Nocardioides sp. SRI_004
GGATTCGCGCGGCAGCGCGGCGGGAGCCGCCCTCCAGGCAGCTTGCTGCCCGCCCAGCGGCGAAGACGCGCTCGCGCCGGGGAATCAGTCCAGTTCCCCGGTCAGGATGAGCGTCAGGTTGGTGTCCGACATGTCGCTGTCGGTGTCGGCCGGCTTGATCCGGGCGATGCCGAGGTCGAGGGCGAGCAGCTGCGCGGCCGCCTTCTTGCCCTTCGGGTAGTAGACGGTGGTGGCCGGGACCGTGCCGTACCAGTTGTCGGCGGCGGCGACCTTCCAGCCGGCCTCCGTGACCTTCTCGCCGACCCGGCTCGCGAGGCCGGCGATCTGGGTGTTGTTGAACACCACGACGGAGTGGTCGGCGCGGACGACCGGCTTGGGCTTCGGCTTCTCCTCGGCGGGCGGGGTCTGCGACGCGCCGTCCGAGGCGTCGTCCGACGCGTCCTCCCCGGCGTCGTCGGACGCGGAGTCGGAGGGGGTCGCGGCGGCCTTGGTCGCGGAGATGTCACGCTCGGCGGGCTCGTCGCCGCGGGTCGCGACGAAGGCCACAGCGGCGAGGATCACCGCGATGACGCTCAGCAGGACGACCGGCGAGGGCAGGACGGCGCCGCGCTCGCCACGGCGGCGGGTGGTCCGGGGTCCAGCAGGCCAGGTGGGGAAGGTCATGGCCGCCTCTCCTTGGTCAGATCTCGAAGCCGAGGCGGCGCGCGGAGCGCTGGCGCTGGCGCTGGGAGCGCAGGCGGCGCAGCCGGCGGACCAGCAGCGGGTCGTGCGCGAGGGCCTCGGGACGGTCGATCAGGGCGTTGAGCACCTGGTAGTAGCGCGTGGCGCTCATGTCGAACTGCTCGCGCACCGCCGTCTCCTTGGCGCCGGCGTACTTCCACCACTGGCGCTCGAACTCGAGAATGGCGCGGTCCCGGTCGCTGAGGTCGGCCGGAACGACCGGGGTGGCGTCCTGGTGGCTGCGCTCGGCGCTCATGAGGTCTCCTCGACGCTCGCGGGGGGGCTGTTCGACAGGTGTACGGGCCCCACTCTAACGTGCGAATCACAGCGATGTCATTCGGTCGCGCGGCGGGTCGCGACCGGGTCGATAGGGTTCCGGCATGACCGGGACGACCGCGCGGATCGGCTGGGGCATCCTCGCACCCGGCAAGATCTCGGCCCTGTTCGCGACCGACCTCGCCGTCGTACCGGACGCGCGGCTGGTCCACGTCGGCTCACGCACGCCCGAGCGCGCGGCGGCCTTCGCCGAGCGCCACGGCGCCGAGCGGTACGGCGACCAGGACGCCGTGCTCGCCGACCCGGACGTCGACGTCGTCTACATCGGGTCGCCGCACGTCGCGCACGCGGCGCAGGTGAGGCGGGCGCTCGAGGCCGGCAAGCACGTGCTCTGCGAGAAGCCGTTGACGCTCGACCGGGCGAGCGCGGAGCAGCTGTTCGCGACCGCGCGGGCGAACGACCGTTTCCTCATGGAGGCGATGTGGAGCGCCTGCAACCCGGTGTGGCGCGACCTGGCCCGCCGCCTGCGGGCCGGCGAGCTGGGCACGCCGCGGCACCTGTCGGCCGAGTTCCACTTCACGGCCCCCGCCGACCCGACGCACCGGCTGCTCGACCCGGCGCTCGGCGGTGGCGCGATGCACGACATCGGCCTCTACCCGCTCACGTTCGCGCACCTGATGCTCGGCGAGGCGCTCGAGCTGCGGGCCGTGGGGACGGTCGTCGACCGCCACGTCGACCTCGACGTCGCGATCAGCGGCCGCTACCCCGGCGACACCTACGCCACCCTGACGGCCGGGCTGACCTCGCAGTCGGCCAACCGGGCGCGGATCACCACCGACGCCGGCTGGGTGGAGGTCCCGGGTGACTTCCACGCCCCCTCGAGCTTCACCTTCAACGCGCTCGCGAAGCGCGGCCAGCCGGTCCGGCGGGTCGTCCACGAGCCGCCGGAGCCGATCATCGGCGCCGGCTACGGCAACGAGATCGCCCATGTCCACGACTGCCTGCGCTCGGGCCTGCGGGAGTCGCCGTGGGTCCCGGCGGCACAGACGCTGACGATCCTCGGTCAGATCGAGGACATTCGGGTACAGGTCGGGGCGTCGCCGCACCCCGCGGCCTGACGCACGTCCTGCCAGCCGACCCCTAAGGTGACCACGTGGCCCACGACCTGGTGATCGTTGCCAACCGCCTCCCCGTCGACCGCGTGAAGGGACCCGACGGCAAGACGACCTGGCGTCGCTCACCCGGCGGCCTCGTGTCGGCGATCGAGCCCGTGATGCGCGCCCACGACGGCGTCTGGGTCGGGTGGCCCGGCGGCACCGAGCAGCGGCTCAAGCCGTTCAAGGACGACGGCCTCGCGCTGGTCCCGCTCTCGATGACGGCGGAGGAGATCGAGGAGCACTACGAGGGCTTCTCCAACGGCACCCTGTGGCCGCTCTACCACGACGTCGTCGCCAAGCCGGAGTTCCACCGCGAGTGGTGGGACACCTACGTGAAGGTCAACCGCCGCTTCGCAGAGAAGGCCGCCGACCTCGCCGCGAAGGGCGCGACGGTCTGGGTGCACGACTACCAGCTGCAGCTGGTGCCGCAGATGCTCCGCGAGCTGCGCCCCGACCTGCGGATCGGCTTCTACCTGCACATCCCGTTCCCGCCCGCGGAGCTCTTCCAGCAGCTGCCCTGGCGGCGCCAGATCCTCGAGGGCCTGCTCGGCGCCGACCTGGTCGGCTTCCAGCTGCCCGGCGCCGCGCAGAACTTCATCCGCCTGGTCCGCCAGCGCGTCGGCCACAAGACGCACCGCGACCTCGTCTACCTGCCCGACGGGCGCACCGTCCGGGCGGCGGCGTTCCCCATCTCGATCGACGCCGCCGGGTTCCAGGAGATGGCCGAGTCCGAGGCGGTGACCGAGCGGGCCGCCGCCATCCGCGAGGCGCTCGGCAACCCGAAGAAGATCTTCCTGGGCATCGACCGGCTCGACTACACCAAGGGCATCTACGCCCGCCTGCGCGCCTTCGGCGAGCTGATCAGCGACGGCCGGCTGACGGTCGACGACGCCGTGTTCGTCCAGGTCGCCGTCCCCTCCCGGGAGCGGGTCGAGCACTACCGCAACCTGCGCGACGACATCGAGCGCCTCGTCGGCCGCCTCAACGGCGACCTCGGCAGGATCGGCCGCCCCGCCATCAGCTACCTCCACACGTCCTACCCCCGCGAGGAGATGGCGGCGCTCTACCGCGCCGCGGACGTGATGGTGGTGACGCCGTACCGCGACGGGATGAACCTCGTCGCCAAGGAGTACGTCGCCTGCCGGATCCACGAGGACGGGGCGCTCGTGCTCTCGGAGTTCGCCGGGGCGGCCGACGAGCTGCGGCAGGCCTGGCTGGTCAACCCCTACGACATGAACGGCATGAAGGCCGCACTGCTCGAGGCCTACGAGGCCGAGCCCAAGGAGCTCGCCCGGCGGATGAAGGCGATGCGCAAGCAGATCGCCCAGCACGACGTGAAGGCGTGGGCCGACAGCTTCATGACCGAGCTCGAGGACGAGGGCAACAACCACCGCAAGACGCTGCGCCCCGCCGACCGCAGCTGATCACCGGGCCTCCTGCGGACGACGG
This sequence comes from Nocardioides sp. SRI_004, assembly GCF_057586415.1. NCBI lineage: Bacteria > Bacillati > Actinomycetota > Actinomycetes > Propionibacteriales > Nocardioidaceae > Nocardioides > Nocardioides sp. SRI_004. Next base: position 3,603 of record NZ_JBYCZV010000002.1, read on the forward strand.
CCGCGGGACGCCCCGCTGCGCGGTAGTTTTCGCACATGGATCTGGTGCCCCTGCGCTCCGTGCCCGGCGCGGGCCTCCTCCCCGGCCCCGACCAGGTGGTCGCGGCGGCGAGCAATGTCGCGCACAAGGTGCTCTACGGCGGTGTCGCCGACCTGCGCCCGATGCCCCGCACGCTGATCGATGACGGCACGCTGCGCGAGGTCTACCACTACCGGCCGGCCGGCCACGTCCAGGAGAAGGGTGACCCGGTCCTGCTGGTGACGCCGCTGGCCGCCCCGTCGAGCTGCTACGACCTGCGCCGCGGCTGCTCGCTGGTCGAGCACTTCGTGACCGAGGGCCGGCCGACCTATCTCGTCGAGTACGGCGAGGTCTCGTTCCGCGACCGCAACCTCGGCATGGAGCACTGGATCGACGAGGTCGTGCCGACCGCGATCCGCGAGGTCTCGAAGCACGCCGGTGGCCGACCGGTGCACGTCATCGGCTGGAGCCTCGGCGGGATCTTCTCGATGCTCACCCTCGCCGACAAGCGCTCCGGCGAGCTGCCGGTCGCGTCGCTCACGGTCGTCGGCTCCCCCATCGACATCTCGCTGGTGCCCCTGCTCGCGCCGTTCCGGCCGCTGCTCAACTTCTTCAACGGCAAGGGGCCGATCACCAAGGGCTACCAGATGCTGGGCGGTGCCCCGAAGCCGCTGGTGAAGTGGGCCTTCCAGCTGACGGCCTTCCAGAAGCTCGTCACGAAGCCGATCGCACTGGCGACCCATGTCGACGACCGCGAGTTCCTCGCGCAGGTCGAGGCGGTCGACCACTTCACCGCCAACATGATCGCCTACCCCGGGCGCACCTTCGGGCAGCTCTACCACCGCTTCGCGAAGGGCAACCAGCTCGCAACGGGCACCTTCGAGCTCGACGACCGCACCATCGACCTGGCCGACATCCGGGTGCCGGTGCTGGTCTTCGGCGGCTCCACGGACGGCATCGCCCCGGTGCCGGCGGTGCACGCCGTCGTACCCCTGCTGACGGGGGCGGAGGAGGTCCGCTTCGAGGTCGTGCCAGGCGGTCACCTCGGCATGCTGACCGGTCGTGCCGCGCGCACCACCACGTGGCTGGCGATGGACGAGTGGATCAACCAGTGGTCCACCGACAACAAACCGGCCGTGCCGATCGGCACCAACCGCAAGCGTCGTACGTCGTCGGCCGCGTCCCGCTCCCTGGCGAAGTGAGCCGGGCGCGGTGAGCCCGGGACGCCGCGTCCGGATCGGGTACGGCGCCGGGTCGGTCGCCACCGGTGCGTTCGGCACCGTCCCGGGACTGATGCTGCTCCCCTATCTCACCGACACCCTCGCCGTCCCGGCGCTGGCCGCCGGCGCGATCGTCTTCCTGCCGAAGGCCTGGGACGTGGTGCTCAACCCGGTCGCCGGGCGGATCAGCGACCGCTCCGTCGACCCGCGGGGGCCGCGCCGGCCGTGGCTGCTGCGGGCCGGCGTCGCGCTGGCGGCCTGCTTCGCGCTGCTGTTCGCCGCGCCCGACCTGGGCTCGCGGACGGTCGACGCGGCGTGGGTGCTCGTCGCGTTCCTGGCCTGCGCGACGGCGTACGCGTTCTTCCAGGTGCCCTATGTCGCGATGCCCGCGGAGATCACGGGCTCCTACGAGGAGCGGACCCGGCTGATGACCTGGCGGGTGGCGATCCTGGCGTTCACCATCCTGCTGGCGGGGGCGAGCGCCCCGGCGATCCGCGACGCGATCGGGGGCCGGGACGGCTACCGCGTCATGGGCGTGGCGATGGCGCTGCTCATCCTGACCGGCGCGCTGCTCGCCTACCGCGGCACCCGCTCCGCGCCGGTCGGTGCGGTCACCCCCGGCGCCGGCTCCCTGCGCGACCAGCTGCGCGTGGTCGCCGGTGCCCGCGACTTCCGGGTGCTGCTGACGACCTTCGTGCTGCAGGCACTGGCGACGGGCTGCATGCTCGCCGGCGTCGACTACCTCGCCGGCGACGTGCTGGAGCGCGACGGCGCGGCGACCGTCCTCTTCCTCTGCTTCGTCGGGCCGGCCCTGCTGCTGACGCCCGCGTGGGCGGCGATCGGGCAGCGGATCGGCAAGAAGCAGGGCTACCTGCTGTCGTCGCTCGTGCTCGCGGCCGGTGCGGCCGCGGTCCTGCCCGCTGCGGGCGCGCCCGCCTTCCTCGTGTTCCTCGCCGTCGGGTTGGTCGGGGTCGGCTACGCCGGCATCCAGGTGTTCCCGCTCGCGATGCTGCCGGACGTCGCAGCCGTCGACGCCCGTCGTACCGGCTCCTCGCGGATCGGCGTCTACACGGGCGTCTGGACGGCCGGGGAGACGCTCGGACTCGCGCTCGGGCCGGGACTGTTCGCCGTCGTGCTCGCCCTCGGCGACTACCGGTCCAGCGACTCCGGCGACGTGCTCCAGCCCGACTCGGCCGTCACCGCGATCACCCTCGGCTTCTCCGTCCTGCCCGCCCTGCTGGTACTCCTGAGCCTGCGGTGGCTGCGGGGCTACGCGCTCGACGAGACGGAGGTGGACCGCGTTGACGCCTGACGACGTGCGCGCCCGGCTGGCGGCGCTGCAGGCCGATGACCTGCCCGTGCACGGCGGCCGCACCCTGGCCTACGTGTACGACGCCGGGCTGGCCGAGGTCGACGCGCTGGCCCGCGACGCCGTCGCCGCCTTCGCCGGCAGCAACGGGCTGGACCCGACGGCCTTCCCGAGCCTGCTGGCGATGGAGAACGACCTCGTCGCCTTCGCCCGCGGCCTGGTCGACGGGCCCGACACGATGGTCGGGACGCTGACCTCCGGTGGCACGGAGTCCTGCCTGCTCGCGGTGCAGGGCGCGCGCGACGCGCGGCCCGAGGTCGCAGCCCCGTCGATGGTGGTTCCGGAGACCGTGCACGCCGCCTTCCACAAGGCCGCGCACTACTTCGGGGTGCGCGCCGTCGTGGTGCCGGTCGGACCGGACCACCGCGCGGACGCCGCGGCGATGGCGGCGGCGATCGACGAGAGCACCGTGCTGGTGGTGGCGAGCGCGCCGTCGTACGCGCACGGGGTGGTGGACCCCATCACCGAGATCGCGGCAGCGGCCGCGGCCCGCGGGGTGCGGTGCCACGTCGACGCGTGCATCGGCGGCTGGGTGCTGCCGTGGGCCGCGCGGCTCGGCCGGCCGGTGCCGGCGTGGACCTTCGCGGTCGAGGGCGTCACGTCGATCTCGACCGACCTCCACAAGTACGCCTACGCGCCGAAGGGCGCCTCCCTGCTGCTGCACCGCACGCCGCAGCTGCGGCGGCCGCAGTACTTCGCCCACGCCGGCTGGCCCGGCTACACGATGCTCAACGCGACCCTGCAGTCGACGCGCTCGGGCGGGCCGGTCGCCGGCGCGTGGGCGACGGTGCAGGCGATCGGCGACGACGGCTACCTCGACCTGACCCGCCGCGCCCTGGAGGCGACCGACCGGATCTGCGCGGGGATCAGGGACCTCGACGGGCTGGCGCTCGTCGCCGTACCCGACTCGACGCTCGTCGCGGCGGTCGCCGACGGACCGCTCGACGTCTTCACGGTCTGCGACGAGATGGCGCAGCGCGGCTGGTTCGTCCAACCGCAGCTGTCGTACGACGCCCGGCCGCCCTCGCTGCACCTGGCGGTCAGTGCCGCGACCGACCCGGCGGGCTTCCTCGCGGCGCTGCAGGAGTCCGTGGCGGCGGCGGTCGCCGCCGGCCCGGTGCCGGTGGACGCCGGCGTGGTCGAGCTGCTGCAGACGCTCGACCCGGCGACCCTCGGCGATGCGGAGTTCGACCTCCTGCTCGCGGCCGGCGGGCTCGCCGGCGACGACGGCGGACTCGGCCTGCCCGAGCGGATGGCACCCGTCAACGCGCTGCTCGACGCGGCCCCGCCGCGCCTGCGGGAGGCGGTGCTGGTGGCCTTCCTCGACCGGCTCGCGCGACCTTCTCCCGCCTCTTCTGCCGCGTCGATCGCTGGGGACGCCTAGTCCCAAAGGACTAGGCGACCTCGGCCGCCTTCCCGATCCCGGGACCCGTCCCGGCTCCGTAGATTTCTCATCACCGACGCGGACCTCGAAGCCCGCTGGAGGGAGCCCCACCGGGTCCGGCACCCCAATTGCCGGGAGTGCCCCCGGGAGGACCAGCAAGGGCTCGAGATCCGCGTCGGAGCTAGTCACCCACCGGGTGGCGCCCCTGGGAGGGAGAGGGGCGGCACCGGACGGTGGTGGCAGGTGTGGGCGCGAAGGGAGAGCGCGGCCCACGCACGGGAGCAGCACCGCGGCCGGCCCGAAGGATGGGTGGGTCTGGGGGGACCAGGCGCCTTCGGGCGCACTAGGGTTCGGCCGTGGGTGCTCTCTCCAAGCTCGTCGACCAGGGCCTGATGGCCGCTGACTGGGCCGAGGCTCTCGCGCCGGTCGAGGACCGCGTCACCGCGCTCGGCCAGTTCCTGCGCGATGAGATCGCCGCCGGCCGCTCGTACCAGCCCGCCGGCGAGCGCGTCTTCCGCGCGTTCCAGCGGCCGCTGGCCGAGGTCCGGGTGCTCATCGTGGGCCAGGACCCGTACCCGAACCCGGCGCACCCGATCGGGCTCTGCTTCGCCGTCGAGCGCGGCATCACCCCGCTCCCGCCGAGCCTGCGCAACATCTACCAGGAGCTCGCCGACGACGTCGGCTTCGTGCCGCCGGGCCACGGCGACCTGAGCGCGTGGACCGACCAGGGCGTGATGCTGCTCAACCGCGTGCTGACCGTCCGGCCCGGCGAGCCCGGGTCCCACCGCGGCCAGGGCTGGGAGCACGTCACGGCGTGCGCGATCCAGGCCGTCGTACGACAGGCCGAGGCGGGGGCACCGATCGCCGCGATCCTGTGGGGACGGGACGCCCAGACGCTCAAGCCGCACCTCGGCCCCATCCCGTGGGTCGAGTCCGTGCACCCGTCGCCGCTGTCGGCCCACCGGGGCTTCTTCGGCTCGCGCCCGTTCAGCCGCGTCAACCAGCTGCTCGCCGAGCGGGGCGGCCGGCCGATCGACTGGACCCTGCCGGCCTGACGCCGCGTTTCCCCGGTCACGCGGCCGGGGAGCGTGTGCTGCATGTACGAGCCCTACGTGCCGCCAGGCCGTCCCACCGACGAGCCCGTCTGCGCGTGCACGGCCCAGGGCGTCCCCTGCCCGGCCGACTGCGAGCGCTGTCCGGCCGACTGCCCGGCGCGCGTCGCCGTGGCGCCGTACCAGCCGTACGACGAGCCCGCCCCCGTCGTGTCGTCCTCCTCATCATCATCGTCATCCTGGTCCACCCCGCACCGGCGGCGACGTTCGTTCTCGGGCGGCTCGTCCGGCCGACGACACTCGTCCTCCACGCGCCCGTCGGACTCGTCCGGCGGCTCGTCGCGACGGTCCACGGGCAAGAAGGCCGGCGCCGGACTCGGCGCGGCCGCGACGGCAGCGGCCGGTGGGATCGGCGCCCTGTCGTCCGGTGGCGAGGACCCGGGGGCGAGCGACCCCGAGCCGTACTCCACCCACTCCGACCCCTACGCCCCGTACGACGACCTGCAGACCGTCGAGGACCGCACGAGTGCACCGATCGTGTCGTTCCGGGCGCAGCAGGGTGGACGCCTGGTCGTGGTCACCGGCACGTGGCCCGACGACGAGCAGCCGGCCGGCTGTCGGGTCGAGGTCACGGCGGTCGAGCACGCCGACCGGGTCGTGCTCGAGGCGAGCGCTCCGGTCACGCGGTGGCAGCTCCAGCAGGGCCGGGCCTGTGATCCGCCGGCGGAGTGGTCGACCGGCACGTCGTACGTCCAGCTCGACGAGCCGCTCGGCTCCCGCAGGGTGGTCACCTCCGGTCCCCTGCTCCGCCGCGGCGAGGAGGTCGATCCGGCGGGCGCGGCCCGCGTGCCGCGCCGCTGACCGAGGCCCTTCCCACCGGGCGCGCGATGGAATATAGTTGAGGCTTCAACTATTGAGGTGGACATGACGGACACGACCGCACGGATGCCGGCCCTCTACATCGGGCACGGCGCGCCGCCCCTGCTCGACGACCCGGTGTGGTCGGGCCAGCTCGCCGCGTGGGCGAAGGACCTGCCCCGCCCGAAGGCGATCCTGATCGTCAGCGCGCACTGGGAGTCCGCTCCCCTGTCGCTCAGCGCCAGCCACGCACCGCTGGTCTACGACTTCGGCGGGTTCGCGCCGAAGTACTACCAGATGACCTACGAGACGCCCGACGCCACCGCGTTCGCCGCCCAGGTGGCCGCGATCATGCCGCGCACCGAGCCGGTCCACCAGCACTCCTCGCGCGGCCTCGACCACGGCGCCTGGGTGCCGCTGCGGATCATGTACCCCGACGCGGACATCCCCGTCCTGCAGATGTCGCTGCCGACCCACGACCCCGGCCGGCTGATGGAGATCGGTCGCCGCCTGCGCCCGCTGCGCGACGAGGGCGTGCTCATCATCGGCTCCGGCTTCCTCACCCACGGCCTGCCCTTCCTGACCGAGTTCCGGATCGACGCCGCCGCCCCCGGCTGGTCGACCGACTTCGACGCCTGGGCCGGCGAGGCGATGGCCCGCGGCGACGTCGACGAGCTCGCGTCCTTCCGCGACAAGGCGCCGGGCATGCCGTTCGCCCACCCGACCGTCGAGCACTACAGCCCGCTCTTCGTCACCCTCGGCGCCGCGAGCGACCCCTCCGAGCCCGGCGACCAGGTGATCGACGGGTTCTGGATGGGGCTCTCCAAGCGCAGCCTCCAGGTGGCCTGAGTCCGAGCGCGACGACCCCGCGAGGCACGAGCGGGGTCGTCGATCAGCGAGGAGGTCGAGGAGCGTCGGCTCAGACCCGAGCGCAGCGAGGGACTGAGCGACGCGTCACGAGACCGGGTCGCATCGCGACCGAGAGCGGCCCAGCAGCCACACCGGGGCCACCGCACCCGGGGCCAGACGTCTCGTGACGGTCGCTGCGCGACCTCCTCGACGACCGGGCGCTCGCGACGGTCGCTGCGCGACCTCCTCGATGACCGGGCGTCGTCACCGCCGATCGGCGAGCCGCGCCTTCAGCCGCGCCACCTCGGCCTCGAGCTCGAGCACCTTGGCGATCCCGGCGAGGTTGAGCCCGTCCGCGAGCAGGTCGCGGATCCGGTGGAGGGTCTCGATGTCGGCGCGGCTGTAGAGCCGCGTGCCGCCCTCGCTGCGCGCGGGCTCCAGCAGGCCGCGTCGCTCGTAGACCCGGATGTTCTGGATCTGCAGCGAGGTCAGGTCCGCCGCGACCGAGATCGCGAAGACACCACGCCTGTGCTCCCGCTGGGCTTGATTCATGGCAACAGATTATCTATAACAGTCATTGCAGATCCAGCGACCGGCCGAGAGCCGGTGAAACCGAAGGGAGACATGTCATGTTGCTGCGTACCACCGATCCGTTCCGCGACTTCGACAGGCTGACCGGCCAGCTCCTCGGCGCCGGATGGGGCACGACCAACCGCCCGGCCGTCATGCCGATGGACGCGTGGCGCCAGGGCGACGAGTTCGTCCTCGAGTTCGACCTCCCGGGTGTCAACCGCGAGAGCATCGACATCGACGTCGAGCGCAACGTGGTGACGATCAAGGCCGAGCGGGTCGCGGGCAACGGCGACTGGCAGCGGCTCGCGTCCGAGCGGACGCACGGCCAGTTCTCGCGCCAGCTCGTCCTGGGCGACAACCTCGACCTCGAGCGCATCGACGCGAACTACGACAACGGCGTGCTGCGCCTGGTCGTGCCCGTCGCGGAGAAGGCGAAGCCGCGCAAGATCGAGATCGGCGGCTCCGCCCCGGCCGAGGGCCGTGAGGCGATCGAGGCCTGAGCCGCACGAGGAACGGCCGGCGTGGGTGACCACGCCGGCCGTTCGTGCATCTCGTGACGGTCGGTCCGGGTCAGCGGACGCGGAGCTTCTTCATCAGCTTCAGCGAGCCCAGCATCTGCTTGACGTAGGCCTCGTAGGCCTGGCCCGGACGCGGGCCCATGACCTGCTTCTTGAGCACCGCGACGTTCTTGGCGTCGGTGTACTTCAGCAGGCCCTGGTCGCCGTGGCGGGCGCCGACGCCGGACTTCTTCACGCCGCCCGACGGCGAGCCCTTCGACGCGTACGCCGTGGCGAGCGCGTCGTTGATGTTGACATTGCCCGACTCGATCCGCGCGGCGACGGCCTCGGCCCGGGCGAGGTCGCCGCCCCAGACCGAGGCGTTGAGCCCGTAGTCGGTGTCGTTGGCGAGGTGGATCGCCTCGTCGACGGTGCGGTACGGGTACAGCGACACGACCGGTCCGAAGGTCTCGGTGTGGCCGGCCAGCATGTCCTTCGTGACGCCCTCGAGGACCGTCGGCTCGAAGAAGGCGGGGCCGATGTCGGGCCGGGCCCGACCCCCGGTCAGCACGGTCGCCCCCTTCGCGACGGCGTCCTCCACGTGCGACGCGACGCGGTCGCGGTGGTCGGGGCTGACCAGCGAGCCGATCTCGGGCCCGAAGTCGTAGGCCGCGCCGATCTGCAGGTTCGCGGCCCGCTCGACGAAGGCCGACTTCAGCTCGTCGTACCGGCTCTCGGGGAGGTAGATCCGCTCGATGTGCATGCAGATCTGGCCGGTGTTGCCGAAGACGCCGAAGGTGGTGCCCTCGACCCACTCCTCGACGTTGACGTCGTCGAGCACGATCATCGGGTTCTTGCCGCCGAGCTCGAGGCAGCAGCCGATCAGGTTGCGACCGGCGCGCTCGCCGATGACCCGGCCGGTGGCGGTGGAGCCGGTGAACATGACGTAGTCGGCGTTGTCGATCAGCGTCGGGCCGATGTCGGGACCCTCGCCGCAGACGACCTGGAAGAGGCCCTTCGGGAGACCCGCCTCCTCGAGCAGCGAGATGCCGTAGAGCGGCGAGAGCGCGGTCTTGTTGTCCGGCTTCACCACGACGGCGTTGCCGGCGATCAGCGCCGGGATCGCGTCGGACAGGCCCGTCGCGAACGGGAAGTTCCACGGCGCGATGATGCCGACGACGCCCTTCGGGACGCGGACCTCGGTGGAGCCCGACACGATCGGCACCGGGCCGCCGTGCTTCTTCGGGGCGAGCAGCTTCTTCGCGCGCCTGAGGTAGTACGACATCACCATCGGCGGGTCACAGGTCTCCTCGATCGCCATCCGCCGGTTCTTGCCGCTCTCCACCTGGATCAGGTCGGCGGTCGTGTGGGCGTTGTCGACGAGGAGGGTGTGCGCACGGTCGAAGACCTCGAGCCGCTTGGCGACCGGCCACTGCGCCCACAGCTCCTGGGCGGCGCGGGCCTCGGCGAAGGCCTCCTCGATGTCCTGCTCGGTCGACTGGGGCAGCTCGACGAGCACCTCGCCGGTGTAGACCTCGGTGAGCTTCCAGGTCGCTCCGGTGCGGCCGGGGACGCGGGCGACGAGCCGCTCGAGGAGCTCGTCGGTGACCGATGCGGGCCGCTGCGGCGTACCGGCCGTCACCACGAGACCCCGCCCAGGATGAGCTCGGCGGCCTTCTCGCCGATCATGTAGCAGGGCGCGTTGGTGTTGCCGCCGGTGATGCTCGGCATGATCGACGCGTCCGCGACCCGGAGGCCCTCGATGCCACGGACCTTGAGGTCCGGGCCGACGACGGCGCGCTCGTCGACGCCCATCCGGCAGGTGCCGACGCCGTGGTAGACCGACGTCGAGCGGTTCTTGAGCGCGACCCGCAGCTCCTTGCCGTTCGGGATCGACGGTCCGGGGTGAATCTCCTCCTTGACCGCGCCGCCGAAGGCCGCGGAGGCCATGATCTCGCGGATCATCTCGGTGCCCTCGGCGAGCACCTCGACGTCGTCGGGGTGGGTGAAGAAGCCGTAGTCGACGAGCGGGGCCGCCTTCGGGTCGGCCGAGGCGAGGCGCAACGTGCCGCGGCTCCTGGGGTAGATGAGCGTCGAGAAGACCGTGAGCGAGGGACGGCCGTCGGGGATGTGGCGGATCGGCTCGTCCTGGTTGGGGCTCGGGTAGGCCCAGGGCAGCATGTGCAGCTGCAGGTCGGGGATGTCGGTCGCCATCGACGTACGGACGAATCCGACCGACTCGAAGACGGAGTTGTCGAGGAACGAGTCGCCACGGACGACGTCGCGCGCGATGCCCTTGAAGAAGGTCCAGGCGTTGCCGCGGTACTTCACGCTCGGCACGTGGAACGACAGCGGGTGGAACAGGTGGTCGTGCAGGTTGTCGCCCACCGGGAGGTCCGCGACGCAGTCGATGCCGAGGCTGGCCAGGTGGTCGGCGTGGCCGATGCCGGACAGCATGAGCAGCTGCGGGCTGTTGGCGAAGCCGGCCGAGAGGATGACCTCCTTGCCCGCCTTGATGAAGCGGCGGGTGCCGCCACCCTTGCCCTCGTCGACGACCTCGACGCCCGTCGCCCGGCCGTCCTTGACGACGACCTTCGTGACGAGCACCTCGGTCTGGAACTCGAGCGTGCGCGGCGCGAGGTCGTGCACGTAGCCACGGGTCGCCGAGTAGCGGACGCCGTCGGCGGCGTTCTGCTGCATCCGCGCGATGCCCTCCTGCTCGGCGCCGTTGTAGTCGTCGAGCACCTTGACGCCGAGGGTGTCGGCGGTGGCCTGGATGAACTGCAGGCTCGCCTCCTGCGGCGTCTTGTTGCGCGTGATCTTGATGGGGCCGCCCGCACCGCGGTAGGCGTTCTCGCCGTCCTCGAAGTCCTCGTAGCGCTTGAACGCGGCATTGGCGCTGTCGGCGTCCCAGCCCACGTTGCCCTCGGCCGCCCACGAGTCGTAGTTGGCCCGGTTGCCACGGACGTAGACCATGCCGTTGACCGACGAGGAGCCGCCGCCCACCTTGCCGCGCGGGACGGGCATCCGCCGACCGTCGAGGCCGGGCTGCGGGACGGAGCGGTAGCCCCAGTCGAAGAGCTTCTCGAGCCGCGGCTCGGAGTGCATCGGGCCGATCATGCCCGGCTTGCGGGTGAAGTAGCCGTGCATGCCCTTCTCGTCGGACTTGCCGGCCTCCAGCAGGATCACCGTCGCCCCGGACTGGGCCAGGCGGCCGGCGACGATCGCGCCGGAGCTGCCGGATCCGACCACCACGTAGTCGGCTTCGTTGCTGTACGTCGGGCGCTTGGCCATCGCGCTGATCCCATCCTTCGCTCGGGGTGACCGGGGTCATAGGGGGCCCGGCGAGCACACTGTAACGCGTTCTAGTTTCTTCACGAAAGGGTTTCACTTTCCGTCTTCGGTCCGGCTGCAGCAGGATGGGCGGGTGCGGATCCTGTCCATCCAGTCCTCAGTCGCCTACGGCCACGTCGGCAACTCCGCGGCGGTGTTCCCGCTGCAGCGCCTGGGCCACGAGGTGTGGCCGGTGTTCACCGTCCACTTCTCCAACCACACCGGGTACGGCGCCTGGCGCGGCCCGCTGCTCGCGCCGGCCGATGTCGCCGAGGTGATCGCCGGGATCGGCGACCGCGACGTGCTGGGCGACTGCGACGCCGTTCTCTCCGGCTACCAGGGCGACCCCGCCATGGGCGCGGTCATCCTCGACGCCGTCGCGACCGTGAAGTCGCTCAACCCCGCGGCCGTCTACTGCTGCGACCCGGTCATCGGCGACGTCGGACGCGGTGTCTTCGTCCGCCCCGGGATCCCCGAGTTCATCCGCGACGAGGTCGTCCCGCAGGCCGACGTGCTGACGCCCAACCACTTCGAGCTGGAGTTCCTCGCCGGCGGCGAGGCCCGCACCGCCGACGAGGTCCTCGACGCGGTCGACGCCGTCCGCGCCCGCGGGCCGCGCGACGTCCTCGTCACCTCCGTCCGGTACGACGACAACGACGCCGCCCACGAGGAGACCCTCGAGCTCGTGGCCGTCTCCGACGAGGGCGCGTGGGCCGTCACCACGCCGCTGCTCCCGATCGCCCCCAACGGCGGCGGCGACCTGACCGCGGCGCTCTACCTGGCCCACCTGCTCGAGTCCGGCTCCCCCGCCGTCGCCCTCGGGCGCACCACGTCATCGGTGTTCGCGGTGCTCGAGGCGACCCTCACCGCCGGCACGCGGGAGCTGCAGATCATCGGGGCGCAGGACGCGATCGCCGCTCCCCCGGCCCGGTTCGAGGTCCGGCGACTGCGCTGATCCCGCGCCCGGCCCCGCCTCCAGCGGCTTGCGCGGCTCCAGCGGCTTGTGCGGCCCCAGCGGCTTGCGTCATGCGTTCCGGTCGCTCGGACGACCACTTCGCATGACGTCCCGCGCAGATCGCACCGGGCCCGCCCGGACGTCATACGAAACGGCCGCCGGGACGACCACTTCGCATGACGTCCCGCCCGGCCCACGCGACGGACGACCCGCTGACTAGGATTGCCGGGCGCTCCGAGAGCGCGCCGCCGGTGTAGCTCAGTTGGTAGAGCGTCTTACTTGTAATAAGAGGGTCGCGGGTTCAAATCCTGTCACCGGCTCCATCCCCTTCAGCGCCCCACGCGCAAGGCGGGACCGGTGCCCTCAGGCGCGGCCCATCTCCTCGCGCAGCGCCGCCAGGAAGGCGTCGATGTCGTCCTCGGTGGTGTCGAAGGAGCACATCCACCGCACGTCGCCGGCGGCCTCGTCCCAGAAGTAGAAGCGGTGCCGCTCCATCAGCCGGCGGCTGACGTCGTGGGGCAGGCGGGCGAACACGCCGTTGGCCTGCACCGGGTACAACAGCTCGACGCCGTCGATCTCGCGGACGCCCGCGGCGAGGCGCTGTGCCATGGCGTTCGCGTGGCCGGCGAGGCGCAGCCACAGCCCGTCGGCCAGCAGCGCCTCGAACTGCACCGAGACGAAGCGCATCTTGCTGGCCAGCTGCATCGACAGCTTGCGCAGGTGCTTGAGGTGGCTGACGGCGCCGGGGTTCAGGATGACGACGGCCTCACCGGCCAGCGCCCCGTTCTTGGTGGCGCCGAACGACAGCACGTCGACGCCGGCATCGGAGGTGAACTCCCGGACCGGTACGTCGAGCGCGGCAGCCGCGTTCGCGAGCCGGGCGCCGTCGAGGTGCAGCCGCATGCCGAGGCCGTGGGCGTGCTCGGCGAGCGCGCGCACCTCGTCAGGCGTGTAGAGCGTGCCGAGCTCGGTGGACTGGGTGATCGAGACGACCTGCGGCATCGCCCGGTGCTCGTCGTCGAAGCCCCAGGCCTGGCGGTCGACCAGCTCGGGGGTGAGCTTGCCGTCGGGCGTGGCGACGGGGTGCAGCTTGAGGCCGCCCATCCGCTCGGGCGCGCCGCCCTCGTCGACGTTGATGTGGGCGCTCTCGGCGCAGATCACCGCACCCCAGCGGTCGGTGAGCGCCTGGAGGCCCACGACGTTGGCGCCGGTGCCGTTGAAGACCGGGTAGGCCTCGACGCCGTCGCCGAACAGCCCGGCCATGAGCACCTGGAGGTGCTCGGTGTAGGCGTCCTCGCCGTACGACACCTGGTGGCCGCCGTTGGCCAGCGCGACCGCGGCCAGCACCTCGGGATGCACCCCCGCGTAGTTGTCGCTGGCGAACTGCCGGACCTCGGGGTCGTGCCGCCGTCGGGCGGCGGTGCTCAGGGTTGCGGCGTCAGCCACAGTCGCTCTCCGTTCAGCTCGGCGCTCGGCCGGTCCCACAGACCGGCGATCGTCTCGGCCAGGTCGTCGACGTAGGTGAAGCCGTCGAACGCGGCGTCCGGGCGGGCGGCGCGCATCGCGTCGTCGAGCAGGGCCTTGACCACGAGGATCGTAGCGGCGGCGTCCCCGTCCGCCCGGCCGAAGGCGTGGGCCAGGGCGAGGGTCCAGGCCTCGGCGGCGGCCTTCGCGGCGGCGTAGGACGCGTTGCCGGCGGTCGGCGCGCCGGCACCGGCGGCGCTGACCACCACGAACCGGCCACCGGACTCGACCAGCGACGCCTGCGCGGCGAGCGAGGTGTGCTGCAGGGTGCGCACCAGGAGCGGCTCGAGCACCGCCCAGTGGTCGAGCGCCTCGGCCGTCAGGCCCTTGCCGCCGCGCCAGCCGCCGACGAGGTGGACGACCCCGTCGAGACGGCCGTGCGCGGCGACGATGCCGTCGATCCACGCCCGGGTGGCGTCCGGGTCGAGCAGGTCCACGACGCTGGCCTCGGCCTCCAGCCCGTCGAGCCGGGACGCGTCGGCGTCGGCGGCGGCGACGACGGCACCGCCGGCGGCGAGGCGGCGTACGACGGCACGACCCGCCGGGCCGCCGGCACCGGCGACCGCGATGACGCGGGTCATGCGGCGGCGGTGATGCCGCGGGTCTCCGCGATCACGTTCTTGAGCTTCTTGGCCAGCGCCTCGAAGAACATGCTCAGCGGGAACTCGTCGGCCAGCACGTCGTCGACCAGCTCGCGCGGCTGCTTGGAGAAGTCGAGCGCCTCGGCGCCCCGGGCCCACTTCGAGGCAGGGTGCGGCGCGAGGTAGCGGCTGACCAGCTCGTAGGCGGCCTGCCAGTGCACGATCTTCGGCCGGTCGATGCCGTCGCGGTAGAGCTGCTCGATCTCGCCGAGGAGCGCGTTGGTGACCTGGGGCGCGAGGTCCCAGTCGATGCGCAGCTTGTTGTCGGTCCAGCGGATCGCGTCGTGCTGGTGCAGGTAGGCGAACAGCAGCTGGCCACCGAGGCCGTCGTAGTTGCGGGTGCGCTCGCCGGTGACCGGGAAGCGGAACATCCGGTCGAGCAGGATCGCGTGCTGCGCGTCCGCGGCGACCTCGTTGCCCTCCGTCTCGAGCTCGACGGCCGCGCGGAACGCGGTCAGGTCGCAGCGCAGCTCCTCCAGGCCGTACATCCAGAACGGCTGGCGCTGCTTGATCATGAACGGGTCGAAGGGCAGGTCGCCGTGGCTGTGCGCGCGGTCGTGGATCATGTCCCACAGCACGAACGCGTCCTGGCTGCGCTGCTGGTCCTCGAGCAGGCCGCGGACCTCCTCGGGCAGCTCGACGCCGAGCAGGTCGACGGCGGCGGTGCCGACGCGACGGAAGCGGGCGGCCTCACGGTCGCAGAAGATGCCGCCCCAGCTGAACCGCTCGGGCACCTCGCGCACCGCGACGGTCTCGGGGAAGAGCACGGCCGAGTTGGTGTCGTAGCCGCTGGTGAAGTCCTCGAACGCGATGCCGCAGAACAGCGGGTTGTCGTAGCGCGTGGCCTCGAGGTCCGCGAGCCACTCGGGCCAGACCATGCGGAACGCGACGGCCTCGAGGTTGCGGTGCGGGTTGCCGTTCTGGGTGTACATCGGGAACACGACGAGGTGCTGACGACCGTCGGCCCGGTCGGCGGCCGGCTGGAAGGCGAGCAGCGAGTCGAGGAAGTCGGGGACGCCGAAGCCCGTCTCGGCCCAGCGGCGCAGGTCGGCGACGAGGGCGCGGTGGTACGCCGCGTCGTGCGGGAGCAGCGGCGAGAGCGCCTCGATCGAGGTGACGATCTCGGCGACGCTCGCGACCACGCTCTCGCGGGACGGGGCGCCCTCGGCGGCCAGGTCGATCGAGCCGTCGGCGAGCTGCCAGGTGCGGACCTGCTCGACGGCGTCCTTCAGGGTCCGCCAGGCGGGATCGGCCACCACGGCGTCACGGTGGGCGGCGGCGCGGTCGGTGAGCGAAAGAACATCCGTCATGTGAGCCATTCAACCGGAAATCTTCCGGTTGAATCAACTCTGGCGCGGCTTCCGTCGCGTCACGAGCACCCCGACGATGCACAGGGCGCCGCCGACGAAGGCCAGGACGGGCGGCACCTCGTCCAGCAGCACCCACGCCAGCACCGCCGCGATGGCCGGGACGAGGAAGGTCGTCAGCGACTGCTTGCCCGCGTCGGTGTAGCGCAGCGCGAAGGCCCAGGTGAGGAAGGCGAGCGCGGTCGGGAACATGCCCAGGTAGGCGATCAGCAGCAGCGTCCCGGCGCTGCCGTGCTGCACCACGTCGCCGAGGTCGCCGAGCCACGGCAGGCAGACGACGGCGCCGATCCAGCACGCGTAGCAGGTCACCTCCAGGCCGGAGAGCCGGCGCAGCAGCACCTTCTGGCACACCACGCCGATCGCGTAGGTCACGGCGGCGAGCAGCGCCAGCAGCACCCCGTCGAGGTCGGATCCGCCGTCCCCGCGCATCGCGCTGCCGATCACGACGACGCCGCCGAAGGCGATCGCCATCCCGAGCAGCAACCATCCCGTGAGCCGCTCGCCGAGGAAGAGTGCGGCCAGCAGGGCGATCAGGATCGGCCCGACCTGGACGACCATGGCCGCGGTCGCCGCGTCGATCCTGCGCTCGCTGTCGTTGAGGGCGATGTTGTAGATCCCGAACCACGCGACCCCGCAGCACACCAGCAGGATCACCTCGGCGCGGGTGAGCCGGCTCCGCGGAGCGCGCGCCAGGAGCGCCGAGAGCACCACCGCGGCGATCAGGAGCCGCCCCAGCGACAGCGCACCCGGCGTCACCTCGTGGCCGAGGTGCCGGATCGCCACGAAGGCGGAGGCCCAGAGGACCAGCGTGACCCCGATCGCCGCCACCGGCTGCCAGGCCGGGGGCGCGGAGCTCCCGGACGAGACGGGAGCGGCCTGCGCGGGGGTCGACGTCACCCGTCCGAATCTAGGGGCCGGGCAAGGGCCGGAGCACGCGGTTTTCGGTCGTCGTACGTCGAGATCGGGACAATGCGGTGGAGCGATGAGTGTCGGACCCCTGACTAGTCTCACCCACGTGGACCTCCCCGTGATGCCGCCCGTCCAGCCGATGCTCGCGAAGGCCGTCTCCGGCGTGCCGGACCCGGCGAAGCACGACCCGCTGGGCCTCAGCTTCGAGCCGAAGTGGGACGGCTTCCGCTGCATCCTGTTCCGCGACGGCGACGAGGTGGAGCTCGCGAGCCGCAACACCAAGCCGCTGACGCGCTACTTCCCCGAGCTGGTGGAGGCCGTGAAGGCGGAGCTGCCCGAGCGGTGCGTGCTCGACGGCGAGATCTTCGTGGCGCTCGACGGGGCCGACGGCAAGGGACGCCTGCAGTTCGAGGTCCTCCAGGAGCGGATCCACCCCGCCGCGTCGCGGATCAAGCTGCTCTCCGAGCAGACGCCCGCCGACTTCGTCGCCTTCGACCTGCTGGCACTCGGCGACGAGTCGTACGTCGACCGGCCGTTCAGCGAGCGGCGGGCCGCCCTCGAGCAGGCGCTCGCCCACCTCGGCCCCGACACCGGGCGGTGCCACCTGACCCGCACGAGCACCGATCCCGCCGTCGCCGAGGAGTGGTTCCACCAGTTCGAGGGCGCCGGGCTCGACGGGGTCGTGGCGAAGCCGATGAGTGCGCCGTACGCGGAGAACGCCCGCACCATGCTGAAGATCAAGCACGAGCGCACGGCCGACGTGGTGCTCGCCGGCTACCGCGAGCACAAGACGAGCACGCCCGAGAAGCCGCTCATCGGCAGCCTCCTGCTCGGCCTGTACGACGGCGGCGAGCTCCAGCACATCGGCGTCAGCGCCAGCTTCACCGCCGCGCGGCGGGCGGAGCTGTGGCAGGAGCTCCAGCCTCTCGTCTGCCCGATCGAGGAGCACCCGTGGGGCCGGTGGCAGGAGTTCCTCGTCGCCAACCCGGGCCGCCAGCCGGGCACGCAGAGCCGGTGGAGCCAGGGCAAGGACCTCTCCTTCACGCCGCTGCGCCCCGAGCGCGTCATCGAGGTCAAGTACGACGCCATGGAGGGCTCCCGCTTCCGCCACACCGCCCACTTCAAGCGGTGGCGCGAGGACCGCGACCCGGAGTCGTGCGGCTACGACCAGCTCGAGCAGCCGGTGAAGTACGACCTCGCCGACGTGCTCGGCGGCTGACCGACCCCGGTCCTCGACCCGCGCCCACCGGCGCGGCAGGATGGAGCCATGACCACCGAGTCCGCGCCGACCGAGGAGCCGTACGACGTCGTCCTCCTCGTCGAACAGGCCCTCACGCCCGCCGACGCCGCCCAGGTCCGTGCCCTGCACGTCGAGCTGGACGACGACCCGACGATCGAGGTGATCTACCACGTCCTCCTGCCGATGGCCGACGCCGCGGCGGCCGTCGAGGCCTCACTGGGCGTGATCGGTGGCGCCGACCTGATCGCGCCTCCGATGACGCCGTCGCCCGACGAGATCGACCACCTGCGCGAGGAGTACCGCGAGCAGGCCGACCGCGACCTCGCCACGACCGCCGAGGCGCTGACCGCGACCGGCGCCCACGTGGGCAGTCGCGCGATCGTCACCGACCCGCCGGTCGACGCGCTGACCCGCAAGGTCAAGGAGGTCGACGGCCGGGAGGCGATCATCCTCACCCGGCCGCACCTGGTGGCGGAGTTCTTCCACGTCGACTGGACCTCGCGGGCCCGCCGCAAGCTCGGCGTACCGGTGCTCCACCTGCTCGAGCACGACGAGTCCTGAACCCGCGCCCTGCATGGCGTAACAGCCGGATCCGTCCGGTCGTTGACCTGTCATGTCGGCCCTGCACACCCTCGACGTCCGCCTCTTCGAGGCGCTCACGGGCACGTGCCTGAGCGCCTCCGAGCGCGACCGGGTCGTCGACCTGTGCGAGTCAGCGGTCGCGATGGCGCCCGGGCTCGGCCTGCCCCACCCCGGCCAGGCAGCCCGCTGCGCGGTGCACCTGCTGGTCGCCCACGCGGTGCCGGGCCTCGACCCCCGCGTGCGCAGCGACCTCGCGCGGCTGTGCGAGGTGGCGGTCGTGCGGGGCCTGCCCGCCTGACGACGCTGGGCTAGGTCCCCTCGACCCGGTTGCCCTGCTCGTCCCAGTGTTCGGCGACCTTCTTGCTGGGCTGCACCCGCGGCGGCTCGCCCGGCATCTTCGGGGTGCCGACCGCATAAGCGTTGTACGACTACGCGGGTGAGCGGGGCGTAAGACGAGCGTTGTGGGCCAGGTTATCGGGCGAGACCGGAGGACCCATCGACTAGCCACTGACCCACAAGGGTCCGCAGAACGTGCGGACCCTTTCGCCGTTTCAGGGGCGCTTGCAGGCGTCCTTTCCAGACCGGAAAAACGAACCGGCCCCGGGGAGTTGCAGCTCACCCAGGGCCTCGTACCTCAGAAGAGGATTTCAATGACTGACACGAACCGTACTACCCCTGCGCTCAAGAGCGCTACCCCCGAGATCCCCGTGGCACTGACCAAGGCCGACCAGATGGCCTGGGAGGCGCCCGAACTCCGACCGATCCTTCACGTTCTCAATGACGAGCCCATGGGTCTGTCGAGCGAGTGCCCGGACTGGTGCACCGGCGACGGCGTTGGGCACCTCGCCGACGACGGCATGTTCCAGTTCTCCCGGCTGCACGACGGGCCGGAGCTCTGCATCCGGACCGACTACCACTGGCCCTACTGGGTTGGCAACGACGCCGCGTGGGCGCACCTCGCCCTGAGGCTGGTTCGAGGGAACCGCGGGTCGTTGAACCGGATTCGCATCGAACAGCGGTACGGAGACCAGGAGACGGGCCAGCTCCAGAGCTTCAACGTCGCGGACCTCTACCTCGACGAGGCTCGCGAGCTGATCGCCGTCCTGCAGCACCTCCTCAAGGTGGGGCAGGCATGAGCCGCCGCCGGGGTCGCCCCCCTCGTTGCGTCCCGGCCGAACCGCTGGTGACCCAGTACCGCCTCCGTGGCGGCCGGACCGCCCTCGGGCTCGAGGCCCGGTCCGCTGAGGTGCGCGCCTTCCAGAAGGCCGCCCAGATCGGGTTCGTCACCGAGCGCGACGCGGACCGCCTCTCGGTCTTGCTCGGACTCACGCCCGTTGAGCTGTGGCCCGATCGGTACGGAGAGAACGCGCGCACGGAGGTCGAAGTGGTCGAGTACGAACGCCCGGTCTGGATCGATCGCGAGACCTGGGCCGAGATCGCCGATGATCTCCGGCGTCACTTCGACGAGCTGGTCGACACCATGCGCGCCTGGCCCGGCGGCGTTTAGTCCCAGACACCCAGAGGGGCCGCCCCCGTCGCGGTGACGGGGGCGGCTCTTCGCTTGGATGGGTCACATGCCTCGGGTACCTGCCACTGACGCTCTCGCATACACGCTCGATGACGCTGCTGCTGTCGTCGGCCTCTCCCGGGCCGTGCTCTACCGGGCCGTCAAGGCCGGCGACCTGCGGGCCAAGCGCTCCAGCCCCTCGAAGCATGGCGAGCCACCAAAGGGCCGGATCATCGTCCTGCGGAAGGATCTCGAGGTGTGGCTGGAGAGCCTCGAGGACGACTGGTGGGGAGCGCGGTACTGACCCATGGAGAAGCTCTACACAGTCGACGAGGTCGCCGAAGCCTTCCAAGTGTCCACTGACATCGTGCGACGCCTCTGCGCACGTCGCGAGTGGCCTCATGTCCGTGTCGGCCGCGCCACCCGGTTCTCCGAGGACAACGTCAGCGAGATCCTCGAGATCCAGGGTGTGAAGGTCAGCGAGGAGCGCCGGCGAGTGAACGACCTGATGGCGCGCACGGGCCTGACGCTGCGGGGCGCCGAGCGGCACATCCGCGACAACCCGCGGCGCTGACGGCGTTCGCCAGATCAGATGAGCGTCTGCATGAACCTCGCGACCCGGTCATGGGCGTCCCAGTCGCTCAAGCCGCTCACATCGATGGTCCGATCCGGCAGCACGACCGCCCACCTGCGGACTACCCAGGAGAACTGATCGCGGCCGCTATCAATCTCCTTGGCGACCACCGAAACGACGTCCGAGCGTCGATAGATGACCGTCTCGTCCTGCGAGCTCACGGTCGCGTAGATCAGGCGGTCGCCAGCTACGGCGAGAGCCGCACGCTGCCCGGACTCAAGCGGCCAAGCAACCACCTCGAAGCCTGCGTCGGACTGAGCCAACTGATCGACGCTGGCAGCAGACAAGATCGCTCTCAGCAGGCGAAGGTCGAACTCGGTGCCTCCGAGAAACGTCTTGACCTCGCGAGCCAGTGGGCGAATGGCGTCCGGAATCATCTCCATGGGGTCAACCCTGCCCGACGGCGCCGACGGAACGACGCGGGCGGCAGTAGGAACCGAGGAGTCTCTAGCGGCGGCCCTCGCTCTGGACATAGCGTCGTCGCGTCCCCCGAGAAGAGGACAGCCCCTCGGGCGGGCGGAGAGACAACCAAGCGCTCGAGGGGCAATCAGCGCTGAGCGAAGTGAGCGACAGCGCAGCTTGCTCCTCAGCCGGCGCAAGCTCAGCCCCCGCCGCGAACAACAAGTCCGCAGCCCCTCGCGCGAACGGGTGGACCTCGGCGCTGTAACGGTGCTGGGCCATGGCCGCGCCGGCAGCCTGGCTCAGCAGGTCGACGCGAGTCGTGATCGCCCGGAGTTCGGCAACCGCCTCATCGTCGTCGGTGTGCTCGAACGACAGTCGTCGGGAGGTGCCGCAAAGGCGGGCGACCACGATGCCGTCGGTCTGCTTGTACCCACCGCGCGACCCGCCACCCTGGAACCGTAGAACCGACCACCGACATCGTGCGGGCG
Source organism: Nocardioides sp. SRI_004 (assembly GCF_057586415.1). Classification (NCBI taxonomy): domain Bacteria; kingdom Bacillati; phylum Actinomycetota; class Actinomycetes; order Propionibacteriales; family Nocardioidaceae; genus Nocardioides; species Nocardioides sp. SRI_004. Next base: position 25,005 of record NZ_JBYCZV010000002.1, read on the forward strand.
GACTAGCCTCCCCGCCATGGATCTGCTTCTCGTTCTCGGGCTGTACGCCGCCTTCTTCGCGGGCGTCCTCTGGTTCGCGTTCCTGCTCATCAGGGCGGCCTGCATGTCCGCAATCAAGAGCGCCGGGACGACCTGCCCCGCCTGCCGAGCCCGAGCTGCGGGCAATGGATACGGCGGGTAGGCCCTTCGCCTTGCAGGCTAGTTCTCGGTTGGACAGATCTTGTGGTGGCGGTCAAACCACACCAAGTAGAAGGTCCCTGCCTGGACGTAGCCCCAGACTCGAATCAAGTTCCCGTGGCGGAGCCGAAAGACCGACTCGACGTCGAGCTTGAGCTGCCTTAAGCGCTTCTGCGCGTCCTCATGGATGCTGTCGACCGGCTGATCGTGATGAAGCTGGCGGGTGTTGCGCTTGGAGTTGGTGCGCATCTCTTTGACTTCCCGCCACGACTTGCCCGCGAGATCCTCCAAGACCTCGAGCAAGTGTCTGACCTCCTCGCCGGAGAGCTTCCAGTTCCATTCGCCGTCATAGGTATGGTCCATGGACTGCATAGTCCACCTGAACGGCTGTTGATCGAGGGCGGGCGCGGACGCCGTCGGCAGCGTCTTGGACCGCGAAGGGGTGCCGGCATCAGGCACGGTCTTTCGTTGCGCGTTTGATTGCTGTCGTCTCAGGCGCTTCTTATCGCGCTTGTCACCCATATCGAGCAGCCGTCGATCAGTTCAGGTCTTCACCCAGCAACAGTCCGCCGAAAAAGTCCTGCATCGTCTCAAGTTCGACCGTCGCGTTGGACCGCGCCCCAGGGGCACTGCTGCCGCGCGCCTCCAGCCACGGTCGCTCTGCATGCGTCTTGTCGCTCAACTGCTGGCCAGTCAGGTGGCCGTAAGCGTCAAGGACGACGTCGATCGTCTCAACCTCGTCTTCAGTCAGGTTGTCGGAGTTGCCATGGGGCCACGAAGCAACCCGGAAGCTCCCACGGTGCTCCCGGAACAGGTCGTACACGACGGGGCCGTTGGCCCATGCCTCAATCGGCTCGGGAAACAAGGGGACGTCGTCCCACGCGAGAGACCAGCCCTGCGAGTAGTAGCAAAGCTTCTGAAGCTTCATCGTGCTCATCGGGCCGCGCTTCTCAAGGATGTAGGCCGCGACGTCATGCACGCTTGCCATCTCGCTACCTCCTGCTCCCCAGGTTCATCCACATTCCAGTACCTGTAACGCACAGGATTGCCTTAGTTATCCCCAACTGTTGCACAACTCGCCGAAGCCGTCTAAAGGTCCCGAGGATCGCAACACTCGTCGAGGAAGGGACGATCTTAGGTGGACCGTCCGACACAACGTGTACGACGGTGCTGACCTGCGCAAATGCCGCTAAGCAAACCTCACATCGCCGCTGCTGTAAGCCGGCCCGCCGCCTCTTGCCGACCGGCTTACGTGCCCCCTGATTCGTTGTCGGCAGACACCCAGGAGCCACGGGCGCTTCACCGAGACGCCGAGGAAGCTTGGCGCCCACTGGAACGCGTACCGCTATTCGCCCCGACCGTCGCCCGCGAGCCGGTAGAGCGCGTCGGTCTGGCGCCGCTGTTCGGTCGAGACCTTCGAGCTCAGCTGATCGATCGCCTTCGCGATCTGGTTCATCGATCCAGGGGTGCGAGCGATCGACTCGCGGAAACTGTTGAAGTCGATGACGTACTCGGAGCGTGGAACAGCTCCGACCGAGCCCTCGCAGTCGATGGTGACCACATGGGACGTCGGACTGTCACCGTTCACGAGGTCGGTCGAACGCCCAAGGGGCCACATGAACTCGCGGCCTGGCGCCACGGACGGCAAGCCTTGCCGGAGCTTCTCCTGCATGACGTCGACGAAGCGCTGCTCCGGCTTGTCGCCGCTAGGGAATGGCGGGTCAACCGTAACGGTCACGTTCCGCGCGACCGTCCTGCCGGAGTTGCCGACGACGAACTCGAGGGCGGAGCTATTGGTGGGGTTAACTCGCACGTCTGCCCACACGTATGGGGCAGCGGCAGCCTCGGAGATCTCACGTTGCATCCGGGTCTGCCGCTTCATCTCTCGGACCTGGATCGCGATAAAGACAGCCGAGGCGATCGAGGCGGCCGCAGCAACCGCGGCGATGGTGGTGTTCACACAGGCTGACCCTAGGCGGCGCATCCGCGCAGGGCGGCTCAGCGTCGTACAGTGGGCAGCGAGTGGGGCGCGGCCTCGGCGAACAGCCGGGGATACGGCCCCACTCACCGGAACCGGGCAACCCCCCGCAAGCTCTGCAATAACGGGCCGTCAGAACGCAGGGGTACGTGGCCCGGTTCCGTCATTTGATTCGCGGTGCGACCAACCCCATCGTCAGGGCCGCCTCGGCTTCCTCGGGCGTGATCATGCAGCACTCACGGAACGTCTTCTCGCTGCCACAGGGACACTCTGCGTCGGCAGACGCAGCGATATGGCAGTCGAGGGCCCGGGCGCCGCTCCCGCAGCCACACGGGGCGATCTGGGCCCGCGGGTGGAGCGTGTTGATGATCAGCTGGTCGAGCTCCTCGCCGGTGTCATCGAACTCGTGGATTACCTCTGTGCGGATGCGCCCTCGCGCTACCCGGGTCCAAAGCAGCTTCCCTGCGACGACAACCTTCATTCGCGGGTCGGGGTGCAAGGCTCGCGTCCGGCGCGCGAGCAGCGCGAGATCGCGCCACTCGTCACGGGAGGTGGGCTGGTCGGCCTCGGCTTCCTCGAGCCACTCGGCACTGAACTCGGCCATCTCTGGATCCCCGCTGTCGTTGAGCCGAGCGACCTCGAATGCCTGCGGCCGGAATCCAAGAGGCGTCGGCATGATGTGCACGCCGGCTACCTCCTCGCGCTCGAAGTCGTGTTCAGCGAGGTACTGATAGGCGACGAACCGGGAGACCGCGACCGAATAGCCGACGAGGAACGCCGAGCCCTCGGTGGAGGCACGTCGAGGGAGATCGACGATGCTGCCCCAAGCTTGCCTGAAACGCGCGGAGGCGAGGGTGGAGATCGAGTCAAAGTCGACGTCCATCTCGCCGAGTTCTACTCTCGCCGCGACGCCGAACCGATGGTCGCCCTGGGTGGCGAGTGCGGCGTCTACATGGGGTAGCGGCAACACCTTCGACCGATGTCCGACGTGCCGAAGGTACGCCGTGTAGGCGGCGGTGTCGGTGATGAGCTCGGCTCGATCCGGGTAGGTCGCGAACGCGATCAGGGTCATGCCACATTCTCCATCCAGTCGCCGACGCATCCGCCGGCCGCGAGCGTGTAGGCGCTCTGAACTCCGGCCGGTCCGCCTGCGGCACGTCGGGCCAGATCAAGCATCCCGTTGTTGAGCGCGTCAAAGAAGCCAACGCCGTACTTCTCCACGGCTGCGGCCCGAACGACGTACTCCCGATTGGAGAGCAGGGCCGGAACCAAGTCGTCCGTGGGTCCGCCCGGCCCGTGAACGAGGCCCCCGCGCGCATATGGGGTGCTGGGGTCGCCGTCACGTCCGCCCTGCGCGAGCAGGGTGTCCCGGCGGATGTAGTTCGAGATGATGTTCAGCTTCACGGTCCGGTCCTTGATCCCCGCGACCTCTGCCTTGATCCGCTCGATCATCTTCTGCGCCTTGGCGGTCTCGGCGGTGACGCGGATGACGGTCCCGTCCGGCAGGCGGCCGACCGCGTGGCCGACCTCCTCGATCGCACCCTCGAGGAGGCTCGCCTGTCCCTGCGATCGACGCCACGCGGCATTGAGTCGCCCAGCGGCTCGTTCCCCGCCCGCGGCGAGATCCTGCAGGACCAGGGCCGCCTGTGGGCCGAGCTCATCGATCAAGCGTTGCAGCGCCGCAGGGTCAGCGCCGTTCTCGATCGCCTTCCGGAGGTTGCGGCCCATCTGAGCGGCAGCACGGCCCTGGTCGCGCATCCGGTGGACGAGCTTGTCGAGGGACAGCTCGGGCTTCTCGATGTCGTTCGCCAGGTCGATGAAGGCGGCGCCTGCGCTCTGGGCCCACAGCTCTACCTCACGCTCTCGGCGCAGTCGGGTGCTCTCGTTGTTGACCCCTCGTAGGGCATCCTCGAGCTCGGCGATCTCCTTCTTGGCGCGCTCCTTCACGTCGGCCCCACCGCCGCCGGTCAGACCGCGGCCGATGTCAGAGAACAGGTCGCCGACTCCGGTCACCTTGTCGGAGTCCATCGCGCCGGCCAGGATCTTGCGCTGCTCGGCGATCGCGGCGGTGATCTGCTCGACGTTGTTCGACTTCACGGCAGCGTTGGCCCGCTCCTGCGCATCGGCGTACTGCCCGGTCGCGTTGGCGAGGTCGATCGTCAGTCCAATGCCCGCACCGATCGCAGCTCCCCAGGGACCGGCCATGGTGCCGACGAGGCCAAGCATCGCCGTGTTCTGCAGGCCGAGGCCGTCACCGATGGTGCCTGTGGCGACTGCGAACGCGCCGGCCCCTGCTCCTGCCTTGAGGGCAGTCGTGCCGTAGGACCGGATGGTCGCGTTCGTCCGCGCCTGAGCCTGCTGCAGGGAGGTGCTCGCTCGGCGCTGGGCATCGGTGGCACCACGAAGGGCTGCCATGTCGGTACGCAGCTGCGAGAACTGGGTGCGGGCCGCCGTGACGCGGCCTGCGATCGGCAGTACGCCGGGTGCTCCTGCGCCCGCTGAGCCGCCGCCTGCGGGCCCGACGTTGCGGATGGCACCCGCGGCGCCGACGAACCCGGTCTTGGCCAGCAGGCCAGCGGTCACGGCCAGCGTCTTGTTCAGCACGAGGAACGCCGCGGCCATGGTGAACACCTTGGGACCGATCGGCGACTCCGCAATCGCCTTGACGGTGTCGGCGATCAGCTCGAACGCTTCCAGCACCGGGCCACCGAGCGGGGAGGCAGCCTCGACGATGGCGATCACCGACTCAGCGATCGACCCGAGCGTCTGGCCCACCTGAGGACCGACGCGGCGGACGTAGTCGACGAATTCCTCGAACCCCTCCGTCTGGGCGAGTCCAGCTGCCCAGGCGTCGAAGTCGCGGCTGGCGTTGAGCAGCCAGGTCGAGAAGTCGTCGCTCAGGGGGTCGACGGCCATCCAGAGCTCTGCGAAGCCGTGAGCGACGTTGCCGACCGAGCGGCCGAACTGCTCGAGCGCCTCCGGGCCCTCTCGCTCGACGAATGACAGGAACTCCGCCCACTCGGCGCCGGCCAGCGCCTTGGCTCCTGCGGCTACGAGGTCGCCTCCAGCGCGGCCGAGCGCCTCGAAGATGGATGCCACGCGGGGTGCGACGCGCTCGAAGTGGTCGAGCGCCTCCGTCAGGCCCGGGAACCAGCCAGCCGCTGCAGCATCGCGGATGTCACCGAGCACGGGCCGAAGCTCCTGGAAGCGGAGGACGAATTGCCTCGCATCGGGCCCGAGCTTGGCCATGGCTTCGCGAGCCTTCTCGAGGTTCGCGGCAGTCGGCTCCAGGGCCGCCTCGTTGACCGCCTTGAGGGCATCGCCCACTCCCTGCGTCGCGGCGACCAGAGATCCCATGCTGATCGCGGCGAACCCGAGCTGGGAGGCCAGTCCGGCGACCGCGGGGACAGCCACGGCACCGATCGGGATTAGCCCCGGACCGAGTACCGCGACCGCCTTGGCCATCACGGCCAGTCGGCCCGAGTAGCGGTCGATCGACGGCCCCGACTGATCGACCGAGCGGCGGAAGCGGTCGACGCCTCGGCTGTTGTCGTCGAAGGTGCGGCTGGTGTCGACGCCCTGCCGCCCAAGGCGGTCGAGCTCGCCACTGAGAACCTTGGTCGCCGCGGCGGCCTTGAGGATCTCGCGGGTGAAGCGGTCGTCGACCTCGAGGAGCACGGACTCACGGCGCACGGCCATCACGCCACCTCCAACTTGTCGGTGTAGTAGATCGCGCTGACGACCTTCCCGGCATGGGCCAACAGCCGGACCAGGTTGGTGTCTTCGCGCACCACCGCAGAGTCCATGAGGCTCTCGACCTGCTCGGCGATCCAGCTCAGCAGGAAGACCTTGCCGGTGTCGTCGGTGTCAGCGGCTGCCTTGACCAGCTCGAGGAGCTGGGTCTTCACGTCGGCCGGCAGCGCGGCCAGGTTCTCATCGGGTGTCATCGGAGGTGTCTCCTTCAGAGGGCTGGGGGTGGGTCCCCCGGGGGTGGTCGTGGGCGTCCACTGCAGGGCTAGGTCGCTTACACACACGGCTAGATGAGGTCGGGATCGAAGACACCGTCCTCGATCTCAGCCGGGGGTGAGCCGTCGCCGTCGCGGAGGTCGATGGCCTCGATCTCGGCCTGGATCTCCTTGAGCCGGAGGGTCAGCGGCGAGAGGTCACGGGGCTGGGTGCGCTCGTCATGGAAGGCGGCCCAGAGCTTGTCCCGGAGGGCCACCAGCATGTCCCTGCGGGAGCCTGTGGCGGCCATCTCGGCGACGTCGCGGAGCGGGACCACGTCAGCGGTTTTCGGTAGAGAGAGATCCGACCTAGTCCTGCAGTGGACATCGGATGCACCCCCAGGGGCCTCTCCCCCACCCGCCCTCATCACGCTGCTCCCGGCTCCCCTGCGGCCAGGGCGCGGATGCTGGCAAGCGACATCCGGTCGAGCTCGCTCGGGCGCAGAGAGCTCATCGCCATCGCGAACTCCATACCGCCCGTGTCCTCGCCTCGCTCGGTGTGCCACAGACGCTCAAGCGCAGCGTCGAGGTGCGGACGAGCGTCAGCGAACCTGTTCAGCGTCTTCGTGTCGCGGAGTTCCAGCGCGCGTTCAGCGATCGCACGGGCCATCACCTCGTCGCCGCTGCGGGTTGCCCGGTCGAGCGCGGCGAGGAGTTCGCCCCGGTCGCTGATGGAGGAAGCGCGGTCGCCGGCATCGCGACGAGAGATGATGAGCGTCGCAGTGTCGCCGGGGATGTCCGCGATACCGAACACCTTCTTGGCGTCGCCGTGATCGACCGCCACCACGCGCTTGGCCATGGCCACCAGCTCGTCGCTGAGCTCGCGATCTGCCCGCGCGAAGTCGACCGCCAGCGCCCAGCGCATGTACGTCGAGTTCCGCGTGTCGTCCTCGCGAGTCCGGCTGTAGCTCGAGTGCGCCCGGTTGACCCACTTCTCGATGACCTCCATCGCTTCCTCGCCCTGGCCGCCACGGGCCAGAACCTTCAGCGCTTCCTGTCGATCCATCAGGTTTCTCCTCACGCCGCTCGTGCGGCTCGGTAGTGCTCCAGGTCTTCTCGGCTGATCCGGTATCGGCCACCGACCTCGGTTGCTTGGAGACGACCGCCTTGAATCGCCTTCCGGATCGCCCGGTCGGTGACCATCAGCTCGTCGGCCGCCTGTCCGGTGCTCAGCCACTCCGAGCATGTGTCCAGTTCCGGTTCGGTGTCGCGTTCGGTTCCAGTGGAGGAACCACGCCACGACATGGCCGCCACGCGGATCTCCTCGAGTTCCTTCGATAGCTGCGGGTCCACGCCGCGCACCCTGACCCGCAGCGAGGTGAGGCCGGCGTACCGCTCAAGGAAGGCGCAAGCCCGGGCACTGACAACAACCGCCGGACCGTCAGTTCCGATCAGCGCCATGTCCACCAACCCCACGACCAGCAGCGACGAGGGGCGAGGTGGAGCAACCCACACCGCCCGTGGTCCCGCCCTCTTTCGCACCCCATCAGTGGGTCAGCTCCCTGGCCTCGCACGTCGTGCAGGTTGATGAGCTGGTCAGCCGCGAGGCGTCATCCAGAGGACGCCGGCAGGAGCGGCACTCGCGCGATTCCGAATCAGTGCCGGAAACGTCAGAAGGGGTGCGGTACCCATCGCCCTCAGACCCCCTTCCTTCTTTGGGGCTAGGGGTGGGTACTGACGTATCCGGCACTGATTTCGCATTGAGGGCGCTCGGGTCGATGCCGTCAGCCAGCCGGTAATACCAGCGCGTGCCCGGCTTGCCGGCCCACTCGATCTCTTCCTCGTCGCACTCGACGGCGCCGAGCATGTGGAGCGCCTGCAATGTCCGGTCGACCGTGATCCTCGGTTTCCCGATGCGCTTGCGGACTTGGGCCGTCGAGCTGCCCGGATTGGCCGCGATGTCGTCGATCACGGCCAGCCGCAGCGGCGGGACGCTGTCCCGGCCGCACCTGATCGCGAGCCGCAGAGCGTCGGCACGGTCCATGCCGATCGCCACTCCCCCGCGGACCACCTGGGCGAGCTGCTTGGCGAACCGCGTCGGCATCTCCGGGGCGTGCCCCCACAGAACCTCTCCGCGGGCGTCGGTCTCGACGGCGGTGCGTGCGAGCGTGACCAGGTCCGCTGCGGCCAGCAGCCGGGCGGTCTCCTCGTCACTCAAGGGCTGGACGCCGCGCATCGAATCGAGCACCAGGGTTGCAGCGTCACTCAGCTCACGACGCATCTGCTCCTCCTGGCCGGTGTTGCCGATCGCCCGCCGGCCAGCGACCTGCCGGCCGATGCTCGAGTCCATCCGCAGCAGAACGAAGCGATCGCCCATCGCCGCGACGACGCCGTGGTGGGTGTCCCAAGCCGTCGTGACGGCGCCGACGAGCGCGAGTCGTCCGGTCCAGTCGAGCGTCCGTCCGCCGTCCGTGCCGACGTTGCGGGACCATCGGCCGTCGTACACCTCGCGAAGTGCTCCGAGCACGGCCGAGCGGGTCTCGCGGGGCATGGACAGAATCGAGGTGACGTCCTTGATGACCATGACGCCGTGGCCGCCGATCTTGCGGAGAAGCCCTCCGGTCGCGTCGGCCGCGGTCTCCTTCTTCGGAGTCGCCGAGAGCAACGCTCCCTCACTCGTGATCGTGCTAGTCACTAGGGCGCCCGCGCCGGCTAGAGCCTGCACGGTCTCGGTCTTCGCGTTGCCCGAGCCGGACACGATCAGCACCCAGAGCGGATCGCCGTCGAGCCTGTCGACGGCAGCCGCGGCGAGCACCAGACAGAGCGCGTCGAAGTCGTACTCCTCGCCCAGCCAGCGGGCGCACGTCGCCCGCGCCTTCGCCAGCGCGGCCTCGGGCAGCGGTGGTCCCTCCCCGTTGGCCCGCATGTCGCGGACCCAGTCGTCGTACTCACTCATCCGGCCTCACCGACTCGGGTCTCGCCACACGAGCACGACCAAGGTGAGGTGGGAGTCCGGCAGGTGTCGCACCAGAGCACCGGAGGGACGTCGGTCGCGCCGACGCCCTCGGTCAACGCGAGCTCGGCGCGCAGCCGGCAACCGGCGGCGATCTTGGCGAGGCGCTGGTCCCGTGCGCGGATCTGCTCGCGGGTGGCGGTCCCGAAGCAGTCGCCGGGACGCGGTCGGGCGGCCTCAATCGCCTCCGCACGCTTGCGCCAGTAGACCGCCGTTGCCTCGTTGAGGGCATCGACCAGAACGCGCCGCTGAAAGTGATCGACGAAATCGATGATGGAGGCCAGCTCGGTCACCGAACCACCTCCGCTTCTTCGACACGCACGACGAAGCCACGAAGCTCGGCGAGGGCGATCAGGTCGGCCCGGTTGGCCGGCTGAGAGACCCACCCGCGTGGATTCGAGGACCAGACCGGCGGCCGGCCGCGGTGCTCCTCGAGCAGGTCCCGGGATCCATAGCCGTTCCAGACGTCGAGCGCTGGTGTCACGGTGCTGCAGATCAGGCGGCGCACGCGATCACCTCCGCGATGGCGGCCTGCCAGGCGGTGAGAGGTCGCGCAGACCCCCCTGCCTCGCGGTCTGCCCGCAGTCGGCAGCGCGGGCCCATGCCAGTCTCGATGGACCGCGGCGCGCTCAGAGGTCGGCGACAACGTCGGCAGCGAGGCGTAGAATCGAAGTTGTCGTTGAGCGAGACATTCGAGGCCGCCCGGTTCGCCGTCGGGCGGCTTCTCTCGTTGCTAGGCGACATCGGGACCACCGGCCTCTGCGAGCTCGGCTTCGGCGGTCTCGGCCACCTCATTCAGCTCGCGTGCACGCCGACGAGCCTGGGCGGACTTGAGGGCGAGGCGCTTGAAGTGCGCCTTGCGGAGGTGAGCAGCGCGGACGGGGTCTCCCCCGGCCTGCTCGAGGAACTTCGCATCGCGGGCGGCTCGGGCCTTGGCGGTGCGTGCTGCGCGGTCAGGAGTGGCAGCCCAAGATTCGTGGGCGGCGATCTGTGAGACGAGTCTGCGGGTTGCGGCGTCGGATGCAGCCATGACGGGAGGACCCTTTCGAGGTCAACTCCCGCGGCGGCCCATTGCTCGCGGGTCAGATCCGGCGCCAAACGCACCAGGCAATTCACGATGTGCTACCGAGGGTATTACATCGTTGTGAGTCCGATCAAGCGTTCGATTCCGGCGCGTCCTGCTTCACGCCGTCAGGGAACACGCGTAGGACTGCCGATCGATGGCAGCGCGGGCAGGGCGCGTGATGCTCGAGGGGCTCCCATGTGACGACGCCACGTTCGCGGAGAAGCGCGTCGCGTTCGTAGTACGGGTCTGAGAGCAAGTAGGCGGTCGGCGGGATCTCGGCGTGGCCCGCCCTCGACACGTTCCGGTACGACTCAAGGAGGTTGTCGTGTACCCGGTCGTGCCAGTCGCGGCCGAACTCCTGCCGCAAATCCTCGCTGTTGCGATGCTCTGTGAGCGCCTGGAACAGATCCGAGAGCGTGCCTCGTGCGTGCTCGTCGCGCCCTCCGACCACCCAGAGGTAGCGATCTCCTTCGAAGAACACGACACCAGCGACCATTCGACCGTCTGCATGGCAGTAGAACTTTTTCTCGAAACGGAGTTCCTTGCGACACTCGGCGATCCGTGCGCCGATCTCGAGCAGCGGCGTCACACGCGATCCCCCCTTTTGAGTCGCTGCGCTGCGGCCTTGGCCCGGGCGTCTGCGGCACTGGCGCCGTAGCGCTCGAGCATGACGTCAGAGGACCAGCCCGCGAGGCGCTTGAGGTCGCGCTCCTGGCCGCCGTTCATCAGGAAGTCGTGAGCCCAGGTATGCCGGAAGCGGTGTGGGTGCAGGTCGAGGATGCCGGCCTGTTCGCCGCGGAGCTTCACGCGATCGCGGGCACCGTCGGCGCTGAGCGCGCCGCGCTGGGTCAGGAAGAGCGCGTCGAGGTGGGCCCATCGGTGTGTACGCCGGGTGCGCAGGTAGCGATCGAGTGCCCGGGCAGTGCGGGCGCCGAAGTAGACCGGCCGGAGCTTGGCGCCCTTGCCCTTGATGAGGGCCATACCGTCGTCGAGGTCGATGCCGCCGACCAAGCGGCCGCGGTCGTCGTACTGCGGGACGGTGAGGCTGCATGCCTCGGAGACGCGAAGGCCGCAGTCGAGCAGGACGCGCAGCAGGGCCTCGTCGCGACGGTCGACGAACTCCTTGCCGTCGCACGCCTTCATCAGCGCGGCGAGCTCGGCATCGGAGAGCACAGGGACCGGCTTGGCCTTGGGTTCGGGCGGCGACAACGTCTTCATCGGGTTGTCGGCGATCTCTTCCTCGTCTACGAGCCAGCCGCAGAAGCGGAAGAGGCCGCGGTATCGCGTCTTCACGGTCCCGGGCTCGCGGGAGTCGGCCATCTGGGCGAGCCATTCGCGGATGGCCGGCCGGGTGAGCTCGTCGAGCGTGGCGGTGCGCTCCTGGGCGACCAGCCAGTCAGAGAAGAACCGGATCGACTGTCCGTAGATCTGGATCGTCCGATCGGACTTACCCTCTGCCCGAAGGTGACGAGCGAAGCTGCGGTGCAGATCTACGAGCCGAGCTGTCGACACGGCCGGCTAGTCCCTGTCCTGCAGGCCCTTGATGGCACCGATGATCACTGCCACGAGACCGCCGCAGAACAGCGCCCAGAGCCAGCCAGTGTCATTCTTCGAGATCAGCACACTCAGTGCGGAGGATGCAAAGACCGAGCCCATGGTGAGGGTGTAGACGCTGCTGGCAGTGGGTCCTTGGAACCGCCGTGGCTCCTTGCGGTCGTCGCTCATGTGACTTAGGTTATCCCGTGAGTGAGCGTTGTGCCCACTCCCATGACGACGTCAGATCAAGAGTCTTCCCAGTTCGCAGGGTTCTTTCGGCTGGGTTGAACCCTTGGCGGCTCGCCCGGCATCTTCGGGTAGTCGGGCGGGAAGTTGAGCTCGCCCTCGCCCGCGTCGACCTGCTGCTGCCAGAGGTCGAGCAGCGGCTCGAGGGAGTACGACGCCTCGTCGATCGCGGCCCACGGGTCCCCGTCGGCCACGCGCTCGGTCACGGTGAAGAGGTTGAAGTCGCGGGGGTCGGAGACCTCGGGGAGCTCGGACCAGGTGACCGGCGTCGAGACCGGCGCCCCCGGCTTGGGCCGCAGCGAGTAGGCCGAGGCGATGGTGCGGTCGCGGTTGTTCTGGTTGAAGTCGACGAAGATCCGCTCGCCCCGCTCCTCCTTCCACCAGGCCGTGGTCACCTGTTCGTCGCGCCGGGCGAGCTCGCGGCCGAAGGCGATCGCGGCGTGGCGGACGTCCTCGAAGGTCCAGCGCGGCTCGATCCGGACGTAGACGTGGACGCCCCGGTTGCCCGAGGTCTTGGGGAAGCCGACGAGCCCGAGCTCGCGGAGCAGCTCGTCGGCCACCCCGGCGACCCGGACCGCGTCGGCGAACCCCGTGCCCGGCTGGGGGTCGAGGTCGATGCGGAGCTCGTCGGGGTGGTCGACGTCGGCCCGACGCACCGGCCACGGGTGGAAGGTCAGGGTCCCCATCTGCGCGCACCAGACCGGCACGGCGATCTCGGTGGAGCAGATCTCCTCGGCGGTGCGCCCCGAGGGGAAGGTGATCCGCACCGGGTCGACGTAGTCGGGAGCGCCCTTGGGGACGCGCTTCTGGTAGAAGCCCTCGCCGTCGTCGCCGTAGCCGGTGGAGAGCCGGAAGCCCTCGCGGTAGCCGTCGGGCCACCGCTCGAGGGCTGTCGGCCGGTCCCGCAGGGCCCGCATCAGCCCGTCCTCGACCGCGACGAAGTACTCCGCCACCATCAGCTTGGTCACCTCGGGCGTCCGGTCGGTCGCCTCGTAGATCACCCGGTCGGGACTGGACACCCGGACCTCGCGGTCGCCGGCCTGCACCATCGCCGCAGCGGTCTTCGCCATGCGGCGAGCCTACGGGCTGGTGCCGACGGCGGGCCGGATCAACCGGTGACGCCGCGCAGCTCGCTCGGCACCTGGGGCACCTCCAGGCTGTCGACGACCTCGAGGGTCCCGAGGTCGACGACGTGGACCTGCTTCGTCGCCGGCTCGGTGACATAGGCCGTGTCGCCGACGACCTCCAGGAGCGGCCGGGGCTGGTGCCAGTCGAGCGGCTCGCGCCACTTCGCGGTGACCGGGACCGACGCCGTCACCTTCGCCGTCGCCACGTCGATGACGTGCAGCCGGCCGTCGGTGCCGAGTACCAGCGCGTCGCCGTCCGGCGTACGGCCGAGGGAGCGGAAGCTGTAGCTCGCCGGCAGGTCGACGAGCCGCAGCGACGCGGTCCGGGTGTCGATGATCGAGACCCGCGTCGGCCGCTCGAGCTCGGCGTCGGCGTCGACCTTGTAGTCGCCGAGCACGTAGCGCGAGGTGTCGTGGCCGGCCTGGTTGCCGATCCGGCCGTAGGCGTCGGGCGCGTCGACCTTCGTGATCTCGCGGCCGTCGACGACCAGTACCCCGTCCTCGCACCCGAAGAGCGCGACGTCGCCGGCGAAGGCCTCGCCGTGCACCCCGGGGCACTCGTCGGAGGAGGCCAGCTCGTTGCCGGCGGCGGTGATCAGCCTGATGCCGCTGCGGGACTCCTCGTCGCCGACGGTCAGGATCAGGTTGCCGTGGCCGTCCTGCACGGCGACGCCGTGGTGTGCCTCGTCCGCCTGCCAGGTGTCGAGCTCCGGTTCACCCTCGGCCAGGTCGGCCGGGTCGAACGCCGTGATGGCGCCGGTCCCGTCGTCGAAGACGGTCGTCCGCCCGTGGTGCGGGACGACGTGGCCGGGCTCCTGGGCGTCGATGGTGAAGCCGGTCAGCCGCGGCTCGGTGGCCCAGGAGTGCCCGTGGTCGCCGTGCTCGTCGGTCCACGCGCCGGTGTCGAGGGCGGTGAACCCGCCGGCCCCCGACACGAGCAGGTGCCGGCCGTCCCCCGCGGGGTTGAGCCGCAGGAACCCGTCGACCTCCTCGTCGAGCAGCACCTCGCCGGACCCCGCGTCGAGGACGAGCACGCCTCCGTCGTACGTCATCGCGAGGCGGGGGCTGGGCGCCTCCACCTCGGTGGCGGCCGCAGGCGTGGACGACGGGGACGAGGAGGACGAGGAGGACGGCGACCCCTCCGTGCCGCAGGCGACGAGAGCGCCCGAGGTCAGGGAGGAGAGGACGACGAGGACACCGGACTTGATCAACATGAGAATGATTCTCATGTGCAAGTCCGGCGTCCGTCAAGCCGGCGTCGGTCCGGCGTCAGCCGTCAGCAGGCTCCAGGGTCAGCGAGATCGAGTTGATGCAGTAGCGGTCGCCGGTCGGCGTGCCGTAGCCGTCGGGGAACACGTGGCCCAGGTGCGAGCCGCAGTTGGCGCAGCGGACCTCGACCCGCTTCATGCCGTGCGAGTTGTCCTCGATGTATTCGATGGTGTCGCTGATCGGCTGGTAGAAGCTGGGCCAGCCGCACCCCGAGTGGAACTTCGTGTCGGACTCGAACAGCTTGGCCTGGCAGGCCTTGCACCGGTAGACGCCCGTGGTCTCGGTGTCGGTGTACTCACCCGTGAAGGCACGCTCGGTTCCCGCCTTGCGGAGCACCTGGTACTCCTCGGGAGTCAGCGCCGCGCGCCACTCCTCGTCCGTCTTCTCGACCTCGTATGCCATACCCCAACGCTACCCAGCCGGACCAGCGCCGAAAGCCCCGTCGGGCAAAGGATTCCCCAACCACCGGACACCCGGCGACGGCCGCCCTAGGGTCGCCTCACCTCGCACTCTCGGAAAGGCAGCCCCCCATGCCCGCACTCCCCCTGCGCCGGTCCGGCGCCATCGCCCTGTCCGTGCTTCCGGCACTCCTGCTCGGCCTCACCGCCTGCGGCGGGTCCGACGACGACGGCGACACCGGAGCCGACGACCGCACCCAACAGAATGCCCACCTCAGCTTCGAGGCCGTCGAGGACCTCGTGGCGAGCGAGGTTCCGGCGGACGCCGACTGCGCCGCCCACAAGTGGACCGACGTCAACCCGACCCTCGCCCCTCTCTTCGGCGAGGCCACGGAGGCGCACGAGCTCGGCTGCTGGGCGGCCGAGGCGGATGTCAGCGCCTCCACCCCGGCCGAGGTCCTCTACGCCGAGTTCGCCGACGAGGCCACCACGACAGCCTTCGTCGAGGCGAACTTCGCCTTCTCGTACGACGTCGTCCAGGACGGTGCGGCCGTCGCCCTGGTCAGCATCGTGAGCCTGCCCGACCTCGCCGAGGACATCGCGGGCCTGTGCGACTGCGACGTCCAGGAGGGCAAGACGCCCTGATCAGGCGACGACGCCGGCCACCGGCAGGCCGGCGGCCCGCCAGGCCGCGAAGCCACCGACGACATCGGTGGCCCGGTGGATGCCCAGCGACTGCAGCGCATCCGCCGCCAGCGAGGAGGTGTAGCCCTCCTGGCACAGCACGATCACCCGGAGGTCGTACGACGCCTCGGGGATCCGCGCGTCGCTGCGCGGGTCGAAGCGCCACTCGAGCACGTTGCGCTCGATCACGAGCGGCTCCAGTGTCTGCGCGACCTCGCCCTCGGCGGCACGCTGGGCGGCAGGGCGGATGTCGACGAGGAGCACGTCCTCGTGGGTGATCAGCTCCTGGAACGCGGCCCGCGGGCTGATCCGGTCGAGGCGCGAGCGGGCGTCGGCGAGCAGGGCGTCCACGCCGTCGTACCGCGGGGCGGGCCGGAGGCCCTCCTTGCGCACCATGTCGACGACGGTAGCGAACAGCGCGGTCACCACTCCTCCCCTGCCCGCTCGACGCCGAGCACCTCGAGCCGGTCGCCGCGGAAGCGGAACCGGGTCATCGTGGTGAGCCGCGGCGAGTACGCGTGCAGGGAGAGCGCCGGCCGGTCGGTGGCATTGCGGACGTCGTGCGCGTAGCCGGCCCCGAACGCCTTGCCGTCGCCGACGCCGAGGTCGATCAGCTGGAGGCCGCCGTCGAAGGTGTGCTCGGTCAACTGGCCGTCGAGGACGGTGAAGGCACCCGAGGAGGAGCCGTGGTCGTGCCAGTCAGTGGCGGCACCGGGCGGCCACGAGATCAGCCAGAGCTCGTAGTCCTCGGTGGCGAGCAGGCGGATCCAGGTCCGCTCGTCCGGGTCGTGGTCGAGCAGGTGGAGGAGGTCGGGGTCGGCGGCGTGCTCACGCACGACCTCGAGGAGGGGCAGGACAGCGAGCTGGGTCATCGGAGGTTCCTTCGGGGGCTGGTGGGTCGGTGCTGGATCAGTCGAGGTGGATCAACAGCACGGACAACACAGCCCGCCCGAGCGCCAGGTGGCGCGCGAGGCGAGGGAGGAACCGGTCATGGCTCCATAGTGCATTAACTCAATAGAGTTTGCAAACTTCGATCCCGCGGCGTGGCGGGAGGATCACGGCAGGCGCGTCACCAGGTCCGCGAAGGACACCCGCCGCCCGGTGTAGAAGGGCACCTCCTCGCGCACGTGGCGCCGGGTCTCCGAGCCCCGCAGGTGGCGCATCAGGTCGACGATCCGGGTCAGGTCGTCGGCCTCGAACGCCAGCATCCACTCGTAGTCGCCGAGCGCGAAGCTCGGCACCGTGTTGGCACGGACGTCGGGGTAGTCGCGGGCCATCTGGCCGTGCTCGGCGAGCAGGCGGCGGCGCTCGGCGTCGTCGAGGAGGTACCACTCGTAGGAGCGGATGAAGGGGTAGACCGCGACATAGGCGTGCGCCCGCTCGTCGGCCAGGAACGCCGGGAGGTGGCTGCGGTTGAACTCCGCGGGCCGGTGCAACGCCATCTGCGACCAGACGGGCGCGAGCCGACTGCCGAAGGCGGTACGACGGAGGCGGTGGTAGGCGTCCTGCAGCTGGTCGCTGCTCTCGGCGTGCCACCAGAGCATCAGGTCGGCGTCGGCGCGGAGCCCGGCGACGTCGTACACACCGCGGATGACGACGTCCTCGGCGGCCAGCTCGGCGGCGAGCGCCTCGAGCTCGGCCAGCTCGGCCTTGCGGACGACCTCGTCGGCGCCCAGCGGCTGCTCCAGCTTGAAGACCGACCACATGGTGAAGCGGATCGTGTCGTTGAGCTCGTTGATCTTCGCCGCGTTGGTCTTGATGTGCGCCTGGGGGTCCGACATGACTCCATTGTGCCGAGCGGTCAGGCGAGTCCGTACCCCGCCTCCCGTGCCTTGACGATCGCGTCCGCGCGACCGGTGGCGTGGAGCTTGGCGTAGATGGCCGAGACGGCGTTGCGGACGGTCTTGTTGGAGACGTAGAGCTCGCCCGCGATCTCGTCGTTGGTCCGGCCGGCGGCGATCCGGTGCAGGATGTCGCGCTCGCGGTCGGTCAGGTCCGGGAACGCCTCCTCCTCCCGGTCGGTCGACGGCGTGGCGACCGCGCCGGCGAAGAAGGCCGCCACCCGCGCGGCGAGGCTCGCGCCGAACACCATCCCGCCCGCGGCCGCCGAGCGGATCGCGGCCTGCACCTCCTCCGCGCCCGCGCCCTTGAGGAGGTAGCCGCAGGCGCCCGCCCGGATCGCGGCGAGGATCGTGTCGTCGTCCTCGTTCATCGTCAGCATGACCACCCGCAGCGCCGGGTTGCGGCCGGTGAGGAAGCGGGTCGCCTCGATGCCGTCGAGCTGCGGCATCTGGATGTCCATGACCAC
The DNA here is from genome assembly GCF_057586415.1 of Nocardioides sp. SRI_004. NCBI lineage: Bacteria > Bacillati > Actinomycetota > Actinomycetes > Propionibacteriales > Nocardioidaceae > Nocardioides > Nocardioides sp. SRI_004. The sequence goes on from NZ_JBYCZV010000002.1 coordinate 42,751, forward strand.
CAGGTCGGGCGCGGTCTCGTCGACGACGTGGACCGCCTCACGTCCGTCGGCGGCCGTGCCGACGACCTCGATGCCGTCGAGGGCGCCGAGCAGGGCGACGAGGCCGTCGCGGACGATCTGGTGGTCGTCGACGACGACGACGCGGATGGCGGGAGTCATGCGGGGGTCCTCAGCGGAAGTCGGGCCGAGACGACGGTGCCGCCGCCCGGTGGGCTGGTGATCGTGGTGGTGCCGCCGAGCTCGGCGGCCCGCTCGCGCAGGCTGGAGAGGCCCACGCCGGCGGTGCGCCCGGGGGCGATGCCGACACCGTCGTCGGCCACCTCGACGAGCAGGTCGTCGTCGGCGACGTCGATGCTCAGCCGGACGTCGGTCGCCTCCGCGTGCCGGGCGACATTGGTGAGCGCCTCCCCCACGATCCGGTACGCCGCCACCTCGACGGCCGCCGGGAGCCGGCCCGCCAGGTCGCCCCCGGTGGTGACGGCGAGCGGCAGCGCCAGGGTCTCGGCCTGCTGGCGCAGCGCCCCGACGAGCCCCCGGTCGTCGAGGGCGGGCGGGCGCAGGTCGTGCACCAGGCGTCGTACGTCGGCCACGACGTCCTGCACGTGCGCGCTGACCGCCTCCAGCTGCTCCCGCGCGCGCTGCGGGTCCCTGTCGACGGTCATCCGGGCGGCCTCGAGCTGGAAGACGATGCCGCTCAGCGCCGGACCGAAGCCGTCGTGCAGGTCGCGGCGGATCCGGCGTCGCTCCTCCTCGCGGGCGGTGACGAGGCGCTCCCGACTGCGCTGCACCTCGTCGGCGAGCTGGCTGGACCGGGCAGCCGTCGCGGCCTGGCGGACGAGGTCGCCGAGCAGCTGCTGGTCGCGCTGGCTGAGCCGGCTGCGCAGGCCGCGCGCGGGCAGGACGAGGCTGCCGATCGTGGCGTCGCGGTAGGTGATCGGCAGGGTGCGGACCTGGTCGGGCCGTTCGCCGACGGTCGTCACCAGGCGCTCGCCGTGGGTGCGCTCGACCTCCACGCTGACGTACGGGATCGCGAACGCGCTCGCGACCGCCTGCGCGACGGCGGCCAGCTGCTCGGTGCTGTCGTCGGTGGTCTCCAGGGTCGAGGCGAGGCCGGCCACGACGTCGTACCGGTTGGTGCGCTCGCCGAGCATGAGGCGTCGTACCAGCGCGGAGAGGCGTTGGCGCGCGGGGCCGTAGAGCAACACGGCCACGGCGAGCACCACGCCGACGACCTGGGCCTGGCTCAGCTCGTCGTCGAGCAGGAGCGTCAGCAGACCCAGCACGGCGGCGTCCGCGACCACCAGTACGGCGAGCAGCGCGGCGAGGACGGCCGTGCGGGCGAGGAGGTCCTGGATCGAGACGAGGGTCGGCCGGACGATCGCGATGGTCATCGCGGCCGGCGGCAGCACGGTGGCGCTGAACGCACCGGCGTACCCGTCACCGGGGAGCGGGAACACCAGGCTGACGAGCACGACGGCCACGATCACGAAGACCGACCACAGCAGCCAGCGCATGCGGTCGCGTTCGAGGCCCTCCGACCGGCGGTAGCGGACGACCACGGTCAGCAGGGAGAAGAAGAAGGCGACGACGCCGATGGCGACCCCCGCCGAGACCAGCTGCTGGCCGTGGCCGGCGAAGGCGCTGATCGAGGTCGGGTCCTGGTCGACGCCCGCGGGGACCTGGTCGAGCCACTGGTCGCCCTCGGCCGGCGCCACGATCACCGCGAAGCCGCTCAGGAAGAGGCCGCCGACCGCCACCCACGACGCCGGGGTCCAGCGCCCGGGGAGGAAGCGACCGGTCGGGAACACGAGGAGCAGGGCTGCCGTGACCGAGGTGAGGTAGGCGCCGAAGCGGTTGAGGAACCACAGCGCGAAGGTCATCGCGGGCCACGGGTCGTGCTCGGTGAGACCGGCGTGGACATAGCTCTGGGCGAATCCGTCGAGGGACCAGAAGAGGCCGGACGCGGCGAGCACCCAGCCGAACCGCTGCCCCCGGTCGCGCAGCAGCACGATGCCCGCGAGGATCCCGAGCACGGCGCCGTTCACGATCCAGGGCCAGCCGGCGCCCTCGGAGATCTCGGCGCCGGGACCGGTACCCGGAGCCGTCATGTCGAGCCAGGCTCCCGCAGGGAGGAGCGCCACGCAGAGCACGGGAACCGCCAGCACGGCGGCGAGCTGGGCACCGCGGGGCCGGGGGTCGCTCTGCACCGGCACATTGTGCAGCCGGCCCGGTCCCCTCCGTGGCGGAATGGGGACCGGACCGGCCGGGGTGGTGTGGTCGTTCACGCGCGGCCGCGGAAGGCCTTGTCACCGGCGAGGAAGCCGAGGGCGATCACGACGAGACCGATCGGACCGGTCATGCCGGCCATGTACTGCAGCGGCGAGATGCCGAGCAGGAGGGTCAGGCCGCCGCCGATGAGCCCGACGAGGCCGAGCCACTTCGGCAGGCCACCGGCGCGGGCGAGCCCGAACAGGCAGATGCCGGAGAGCCCGAGCAGGCCCCAGCACCACGGCACGGTGCCGATCCAGTGGTTGTAGAAGGTCGCGCTCTCCGGGACGACGGTGTCCGTGTCGCCGGCCGCGAAGATGAACTCGGTGTCGAGGCCGGACCCGACGATCAGCATGACCGACGTGACCAGCACGCCGCTGAAGGCCACCAGCGGCAGCACGCTGTCGCGGGCGGCCGTCGCCTTCAGCCGCCGGTAGAGGCCGGCCGCGAACACGATCATCAGCACCGCGCTGACCATCGTGAACGTGTGGAAGGCCAGCATCTGCGGCACGAGGTCGCTGAGGCGCTCGGAGATCTTCTCCGCGTTGCCCTGGAGGTCGGGGTCGTAGACGGCGTTCACCATCGACGACGTGACCATGGTGCCGATCCCGGCGACGCCGGCCAGGAGGCCGGCGAGCGCCCACCGGGTCGGCGGGTAGGTGGTGGTGCCCTCCGGGGACCCGGTCTGGCCGGTCTGTCCCGTCTGGTCGAGGGCGGTCGGGGGGAGGTGGGTCTGCGTTGTCATGACCCGAAGGTGCCGGGCCCCGTGTCCCGCCCGACAGGGACAACGGGGCACACCTCGCGGGACACGCGAAGTGTGAGGTTTTCTCCTGCGAAGTGCGTGACTTTCTCCATCGAGGTGTGACGACTTCTCGCACACCTCGGCGGAGAAACAGGCGCACTTCGGCGGAGAAACTCTCACACCTCGCGGGGGTCAGGTGAGGAGGGAGGCGGCCGCGGTGTGGGCGGAGGCGATGGTGGCCGGGATCCCGACGCCGTCGTACGACGCCCCGCAGACGGCGAGGCCGGGGACCGTCGCGACGGCGGCGCGGATGCGGGCGACACGGTCGGCGTGGCCCACCCAGTACTGCGGGAGTCCCCCGCCCCAGCGCTGGACGACGGCGTCGACCGGATCCGCACGAAGGCCCGTCGCCTCGGCGAGGTCGGCGAGCGAGGCACGGACCAGCTCCTCGTCGGGGACCTGGAGGGTCGCCTCCTCGCCGAACCGGCCGAGGGAGGTGCGCAGCACCAGCAGGCCGTCGCCGGCGGCGCGGACCCAGTCCCACTTGGCGAACGAGAACGTCGAGGCCTTCACCCGGCGGCCGTCGACCGGCGGCACGAGGAAGCCGGAGGCGCCGATCTCGAGCGCCTCGACGACCGCGGGGTCGTCGGCGCGGTAGGCGAGGGTGGCGAGCGCGACCGAGGCGTAGCCGATCCGCACCAGGTCGTCGGCCGCGGCCGGGGCGAGCTCCGCCACGAGGCGGGCGGTCGGCGCGGCGGGCGTCGCCAGGACGAGCAGGTCCGCGATCTCCTCGCCCGCCGGCGTGGTCACCCCGAACCCCGATCCGGTACGACGAACGGCACTCGCCGGGGCGTCGTACCGGATCTCGACGCCGGGTCGGTCGGCGAGGTCGGCCTCGAGCGCGGCGGGCAGCCGCCACATGCCGCCGTCCACGGCGGCGAAGACGGGCGGGGCCTCCCCCGCCGGAACGGGCAGGGAGAAGTCGTTGCGCGCGAGGAGGTCCACGAGCTGCGGTACGGCGGAGCGAACGGAGATGTGGCGGGCCTGGCCGGCGTACACACCCCCGAGCAGCGGCTCGACGAGCCGGTCGACGACCTCGTCGCCGAAGCGGTTGCCCACGAGGAAGCCGACGGACTCGTCGTCCCCCTCCGCCACGGTCGAGACGTACTGGTGGCGCGCCCGCGCCATCCCATCCGGCGACAGGATCCCCGACTCCTCGAGCTGGTCGAGGTCGAGCGGCGCGCCCATCACGGTGCGCGGCAGCGGGCGGAGCGCGTCGCGCGTCCAGACCCTCGAGGTGGCCGTGGTGGGGTGGACGAGCGGCAGGCCGAGGTCGGCCGCGAGGGCGATGCCCTCGGGACGGCGGTGCAGCATCGCCTCGGCGCCCACGTCGACGCTCACCCCGGCGACCGACCCCCCGCGGAGCTTGCCACCGGCGCGGTCGGAGCCCTCGAGCACGAGCACGGAGGCACCGGCCTCGGCCAGGTCGCGCGCGGCGACCAGTCCGGCCACCCCGGCCCCGACGACGATCGCACTGCGCACGGCTGCAGTCTCCCAGAGGCCCCGGGGGAACCGACGGCAGGCAGGGAACCGACGGCAGGCAGGCAACCGACGGCAGGCAGGGAACCGACGGCAGGCAGGGAACCGACGGCAGGCAGGGAACCGACGGCAGGCAGGGAACCACCCGGCGGCGTACGACGTCGCACCACCATGAACCCGACCCGCACCCGCCTCACCGCCTCGCTCGCGGCGGCCACTGCCGTCGCCGCCCTCACCCTGCTGTCCGGATGCTCCGGCTCCGGGTCCGACGGTGGCGACTCCGCCGGCACGGCCGACGCCGCGGTCGCCGCCGACGAACCCGCCGACTTCAGCGGGGCGAACGAGCGCGACGCCCTCGCGGACGAGTCGGTGGCCGCCGAGTCCGCTCTCGATTCGACGGTCGACGGCGTGGCCGACAGCGCCGGCGGAACCGCCGCCAAGGAGGTCGACCCGTCGAAGGACGCCGCCCGCGTCGCGCCCGGCACCTCGGTGATCCGGACGGGCACGGTGTCGCTGGAGGCCGACAACGTCGAGAAGGCCCGCTTCGACGTGCGCAAGGTCGTGGACAAGTACCGCGGCACCGTCACCGAGCAGGAGACGACGACCGGGGACGAGGGCGAGATGAGCACGGCCCGTCTCGTCGTCCGGGTGCCGAGCGCGAGCTTCGAGGACGCGACCCGCGACCTCGAGGAAGTGGCGACGCTGCTCAGTTCGAACACCGCGGGCGAGGACGTGAGCACCGAGGTGATCGACGTCGACGCCCGGATCCGCGCCCAACGGGCGAGCGTCTCGCGGGTCGAGGCGCTGCTCGACCAGGCCACCAACCTGCAGCAGGTGATCTCGATCGAGCGTCAGCTCGCGAACCGGCAGGCGGACCTGGACTCGCTGGTCGCGCGGCAGAAGTACCTCGCCGACCAGACCGCCCTCTCCACGATCACCGTCACGGTCGAGCAGCCCGAGGAGGACGAGCCGAAGAAGAAGGACGACGACAACGGCTTCGCCAGTGGGCTGAAGGACGGCTGGGACAGCTTCGTCGACGGTCTCGTCGTCGCCCTGACCGTCCTCGGCTTCCTGCTCCCCTGGCTCATCCTCGTCGCAGTGCTGGGTCTCCCGGCGTGGCTGGCGCTGCGGCGGCGTGCCGGCCGCCGACCGGCCGCTCCGCCTGCTCCGGCAGCGCCGTGAGGTCGCGGCCGCGGGTCTCCGGCAGGAGCGCCATGCAGCCGAGGCTGAGCACCGCCACGGCCACGTTGTACGACGCCACGAGCCACAGCGAGTCGTCGCCCAGCTCCACCAGCCAGGCGGCGATGAGCGGGGTGAGCCCGGACGCGACGACGCCGGAGAGCTGGTAGAGCGCGCTGAGCGCCGAGTAGCGGTAGCGGGTGTCGAACAGCTCGCTCCAGAAGGCGGCGAGCGGCCCGTAGACCGTGCCGTAGACCAGGCCGAGCCCACCGACGAACGCGGCGCTGACGGCGACCGTGCCGCCGGAGTGCACGGCGGCCGCGACGGGGAAGGCGATCACCAGGCCCGCGAGCGCACCGACCCGGTAGACGGGCCGCCGGCCGAGGCGGTCGCTGAGGGCACCCGCCACCAGTGTCATCACGACGCCGAGCACGGCCCCGGCCATGATCGCGTTCAGCACGGTCGACCGCGCGACACCGACCGTGTTGACGGCGTAGGCGAGCAGGAAGACCGAGTAGAGGTTGAACGTGAAGCCCTCGATGAAGCGGGTGCCCATGCCGAGCAGCAGCGTGCGCGGCTGACGCCGGAACAGCTCGCGCACCGGCACGGAGTTGACCTCCTTGCGCTGCTGCACCTCCCGGAAGGCCGGCGTCTCCATGACCGAGAGCCGGATCCAGGCGCCGATCGCGAGCAGCACGATGCTCAGCAGGAAGCAGGCGCGCCAGCCCCACGCGAGGAACTGCTCGTCCGGCAGGCGGCTCGCGATCGCGAAGGCACCGGAGGCGAGGAAGAGCCCGCCGGGGACGCCGATGTGGGCGAAGCTGCCGAAGAAGCCGCGCCGCTCGGCGGGAGCGAACTCGACGGCGAGGAGCACCGCGCCGCCGTACTCGCCGCCGACGCCGATGCCCTGGAGCACCCTCAGCACGACGAGCAGGATCGGCGCGAGGACCCCGATGTCGTCGTACGACGGGAGGAGGCCGATCAGGGCGGTGCCGGCCCCCATGATCACGAGCGTCCAGATCAGCATCGCCTTGCGTCCGACGCGGTCACCGAAGTGGCCGAACACCAGGCCGCCGATCGGACGGGCGAGGAAGCCGACGGCGAAGGTGCCGAACGCCGCGAAGGTCGCGGCGCTGCCGCTGAGGCCGTTGAAGTAGAGCTTGTCGAAGACGAGCCCGGCGGCGGTGCCGTAGAGGAAGAAGTCGTACCACTCGATCGTGGCGCCGACCGCGGCCGCGAGCGCGACGCGACGCGGAGTGGGTCCCTGTGGTGCAGGTGGGTTGGTCATCGTGCCTCCCGAGACGAGGTGGATGAGGGACGGAGGGTCAGGACGCCGGGCGCAGCAGCTTCTCCACGACGGGCCTGCTCCGGGACAGCCAGTCCGCGTACGCCGCCGGGTCGTCGTGCTCCTTGTCGAGCACGTAGAGCGCGCTGCCCGGCACCACGCCTCCGAGGTGGCTGAGCAGCGGCACGAGACCGTGCTCCGGGGCCAGCGCGTGCGCCGGTCCCCCACCGAGCATCAGCGGCACGGCCACGCCCGAGAGCTGGCCGGCCGCGAAGCGGTCGAGGAAGAGCTTCAGCAGCCCCGTGTACGTCGCCTTGTAGGTCGGGCACGCGAAGACCACCAGGTCCGCGCGACCCACCTCGGAGACGAGCCCGTCGATGGCGGCATCGGTCCAGTCGACCAGGCCGGCGCCGAGCGTGGCGACGTCGACGACGAGGTCCGGCTCGCGGCCGACCAGCTCGCGGTGCAGGTGCAGCGCGGCGGACAGCGTGCGGCTGGCGGGCTTGGGGTTGCCGACGACGACGGCGGTGCGCGTGCTCACGCCCGTCACCGCCCGACCGACGCGAACGGGACCGATGCGCCGTGGTGGCGCTGCGGGCCGTCGTACTTCCACAGGCCGCGTTCGGCGAGGATCGGCAGCACGCCCTCGCCGAACCAGTAGGCACCCTCGAGGTGCGGGTAGGCCGACAGCACGAACTCGTCGAGGCCGAGCTCGGCGTACTCCGCGATCCGGTCGGCGACCTCCTCGTGGCTGCCGACCAGCGCGGTGCCGGCGCCGCCGCGGACCAGGCCGACACCGGCCCAGACGTTGGGGTAGATCTCGAGGTCGTCGGTGCGCCCGCTGTGCAGGTCGAGCATCCGGCGCTGGCCCTCGGACTCGCTGCGCCGCAGCCCTTCCTGCACCTGCTTGATCGTGGCCGGGTCGATGCCCTTGAGCAGCCGGTCGGCCTCGGCCCACGCCTCCTCGGAGGTGTCGCGGGTGATCACGTGCATCCGGATGCCGAACCGGATCGGCCGGTTGTCCGGGCCGCGCCCCTCGGCCGCGGCGAGCTCGCGGATCCACGCGATCTTCTCGGCGACGGCCTGCGGCGGCTCGCCCCAGGTGAGGTAGACGTCGGCGTGCTCGGCGGCGACCTTGCCGGCCGCCGGCGAGGACCCGCCGAAGTAGATGTCCGGCACGGGGCTGGGGATCTGGCCCAGCTTCGCGGCCTCGACCGAGAGGTGCTTGCCGGTGAAGTCGACGGTCTCGCCGGTCCACAGCCGGCGCACGATCTCGAGGAACTCCCCGCACCGCTCGTAGCGCTCGTCCTTGTCGAGGAAGTCGCCGAACATCCGCTGCTCGTGGCTCTCCCCGCCGGTCACGACGTTGAGCAGGAGCCGGCCGCCACTGAGGTTCTGGAAGGTGCCCGCCATCTGGGCCGCGAGGTACGGCGCCACCACACCGGGCCGGAACGCGACGAGGAACTTCAGCCGCTCGCTGGTCTGGCTCAGCATCGCGGTGGTCAGCCACGCGTCCTCGCACCAGGCGCCGGTCGGCGTCAGCGCGGCCTCGAAGCCGTTGTCCTCGGCGGCGCGCGCGACCTGGGTCAGGTAGGCGACGTCCGCCGGACGGCCGGCCTGGCCGGGGTTGACGCCGTGGCCGCCGCCGACGACGTGGCGGCCGTCGCCGCCGTTGGTGGGCAGGAACCAGTGGAACTTCAGGGACATTGTCTCGGTTGCCTTTCGGGTGCAGAGGTCTCGTGACAGTCGCTGCGCGACGTCCTCGACCACCGCTCAGATCTGGCCGTGGTTGGGCGGTGGCGTGCCGTCGATCGCGTGGCGACCGAGGTGGTGCACCTTCCAGGCGGCGGGGTCGTGCAGGGTGTGCGTGCGGGCGTTGCGCCAGTGCCGGTCCAGGCCGAGGCCACGCAGCGCCGAGCGGGTGCCCGCCACCTCGAAGAGCCGGCTGGACGCCTCGAGCGAGGCGGCCGTCGTGGACGCTCGGGCCGCGGCGATCGCGAGGCTGGCCTCGGCGGCGGTCTCCGCGGTGAGGTCCGCACGGGCCCGGTCGACCGCGCGACCCGCCTCGGCGACCAGCGCCTCGGCGGCCCGCACCTGCAGCTCGACCTCCCCGAACGCCTGCACGATCAACGGGTCGTCGGCGGCACCCTCGGTGTCGTAGAGCGCCAGCGCGTCCGGGTAGGGACGGCTGCTGGTGGTCACGAACGCGGCCGCCTCCCGCACCGCCGCGCGGGCGATGCCGGCGTCGATCGCGGCGTGGAGCAGCTGCGCGAAGGCGCCGTACACCTGCGGGCGCTCGAACGTCAGGTGGTACGACGTCACGCGGTCCGCCGCGACCCGTACTCCCTCGAGCCGGACGGTGCCGCTGGCGGTCGTGCGCTGCCCGAGCCCGTCCCAGTCGTCGATCACCGTGACGCCTCCGGCGTGGCGCTCGACCCACGCCACGGCGAGGGGTCCGCCCTCGCCGAGGTGCGCCAGCACGGGGATCCAGTGCGCGAGGTAGGCACCGGTCGCGTAGCCCTTCTCGCCGTCGAGCACCCAATCGCCCGGCCGGTCGGGGTCGGGCCGCAGGGTCGTGGCGTGCTCGCGCACGTGGCGGCTGCGGATCTCCGACTGCGCGTTGCCGAACCGCTTGCCGGCGACGACCTCGCCGAGCAGGAAGCGCTTCTGCTGCTCACTGCCCTGCTCGACGAGCGCGTTGACGTAGACGAAGTGGCTGTGCGGGACCTGGGCCACGTTGGGGTCGCCGGTGGCGAGGATCCGCACGACCTCGGCCAGCACCTCGGCGCCGAGCCCCGGGCCGCCGTACTCGACGGGGACGGTGATCGCCAGCAGGCCGGACGCCGAGAGCGCCTCGACCTCGGCGACCGGGAGGATCCGCTCCCGGTCGCGCCGGGCCGAGTCCTCGGCGAAGGCGGCGGCCAGGTCGGTGGCCGTCGCGATCGCCGAGGCGGCGGTGTGGGTCGCCGGGTCTCGTGACGGTCGCTGCACGACCTCCTCGACCACCGGGGGTGCCGCTGACATCAGACCCGCTCCAGCTCCGCGGCCTCGAGCTCGCGGACGATCGGGAGCACCTCGCGCCCGAAGTAGGCGACGTCCTCGAGGTAGTGCAGGAAGCCGAGCAGGAAGAGGTTCACGCCGCGCTTCTTGTACTCGATGATCCGGGTCGCGATCTGCTCGGGCGTGCCGATCAGGCCGGTGCGGAAGCCGTCGTTGTACTGCACCAGGTCGGCGAACTCGGAGTCCTGCCACATGCCCTTCTTGTCGCCGGTGCTCTGGCCGGCCTGCTTCACGGCCGAGCCGAAGCCCTCGACGGCCTCGCGGTCGGCCTTGTCGACGATCTCGCGCAGCACGTCGCGGGCCTCGGCCTCGGTGTCGCGGCCGATGAAGAAGCCGTTGACGCCGAACTTCACCTTGCGGCCGTGGACGGTCGCGACGTCGGTGACGTCCTGGATCTGCTCCGAGATGCCCTCGGGGGTGTTGCCGTTGGCGAAGTACCAGTCCGAGACCCGGCCGGCCATGCCGCGGGCATCGGTGGAGTTGCCGCCCTGGAAGATCTCCGGGTGGGCGCGGCCCGGGACCTCGAAGGGCTTGGGCTTCAGGTCGAAGTCGTGCAGGCGGTAGAAGTCGCCGTTGAGCTCGGCGTGCTCGGAGGTCCAGATCTCCCGCACGTAGCGGATGAACTCCTCCGAGCGGCGGTAGCGCTCGCCGTGCTCGAGCCATGGCTCACCGAGCTTGGTGAACTCGTCCTTGAACCAGCCGCTGACCACGTTGATGGCCGCGCGGCCGCCGGAGATCTGGTCGGCGGTGGCGATGAACTTGGCCAGCACGCCCGGCTGCCACAGGCCCGGGTGGACGGCGGCGATCACCTTGAGGCGCTCGGTCGCGAGCAGCAGCGCGAGGCTGAAGCTGGTCGACTCGTGCTGGTAGGCGGCGCCGTACGACGCGATGTAGCGCACCTGCGAGAGGGCGTACTCGAAGCCGTTGTTCTCGGCGAGCCGGGCGAGCTCGACGTTGTAGTCGTAGCTCCAGTCCGTGCGCTGCTCGATCTTGCTGACCACCAGTCCCCCACTGACGTTGGGGACCCAGTAGGCGAACTTGATGGGCTCCGCGAAGGCCTCGCGGTCGAAGACGTTGTCGGTCATGGGATGCACCTCGGAGATAAGTCGAGTAGTTCGATAGACATTAGCGGACAGATGGCGGGACGCAAGACGCAACAGGGTCGCCGGCCCCGTGGAACCGACGACCCTGCGAGAGGCAGAACCTTTCAGCGCGCGGTGCGACCGATGGCCCAGGCGTACGGCGGCGGGGTGCCGTTGACGAGGTGGCCACCGACCACCCGCGCCTTGAGGATGCGCGGGTTGTGCGAGGACACCGTGCGGGCGTTGCGCCAGTGGCGGTCGAGCCCCTTGGCGATGGCGGTCCCCGAGGCGCCCAGCGTGTCGAACAGGTCGCTCGTGAGGCGGAGCACCAGGTCGGTGACGACGACCTGGGCCGCCGACGACTCGATCTCGGCCCGCTCGTTCGCGGCCGCCACCTGCTCGGGCACGTCCGCCGCCACCGCGGCCAGGTCGGCGACCTCCTGCACGGCGTGCGCGACCCGCAGCGCGGCCGCCTCGGCGGCGTACACGGCGGCGGATGCCTCGCCGATCCGGGCGAGCACCTGCGGGTCGTCGCGCACCCGCGACGCGTTGGCGTGGGAGTAGTTCCGCTCGCGGTTGCGGACGTGCTCGACGAAGTCGTCGACCGCGGCCCGGCCGATGCCGGCGAGGACGGCCAGCAGGTTCAGCTGGTAGAGCGCGGTCTGGTACGGGAAGCGCTCCCCGAACGGCAGCACGTCCGCGGCCGCGACGATCGCGCCGTCGAAGGTGGTCGTGCCGCTGCCGGTGCCGCGCTGGCCGAAGCCGTCCCAGTCGTCGGTGACGGTGACCTCGGGCTCGCGGGTGTCGACGATCGCGATCGCGAACTCCGGCTCCTGCCCGAGGCCGGCCCCCTCGGCCGGCTCACGCACGATGCGGGCGTAGACGTCGGCCCACTCCGCGTAGATCGTGCCGGTCGTGTAGAACTTGCTCCCCGTCAGCCGGAAGCTGCCGTCCGGCTGGGCGGTGAGCACGGTCTGCTGGGAGTCGATCGCGGTCGCGCCGACCTCCGACCACGCGTTGCCGGCGATCTCGCCGTCCACGAAGCGGTCGAACCACACCCGCTGGTCGCGGCCCCGCGCGTGCTGCCACAGCCGGTCCTCGACGAGGGCCGCGTGGCCGCGCAGTGCCTGCGGCAGGTTGCTGTCCGCGGCCGCGAGGTCGATCCAGAGCTGCGTGAGCTCGGGTATCGAGGCCCCGCGGCCGCCGTACCGGGTCGGGACGCGCAGCGCCCCGAAGCCGCGCTCCTTGAGGCGGCGCACCTCCTGGTCGGGCAGCACGTCGTCGAGCTCGCGCTGCAGGGTGCCCAGGCCGATCTCCTCGAAGACCGGTCCGTACGACGCCCGGAGCTCCTCGAGCAGGGAGCGGGTCTCGGTGATGCTCATCGCGACCTCCTCACGTGTACCAGGTCGGCTCGGGCAGCTCGCCGAGCAGCGCGTAGCGGCCCACCTCGGCACGCTTGTGCGCGACCGGGTCGTGGAGGCTGTGCGTGCGGATGTTGCGCCAGAAGATGTCGAGGCCGACCGAGCTCGCGGTCGCGCGGGCTCCCGTGACGTCGTACACGCGGGTGCCGATCTCGAGGCCGGTGTCGATCGCGACCTGCTTGGCCGCGGCGATGACGACCTCAGCCTCGCCGCGCTCCTCCGGGGTGACCGTGTCGGCGTGCGCGTTGATCGCCTCGATCAGCGTCGCGGCCCGCTCGGCCAGGGCCTCGGCGGCCCACAGCTTCGAGCGCAGGTCGCCGTAGGCCTCGAGGATGTAGAACTCCTGGGTCGCCGTCTCCTTGAGGTCCGGCGTGTAGGGCCAGGGGCGGGTCTTCTCCCGCGTGTACGTCGCGGCCGTGGCCAGCGCACCCTCGGCGATGCCGAGGTAGATGTTGGCGAAGATGATCTGGATCAGCGGCACGTTGAGGGTGTTGTAGACCCGCGGCTGGAACTCCCAGCCGGCGTCGGTGCGCACGTAGCCGGCAGCCGAGGCCCACGGCGTGCGGACGCCGTCGATGACGACCCCGCCGCTCTCGGTGAGCCGCTGACCGAGAGTGTCCCAGTCGCCCTTGAACCGGATGGCCGGCTGGTCGGTCGGCACGATCGCGAAGACGTGCTGGTCCGTGCCCTCCAGGACGCCCTCCAGCACGGTGACGTCGGAGATCCGGCCGCCGGTCGAGAAGGACTTCTCACCGCGGAAGACGAGCTCGCCGTCACCGTCCTCGGTACTGTGCTCGACAGTGATGGCCAGGTCGGCGTCGCGGGGGTTGACCGCGCCGCCGAAGAACCACCTCTCCTTGGTCGCCTGCTCCTCGACGGCGGCGATCTGCTCGGGGGTGCCGACCAGGCGCGCCGCCCAGAACCACAGCAGGTGGTAACCCAGCAGCTGGCCGATCGACCCGTCGCCGGCACTGACCGCGCGGATGACACGCAGCGCGGTCGTCCAGTCCTGGCCACCACCGCCGTGCTCGACCGGGCCGAGCAGGGTGACCAGCCCGGAGTCCTTGAGGAGCTGCACCTCGGCCGTGGGTACGGCGAGCGCGCGGTCCCGCTCGACAGCGTCGGCCGCCAGCGTCGTGGCCACCTGGCGGGCCCGCTCGAGCCATCCCTCCGGGGTCGTCGGTCGGTCGGTCCACCCGCCGGCAGCGGTGCCGGTCGCGGTGGTGAGGTCAGCGGTCATGGGGCGTTCTCTCCTTGCGGGTCGTGGCGAGACGAACAGTCGTGTTACTGTTTGTCTACAGACTTACTTGACTTAGTGGGACCGGCAAGGCCTGCAGCGGCAGGATTCGCCGATCGCGTGATCGGCCGGAGCACTCAGGGCCAGGAATCAGGAGCAGGACATGCGGATCGAACAGCTGGAGTACCTCGCGGCGGTGACGCAGCACGGTTCGCTGCGCCGGGCGAGCGAGAAGCTCCACCTCTCCCAGCCGGCGCTGAGCGAGGCGATCACCAAGCTCGAGCGCGAGCTGCGGGTCACCCTGCTCGACCGCCGCCGCTCGGGCGCACGGATCAGCCGCGAGGGCCGGGAGCTGCTTCCCTACATGAACGAGGTGCTCGCCGCGGTCGACCGCCTGCGCACGGCCGCCGGCGACCAGCGCACCGACACCCGCGTGATCCGGGTCGGCACCGTGCACGCCGCCACCTCGACCCTCCTCGTCCCCGCCGTGCGCGCCTTCCAGGAGCGCCACCCCGGCACGACCGTCGAGGTGCTCACCCTCCAGCAGGCGCAGATCGACGAGCAGCTCGCCGAGGGCACCCTCGACCTCGGCCTGGTCAACGTGCTCGACGGCGACGACCCGCCGATCGGCCTCGACGGGGTCGACCTCCTGCACGGCCGGCCGGTCGCCGTACTCCCGGCGGGGCACCCGCTCACCGCCCGTCCGCAGGTCACGATCGACGAGCTGCGCATGGAGCGCTTCGTGATGATGCGCGCCGGCTACGTCATGCACCGCTACGTGCACCGCGCCTTCGGCCCCGAGGTCCCGCCGGCCGCACACAGCACCGACGGCGCCGAGATGGGCAAGGCGCTGGTCGCCGAGGGCGTCGGCGTGACCGTGCTGCCCGACTACTCCGTGATCGGCTGCCCGCTGCACCGGGTCGGGATGATCGAGTCCCGCCCGATCGCCGGCAACCAGACCTTCGTCACCCTGCAGCTGCGCCAGCGCAAGACGCTCCAGCAGCCGCTGCCCGTCCGCGAGCTGCAGAACGCCCTCGCCACCCGGGCGACGGAGTACCGCGCCGCGTCGGCAGCGACGAACGCCAGCGCCGCGTCCTGACCACGTCCTCGGAGGTTGAGGTGCGAGGCGCGCCAGCGCCGAGCCTCGAGACCCGGTCGGCCATGATGGGGCGGTGACCGACCGCATCGCCGTACTCATCGACGCCGACAACACCTCGCACCGCTACGCCGCCGACCTGCTGGCCGAGCTCGCGAAGTTCGGGAGGCCGACGGTGAAGCGCGCCTACGGCGACTGGCGCAGCGACTCCCTGAAGGGCTGGGCCGCCAAGCTCAACCAGCACGCGATCAGCCCCGAGCAGACGATGGCCTACACGGTCGGCAAGAACTCCACCGACTCCGCGCTGATCATCGACGCGATGGACCTGCTGTACTCCGGCAACGTCGACGCCTTCGCGATCGTCTCCAGCGACAGCGACTTCACCCGGCTGGCCACCCGGCTGCGCGAGTCCGGCAAGACCGTGTACGCCGTCGGGCGCAGCAACACGCCGCAGGCCCTGCAGGAGGCGTGCGACCGGTTCATCCGCCTCGAGCTGCTCGACTCGGCCCCGGAGGACATCGCCGCCCCGGCCGCTCCGGAGGGGGCGGCGAGCGCCGACGCGCCCGCGCTGCCCAACCTGCAGAGCCTGCTGACCCGCGGCGTCAACAACGCCTCCGACGACGACGGCTGGGTCTCGCTGGCCACGTTCGGCAACTACCTGCGCACGACCTATCCCGCCTTCGACCCCCGCTCCTACGGCTTCGCCAAGCTGCTCGACCTGGTCCAGGCGCAGCCCTTCCTCACCACCGAGGGCTCGGGCAACGCCGTGCGGGTCAGCGTGAAGGGCCGCACGACGACCGCGCCGGCGAAGAAGGTCGCCGCGGCGAAGAAGGCGGCGTCGAAGAAGCCGGCTGCGAAGAAGGACCCCAAGAAGTAGGTCCTTCGCGGCCGGGTCGGGCGGACGTCATACGAACCGCGCGCCCGCGCGACCGACTCGCATGACGTCACTCGCCCGCCGCGGCGAGCCAGGCAGGACGTCATGCGAACCGCGCGCCCCGGCGACCGCTTCGCATGACGCCAACCCGCGGACCGCGGCGACCGCGACGAAGGAGCTCAGCCGAGCGGGTAGGCGTGCACGAAGTCGGTGAGCCGCGCGAGCTGGTCGGGGTTCGTGGACGGGATCACGCCGTGGCCGAGGTTGAAGACGTGGCCGCGCGCGGCGCGACCGGCCTCGATGACCTCGGCGGCCCGCGCGGTCATCACCTCGGTCGGCGCGAAGACCAGGGTCGGGTCGAGGTTGCCCTGGACGCCCCGCTCCGGCCCGATCCGCTGGATGCCGTCGGCGAGGCGGACCCGCCAGTCGACGCCGACGACGTCGGCACCGGCGTCGCCCATCAGGTCCAGCAGCTCGCCCGAGTTGACGCCGAAGTGGATCCGCGGGACGCCGGTCTCGCCGATCGACGACAGCACCTGCGCCGACCACGGCTGGACGTACTGGACGTAGTCGTCGCGGTTGACGGCGCCGGCCCACGAGTCGAAGAGCTGGACGGCGGAGGCGCCGGCGTCGACCTGCACCCGCAGGAAGGCGGCGGAGATCGAGGCGATCTTGGCCATCAGCGCCTCCCAGACCTCCGGGGCGCCGTACATCATCGCCTTGGTGTTGGCGTACTCCTTCGAGGGACCGCCCTCGACGAGGTACGACGCCACGGTGAACGGCGCCCCCGCGAACCCGATCAGCGGGGTGCCGCCGTTGACGCCGGCCAGCTCGCCGACGAGCGTGCGCACGGCCTCGGTGATGAACGGGACGTGCTCCGGGGTGAGGTCGGGGATCGCGGCGACGTCCGCAAGGGTGCGGACCGGGTGGGCCACGACCGGACCGACGCCGGGCTTGATGTCGAGGTCGACCCCGACGGCCTTCAGCGGCAGCACGATGTCGGAGAAGAAGATGGCCGCGTCGACGCCGTACCGGCGCACGGGCTGGAGCGTGATCTCGGTGATCAGCTCGGCGTTCATGCAGGACTCGAGCATGCCGACGCCCTCGCGCACCTTGAGGTACTCGGGGAGCGAGCGTCCGGCCTGCCGCATGAACCACACCGGCGTGTGCGGCACGGCCTCCCCGCGGGCTGCCCTGAGGAAGGCACTGTTGCTGAGCGGGGAGCCGGAAGGTGCGGTCGTCACGGGGTCAGGGTCTCAGGTGAACGGCGTGGGACGCACATCGATCCGCCCCCCGAGGCCTAGGGTGACCTCATGGTCGCCCGCCAAGAGACGCACCAGGGGTCCGGCGCGGCCGGGACCCCTCGGGAGTTCACGCAAGCAGTGGACAGCCTGCGCGCCGCGACCTTCCGGCCCGAGGTCTTCTGCGAGGAGATGCCGGCGCCGCAGCGGATCGCCCCCTACGCGACCGCCCTGTCCGCCGACGTGACGGTCGACGACGAGGAGGTCGCGACCGGCCGCCTCGTCGTGCTGCACGACCCCGCGGGCAACGACGCCTGGGAGGGCACCTTCCGCTGCGTCGCCTACTGCCGCGCCGAGATCGACCACGACCTCGCCACCGACCCGCTGCTGACCGATGTCGGCTGGACCTGGCTGACCGACGCGCTGCAGGCGCACGGGGCCGAGTACGTCGCCGAGTCGGGCACCGTGACCCGGGTGGCCACGGAGAGCTACGGCTCGATGGCCGGCGAGCCGGGCAACGCCCAGCTCGAGATCCGGGCGTCCTGGACTCCCGTCGACACCACCGACCTCGCCGCCCACGCCGAGGCGTGGGGTGAGCTGATGTGCACCGCCGGTGGCCTGGAGCCGGTGCCGGACGGGGTGGCCGTGATGCCCTCGCGTCGTGGCCAGCGGGGCGGCGCCGGCTGATGGCCCAGCAGCCGGACGAACAGGGCGCGACGGACGCGGAGGAGGCCCCTCCCGTCGAGCTGCTGACCCTCGCCGACGGCCTGCCGCCGGTCATCGACACCCCGGACACGCTCGCGGCCTACTGCGCCGCCATCGCCGCCGGTTCGGGACCGGTCGCGATCGACGCCGAGCGGGCGTCGGGCTACCGCTACTCCAACCGTGCCTACCTGATCCAGGTCAAGCGCGAGGGGGCCGGCATCGGCCTGATCGACCCGATCGCCTTCGACGACCTCTCCCCGCTCGCCGACGCGATCGGCGACGCCGAGTGGATCCTGCACGCCGCCACCCAGGACCTGCCCTGCCTCGCCGAGGTGGGCCTGCGCCCGGCCGCGCTCTTCGACACCGAGCTCGCCGGCCGCCTGCTGAACTACCCCCGCGTCGGCCTCGCCACCCTCGTCGAGGTGCTGCTCGAGCGCCAGCTGCTCAAGGAGCACTCCGCCGTCGACTGGTCGACCCGCCCGCTGCCCGAGCCGTGGCTGGAGTACGCCGCCCTCGACGTCGAGGTGCTCGTCGAGCTGCGCAACCTGCTCGCGGCCCAGCTCGAGGAGGCCGGCAAGGCCGACTGGGCCCGGCAGGAGTTCGAGAACCTCCGCGCCTTCACCCCCACCGTCCGGGTCGACGCCTGGCGCCGCACCTCGGGCCTGCACAAGGTCCGCGGCCGTCGGACGCTCGGCGCGGTCCGCGCCCTGTGGGAGGCGCGCGACCGGATCGCGCAGGAGCGCGACGTCACCCCGGGCCGGCTGATCCCGGACGCGGCGCTGGTGGCCGCGGCCACGGCGATGCCGGCCAACCGGGGGGCGCTGATGTCGACGCCGGGCTTCCACGGACGCGGCGCCTCACGCTACGCGAACGAGTGGCTGGCCGCCGTACGCGAGGCGGCGGAGCTGCCCGAGGACCAGCTCCCGACGCGGGTCTCGCACGGCGACGGTCCCCCGGCCCCGCGGGCGTGGGCCGACAAGGACCCGGTGGCCGCCCGGCGCCTCGAGCTGGCCCGGGCCGCGGTCACGCGGATCGCCGAGGAGCACCAGGTCCCGCTGGAGAACCTGCTCACCCCCGACACGCTGCGGCGCACCATGTGGACCCCGCCGAGGACGCGGGAGCCGGTGGAGCTGCTGGAGGCCGTCATCGACCAGCTGCGCGGCCTCGGCGCGCGCAGCTGGCAGGTCGGCCTGACCGCACCCGCGTTGAGCCGGGCGATCCTCGACGCCGAGAAGCCGAAGCGTCAGTCCCGCGAGCGGTCGTCGGTGGCCCCGTCGGACGCGTCGGATGCGCCCGATGCCGCGCCGGACGGCTCGCCCGACGCGGACTCCGAGGGCGACTCCGACGGCTCGTAGTCGGGGTCGAGCAGCGAACGCGACTTCTCGTCGATCGCGCGCAGCGACGCCTGCAGGTCCTCGAAGTACGGCGTCGTGAGCAGGTTCTCGAGGTCCGTCTTCACCAGCGCCTGCAGCTGGGCGCCCTGGGTCATCAGCGGCGGCATGATCATGTTGCGCACCGACTGGGTGAAGACACCGGCGTGGGCGGGCTGCAGGTCCGGCTGGAGGAACTCGTCGGTCAGCGCGACCGTCAGCTTCGCCGGCTGCAGGTAGCCGGTCTCGGCGAGCTTGCCGACGGGTTCGTCGGCGACGAGGTAGCTGAGGAAGTTCGCCGCTGCCTCCGTGCGGCTCGGGCGGCCCGGCGACAGGCAGATGCCGTTGAGGTCACCGACGGTCTGGTTGGAGCCCAGCGACGGCATCGGCATCACGTCGAAGTTCACGCCGGCCCGGCGCAGCTCCGGGGTGAGCCCGCGGAAGCCGGCGATCATCGCCAGCTTGCCGCGCTCGAACCACTGCAGCGGGGTGCGCTGGCCGAGCTGCTTGGCCGACAGCGTCAGCCGCGGGTCACGGAGCAGCTCGAGGGTCTGGCGCAGGGCGTCGGTCGAGCTGTCCTCGCCCAGGGTGAGGCTGGTCGGGTCGGACTCCTCGTTGAAGACCTGGCCGCCGCCGGAGTAGATGAACGGCGCGAGCCCGCGCAGGGTCGGCTCGATGTAGACGCCCCGGGTGTTCTGCCGCGGCCGGCTGGCGAACTCCGCCGCCGCGCGGAACTCCGCGAGGTTCCAGCCGGAGTGGTCCGGCTTCGGCACCGGCAGGTCCTCGGCCTCCATCGCGTCGAAGTCGACGAGGTCGGTGTTGTAGTAGATGACCATCGGCGAGACGGTGTAGGGCATGCACTGCAGGTCGTCGTCGACGGAGAAGGCCTGGACCGCCTCGCGGGCGAAGTCGTCACCGATCGGGATCTCGCGCTCGTTGACCAGGTCGAGCAGGGGCAGGTTGGCCTTGTCGGCGATCGTCGCGGCCAGCTCGGAGCGCGGCAGCAGGTAGAGGTCGGGCTTCGCCTTGCCGGCACGGACGTCGGCGAGCATGGCCGCGGCGCTCGGCCACGACGACATCGTGACGTTGGTGTCGAGGCTGTCGGCGTTGTAGTCGTCGACCACCGACTTGTAGGCGGCGATCTCCTCCTTGCTGCCCCAGACGGCGAAGTCGAGCTGGGCCATCGTCGGCTTCGACGGTCCCGGCGGGGCCGGCTTCTCGTCGGACCCCTCGGCCAGCATCACCATGCCGACCAGCACGCTCAGCGCCACCACGACGACGACCGCGCCCGTCCGCCAGCCGAACCGACCCACGAGAAAACCACCTTTGACTAGGGAGATCGAGCACACCGGGCCGGGAGCGCCTCACGGCGCAGGGCCGCTCGTAGCGGCTTGTTTTTGGGACCCGGGGCTGCCGCGACCCGGCGTGCTCGACTGTTGATTGTACGGGTGTCAGCCCAGTCCTCGTGACAGCTCGAGGTGTCCGGCGGCCTCGAGCTGCTCGGCGAGCGCGAGCATGCGGCGTACGTCGGCGTCCGGGACCTCCGGGAGACCGGCCCGGCCGGCGGCGACGACCCGGGCGAAGGCGGCGGCGCGGAAGAGCACGTCGGCGAACTCGCCGGACGCGATCCCGCGCAGCACCTCGTCGATCATCTGACGCAGCTCGTCGGGCCCGGGCGGGTCGGCGACACCGGCCACGACCCGGGCGAACTCCGCCCGCGAGCGGCCGGCCTCGAACTGCCGCGCGACGCCCGCCGGGTCGGCGTACACCCACGAGCGCAGCAGGTAGAGCCGCCACAGGCAGCCCGCCAGCGAGTCGGCGGCTGCGTGCGACCACACCTGCGCGATCGCCTCGATGCCCTCGGTGTCGGCCAGGTGGACCAGCCGCTCGGCGACGCCGGCGTCCTCGCTGTCGTGGGCGCCGCGGACCAGGAGCACGGCTGCCCGCTCGGCCGCCTCGGTCACCAGCGCGGGGTCGACCCCGTCCTGCTGCTCGTCGAAGAAGGCGGCCTCCCGGGGGACGGGCTTGTGCGGGCGCTCGGACATCTGACCAGCGTACGGTCGGCGCGGTTCAACTACCGAAATTGTCGTGCTCGGACGGCTTTCACGACAATTCCGGTAGTTGAACCGCAGCCCCGCAGCCGTCAGCAGCGTCAGCCGAGGGCGTCGAAGGCCTTGCGCAGCCGCACGTCGGAGACCGGGCCGTCGACGCCGAGCTGCTGGGCCCAGAGCGAGACGCGGTACTCCTCCAGCATCCAGCGGATCGCGCGCAGCCCCTCCCCCGCGGGCCGGCCCTCCGGCAGCGCCCCGACGCGGGCCAGCCACGCCTCCTGCATCGGCTGCACCAGGTCCATCCGCTGACGGTCCTTCGCGAGCGCGGCCGGACCGCCGGTGTCGAGGGCCGTACGACGCTCGCGCATCGCCATCAGGTAGGTGCGGTGGCGCCGCAGCCGGGCCGCCCCGGCCTCGCCGACGAAGCCGTCGTGGACCAGCCGGCCGAGCTGGCCCTGCAGGTCGGTCAGCGCGGGCAGCAGCGGCAGGTCCGCGCGGCCGCTGAGCAGCCGGTCGACCTCGCGCCAGGTCTCCAGCACCCGCAGCAGGTCGGCCACGGTGCTCCGGACGGCGGCGGGAGCGGTGCTGCGCAGGGTGGCCAGCAGGTCGTCGTACCCACCGCGGGAGCGGACGGGCGGGCGGGCGTCGACCGCGTCGACGACGACGGCGCGCAGGCAGTCGGCGATCAGTGCGGGCGTGGTCGGGTAGGGCGTGCCGGACAGGCCGAGCTTGTCGGCGTTGGACAGCCCGTCCACGACGCCCTTGACCGGCGCGTCCCCCAGCGCCAGCAGCAGCAGTCGTACGACGCCGAGGCGGTGTCGCGCGTCGCGCTCGTCGGCCGACCCGAAGACCTGCAGGCCGACCGTGTCGCCCTCGTCGACCAGTCCGGGATAGGCCTCCACCTCGTGCCCGGCGCGGGTCCAGGTGGCGGTGTCGGCGATGTCGTCGAACACCCAGTCCGTCTCGCCGGTGCGGGCGACACCGGAGTCGGAGGCGACCGCGGCCATCGCCTCGTCGAACTGCGGCTGCAGCGGCGCCCTCAGCTCGGCGAGCGACTTGCCGCGGCCCTGGACCTTCCCGCGCTCGTCGACGACGCGGTAGCTCGGGGTGAGGTGCGGCGGCAGGGCGCCGAGGTCCCACGCCTCGCGCGGCACGTGGACACCCGTCGTCGAGCGGAGGTAGCGCTCGAGCGCGCCGAGCAGCGGCTCCTCCCCCGCCGGGACGGCGGCCAGGAAGTCGCGCGCGGTGTTGGGCGCCGGCACGAAGTTGACCCGCAACGCCTTCGGCAGCCCGCGGATCAGCTCGACGACCAGCTCCTCGCGCAGCCCGGGGACGATCCAGGAGAAGTCGTCGTCGTCGACCCGGTTGAGCGTCGAGACCGGGATGTCGATGGTCAGGCCGTCGTCCTTCGCCCCGGGCTCGAAGTGGTAGCTGATGGGGAAGGTGAGGCCGCCGGCGACCGACCACTGCTCGGGGTAGTCGGCCTCGGTCACCTCCTCGGCCGCGTCGTGGGTCAGCATGGCCGGGTCGAAGGTGAGCAGCGTCGCGCGCTGGCGGCGCTCGTCGCGCCACCAGCGGTCGAAGTGGGCGCCGCTGACGATGCCCTCGGGGATCCGCGCGTCGTAGAAGTCGAAGAGCGTGTGCTCGTCGACGACGAGGTCGCGCCGCCGGGCGCGGTGCTCGAGCTCCTCGGCCTCCTCCAGGAGGCGCTTGTTGTCGCGCAGGAAGTGGTGGCGGGTGTCCCACTCGCCGTACACGAGGGCATGGCGGATGAAGAGCTCACGCGACAGCTCGGGATCGATCCGCCCGTAGTTGACGGGACGGTCGGTGGCCAGGGGGACGCCGTACAGGGTGACTCGCTCGGTGGCCATGACCGCCTGGCGCTTGCGGGACCAGTGCGGTTCGGAGTAGCTCCGCTTCACGAGGTGGGCGCCGAGGCGCTCGGCCCACTGCGGCTGGATCTCGGCGTTCTGCCGGGCCCAGAGCCGGCCGGTCTCGACCAGCTCGCCGGCCATCACGAACTGCGGGTTCTTCCGGGCCAGGCCGCTGCCCGGGAAGATCGCGAACCTCGCCCCGCGGGCGCCGAGGTACTCCCGCGGCCCTGGACGCCGGTTGTCGCGGCGCGTGCCCGGCTTGGGCTTCTCCCGCTCCTCCAGCAGGCCGATGTGGGACAGCAGGCCGGACAGCAGCGCCTGGTGGATGCCATCGGCGTCGGGGAGGTCCGTGGGGGCCTCGAACCGGACACCCATCTCCTTGGTCACCTGGCGCAGCTGCGCGACGAACTCCTGCCACTCCCGCACCCGCAGGTAGTTGAGGTACTCGCGCTTGCACATCCGGCGGAAGGCGCTGCCGGAGAGCTCCTTCTGCTGCTGGCGCAGGTGGTTCCAGAGGTTGAGCAGGGTGAGGAAGTCCGAGCGCTCGGCCTTGAAGCGGGCGTGCAGCTGGTCGGCCTGCGCCTGCTCCTTCGGGTGGTCGGCGCCGGGCCGCTCCCGCGGGTCCTGCAACGAGAGCGCGGCGACGATGACCAGCACGTCGCGGACGCAGCCGAGGCGCTCGGCCTCGAGCAGCATCCGGCCCAGCCGCGGGTCGATCGGGAGCCGCGCGAGGCGCCGCCCGACCTTGGTGAGATCGCCCTTCGCGGAGACCGCACCGAGCTCCTCGAGCAGCTGCACGCCGGCCTGCACGTTGCGCCGGTCCGGCGGCTCCACGAACGGGAAGCGCGCGATGTCGCCCAGCCCGAGCGAGGTCATCTGCAGGATGACCGAGGCGAGGTTGGTGCGCAGGATCTCCGGGTCGGTGAACTCGGGGCGCGCCTCGAAGTCCTCCTCGGAGTACAGGCGGATCGCGATGCCGGCGGCGACGCGGCCGCAGCGGCCGGAGCGCTGGTTGGCCGAGGCCTGGCTGATCGGCTCGATGGGGAGCCGCTGGACCTTGGTGCGCGCGGAGTAGCGGGAGATGCGGGCCACGCCGGTGTCGATGACGTAGCGGATGCCCGGGACCGTCAGCGAGGTCTCCGCGACGTTGGTGGCGAGCACGACGCGCCGCCGCGACCCCTTGGCCGGGGCGAAGACGCGATGCTGCTCGGCGGCCGAGAGCCGGCTGTAGAGCGGGAGCACGTCGATTCCCCGACTGTGCCCGGTTGAGGGGCTTTCGCCGAGGGGGGCCAGCGCCTCGGCGGTGTCGCGGATCTCCCGCTCGCCGGGGAGGAAGACGAGGATGTCGCCGGGTCCCTCGGCCGAGAGCTCCTTGACCGCGTCGACAATGGCCTCGGTCTGGTCCCGGACGATCGGCTCGCCGTCCTCGTCGTCCTCGGGCAGGTCCATCAAGGGTCGGTAGCGGACCTCGACCGGATAGGTCCGGCCGGACACCTCGATGATCGGCGCCGGCTCGCCCGTGCGTACGTCGGCGAAGTGCTCCGCGAAGCGCTCGGGATCGATGGTCGCCGAGGTGATGATGAGCTTGAGGTCGGGACGCTTCGGCAGCAGCTGGCGCAGGTAGCCGAGCAGGAAGTCGATGTTGAGGCTGCGCTCGTGCGCCTCGTCGATGATGATCGTGTCGTAGCGGCGCAGCAGCCGGTCGCGCTGCAGCTCGGCCAGCAGGATGCCGTCGGTCATCAGCTTGATGCGGCTCTGCTTCGACGTCTTGTCGGTGAACCGGACCTGGTAGCCGACCAGGTCGCCCAGCTCGGTCCCGAGCTCGGAGGCGATCCGCTCCGCGACCGAGCGCGCCGCGATCCGCCGGGGCTGGGTGTGCCCGATCATCCGCGGCCGCGCGGCGGGATCGTCGGGGGCCGGCGCTCCACGGCCCAGCTCCAGGCAGATCTTCGGCAGCTGCGTGGTCTTCCCGGACCCGGTCTCGCCCGCGACGATGACGACCTGGTGGTCGCGGATCGCCGCGGCGATGTCGTCGCGACGGGCACTGACCGGCAGGTCGGGCGGGTAGGAGATCTTCACAACCCACCCATTGTCCCGTGCCGACCCCAGCGGGCGGCAATCGGATTGCGCCCGCCGGGGTCGCCCGCCTCACTCGAGGGTGAAGCGCGGGTCCGCGGCGGCCGCGAGGAGGTCGCGGACGGCGACGTCCATGCCGCTCACCGGCGTCAGCGAGTTGTTGCCGAACAGCGTGTTGGCGTCGATGGCGACCGACAGCCCGTCGGTGCGGTGGACGACCACGGCCACACCGCCGTCGTACGACGCGACCCCGGCCGACCGCACACCGGGCAGGTTGACCTTGCGTGGCGCCCAGAAGTCGTAGGCGTAGCGCATCTGCGCGTCCTGCCACGGGCCCGAGGTCACCTCGACCTGGATCATGCCGAGGCCGCTCTCCCCCGGGACGCGCCAGTCCAGCTTCGTGCCGTACGACGTCAGGCGGACCTGTCCTGCCCGGCAGCCGTCGTTGCCCGAGGCCCCCACCTGGTTGTTCGTGCGACCGGGGCCGAGGTGGCGCTCGGCCGGGTCCAGCCGCTCGACCAGGATGGTCCGGTAGAGGTCGAGGAGGTCGGGCGCGGCGGCGACGATCGTCCCGTTGGGTCCGGGCCCCCGGTCGTCCAGGTCGATGCACCGATTCGTCGCCGGAGCAGCGCCTGCGGTCGACGCGGGGGTCGTCACCGGCGTGGCGCTCGGCGTGGTGACCGGGTCCTCGGCGACCGGCGCCTGCTCCTCCCCCGGCGGGAGCACGGCCACGGCGAGGGCCGAGGCGGCCACGACCGCGGAGCCGCAGCCGACGGCCAGCCGGGTGCTGCGACGGCGCCGTCGTCCCCGGCGCAGGTCGCCGGCGGGGTCGGCGGAGGGAGCCAGGGTGTCGGTGAGCCGGTGCAGTCCGGCGCTGAGCTGTTCGTCGACAGGGATCATGTTCGGTTCTCCTCGAGCGAGTCGGATTGGTCGGCCAGCGCGGAGCGCAGCGCGGCGAGCGCGACGGACGTCTGGCTCTTCACGGTCCCGGCACTGATCCCGAGGTCGGCGGCGGTCTCCTCGACGCTGAGCCCCCACCAGTGCCGCAGCACGACGACCCGTCGCTGGCCGGGCGGGAGCGCCCGCAACGCGGACCACAGGGCGTCGTGCTCCTCGACGGCGGGCGCGCCGACGCTGCGCTCCGGCAGGTCGTCGCCGGCGGACGCCTCCCGGCGCCAGGGCCGCCGGGACTCGTCGATGTGGCTGTTCACGAGCGCCCGGCGCACGTAGGCGTCCACCGACCGCGCCCGCTCGACCCGCGGCCAGACGACGTACAGCCGCGCCAGGGCGGACTGGACGACGTCCTCGGCCCGGTGCGGGTCGCCGCACAGGAGCCAGGCCGCGCGGAACAGCTGCGGGCGCCGTTCGGCGACGTACGCCGCGAACGCGTCGTCGCGCCGAGCCCCGGACCGCACCATCGAACCGCCTCTCGCCGCCATCGTGCACCACCGTCACCTGCTTGACGGAGCCACCTGCGGATCGGTTGGGCCGGGCGCGCGTGTCGCGCTGTGGCCTGGGTTACAGTGGACGGAGATTGTCAGACAACGGAGGTTTTGCCCGTTCGTACGCGATTCGGCAGCAAGATTTCCTGCCCGCGAGCTGGGATCGGAGAGCCGCATGAGCCTCACCACCGAACGAACCGGAGTCGCCCCGCGTCGTACCGCGGAGGAGGTCGCCCGCGCGGAGGCCCGCACGGCGCACAACTACCACCCGCTGCCGGTCGTGCTCAGCGAGGCGGAGGGCGCCTGGCTGACCGACGTCGACGGCCGCCGCTTCCTCGACTTCCTCGCCGGCTACTCCGCGCTCAACTTCGGCCACGGCCACCCGCGCCTGCTGGCCGCGGCGCACGCCCAGCTCGACCGGCTCACGCTGACCAGCCGTGCCTTCGTGCACGACCGCTTCGCCGACTTCTGCGCCGCGCTCGGCGACCTCGCCGGCAAGGACATGGTGCTGCCGATGAACACCGGCGCCGAGGCGGTCGAGACGGCGATCAAGGTCTCCCGCAAGTGGGGGTATGACGTCAAGGGCGTCCCCGACGGGACCGCGCGCATCATCGTGGCGGCCGGCAACTTCCACGGCCGCACGACGACCATCGTCGGCTTCTCCGACGACCCCGACGCCCGTGGCGGCTTCGGACCGTTCACGCCCGGCTTCGACATCGTCCCGTACGGCGACCTGGCGGCCCTCGAGGCGGCCATCACGCCGAGCACCGTGGCGGTCCTGATCGAGCCCATCCAGGGCGAGAGCGGTGTCATGATCCCGCCCGACGACTACCTCCCCGGCGTGCGCGCGCTGTGCACGCGCGAGCAGGTGCTCTTCGTCGCCGACGAGATCCAGGCCGGGCTCGGCCGCACCGGACGCACCTTCGCGTGCGACCACGCGGGCGTCGTCCCCGACCTCTACGTGCTGGGCAAGGCGCTCGGCGGCGGCGTCGTCCCCGTGTCGGCGGTGGTGGGCGACCGCGACGTGCTCGGCGTGCTGCACCCGGGCCAGCACGGCTCCACGTTCGGCGGCAACCCGCTCGCCTGCGCCGTCGGCCTGAAGGTGGTGGAGATGCTGCGGACGGGCGAGTTCCAGGCGCACGCGGCCGCGCTGGGCGTCGTACTCCACGACCGGCTGGCCGCGATGGTCGGCCACGGCGTCGTCTCGTTCCGCTCGCGCGGCCTGTGGGCCGGCGTCGACATCGACCCCACCCTCGGCAGTGGCCGCGACGTCTGCGAGCGGCTGATGGCGCGCGGCGTCCTCGCCAAGGACACGCACGGCTCGACGATCCGGCTCGCGCCCCCGCTGGTCATCTCCGCCGACGACCTCGGCTGGGGCCTCGACCGGCTCGAGGAGGCCTTGCGATGAGCCCCGACAACCGCCTCATCAACCAGGTCGGCGTGATCGGCCTGGGCAAGGTGGGCGAGCTCGTCGCGGGGCTGCTCACCGACGCCGGCTTCAAGGTCCTCGGGTACGACGTCGTGGCCCACCCCGGCCTGCGCTTCGAGACCGGCGAGCTCGACGTCACCGACGCCGGCGCGCTGCGGGAGGCCCTGCGCGGCGTCGACGCGGTCATCTCCTGCCTGCCCTGGGACCGCAACATCACCGTCGCCGAGGCGGCCGCCGCCGTCGGCTGCCACTACTTCGACCTCACCGAGGACGTGCCGACCACCCAGCGGGTCATCGAGCTGGCCGCCCGCCACCCGGGCGTCGCGTTCGTCCCGCAGTGCGGCCTGGCGCCCGGGCTGATCGGCATCGTCGGCGCCTCCCTCGCGAAGGGCTTCGAGGAGATCCGCTCCATCGAGCTCAAGGTCGGCGCGCTGCCCCAGAACCCCACCGGGCTGCTCGGCTACGCGTTCAACTGGTCGGCGGAGGGCGTGGTCAACGAGTACCTCAACGACTGCGAGGTGCTCCGCTCCGGCCGGCGCCAAATGGTGCCCGCCATGGAGGAGAAGGAGCGCGTCGTCATCGGCGGCATCGAGCTGGAGGCCGCGCTGACGTCCGGCGGCCTCGGGACGATGTGCCAGACCTACGAGGGCCGCGTGCAGCGGCTCGACTACAAGACGCTGCGCTATCCCGGCCACTTCGACCAGATGCGCTTCCTCTTCGACGAGCTGGGCCTGCGCGAGTGCCGCGAGGAGGTGGGGCGGATCCTGGTGAAGGCCAAGCCGCCGGTCAACGACGACATCGTCTACCTCCACGCCGCCGTCGAGGGCGTCAAGGACGGCCAGCCGTTCCGCGAGAACCACGTCCGCGGCTACCTCCCGATCACGATCCCCGACGGGGAGGGCACCGATCGCAGCTGGCGCGCCATCTCGTGGACCACCGCCTCGTCGGCGGTCGCCGTGATCGAGCTGGTCGCCGACGGCCGCCTGCCCCAGGAGGGCTTCGTCCGCCAGGAGGACATCGCCCTCGAGGACCTCTGCGCGACCCACGCCGGTCGCCGTTTCGCCGACTACGGAAAGATCGCCTGATGACCACCCCGACCGAGCCGCTCGCCGACCTGCCCACCCGCGCCCGCCAGATCCTCGCCGAGCTCGGCGCGGCCGACGCGTTCGCGCCGGACGGCGACCTGGTCGCCGTCTCCCCCGTCGACGGCTCCGAGCTGGGCCGGTTGCGCGCACACAGCCCCGACGAGGTCACCGCGACGATCGGCCGGGCCCACGCAGCCTTCGAGGAGTGGCGCTCGGTGCCCGCCCCGGTCCGCGGCCACCTCGTGCGCGAGCTCGGCGAGCTGCTGCGTGAGCACAAGGAGCTGCTCGGAGAGCTGGTCTCGATCGAGGCCGGCAAGATCCGCTCCGAGGGCCTCGGCGAGGTCCAGGAGATGATCGACATCTGCGAGTTCGCGGTCGGCCTCTCCCGCCAGCTGCACGGCCTCACCATCGCCTCGGAGCGG
The DNA here is from genome assembly GCF_057586415.1 of Nocardioides sp. SRI_004. Taxonomy (NCBI): domain Bacteria; kingdom Bacillati; phylum Actinomycetota; class Actinomycetes; order Propionibacteriales; family Nocardioidaceae; genus Nocardioides; species Nocardioides sp. SRI_004. Next base: position 72,229 of record NZ_JBYCZV010000002.1, read on the forward strand.
CCGGGCCACCGGATGATGGAGCAGTGGCACCCGCTGGGTGTCGTCGGCGTCATCTCCGCCTTCAACTTCCCCGTCGCCGTCTGGTCGTGGAACGCCGCCCTCGCGCTCGTCGCGGGCGACGCCGTGGTCTGGAAGCCGTCGGAGAAGACCTTGCTGACCGCGCTCGCGTGCCAGGCCCTCGCTGCTGAGGCGTGCCGTCGAGTGGGGGCGCCGCAGGAGCTGTCCCAGGTCGTCGTGGGCGGGAGCGCGGTCGGCGAGGTGCTGGTCGACGACCCGCGCGTGCCGCTCGTCTCCGCCACCGGCTCCACCCGGATGGGCAAGCTGGTCGCGCCCCGCGTCGCCGCCCGGCTGGGCCGCTGCCTCCTCGAGCTCGGCGGCAACAACGCCGCCATCGTCGCCCCCTCGGCCGACCTCGACCTCGCCGTGCGCGGCATCGTCTTCGCCGCCGTGGGCACGGCCGGCCAGCGCTGCACCTCGCTGCGCCGCGTGATCGTCCACGAGTCCGTCCACGACGACCTCGTCGCGCGCCTGTCCAAGGCCTACGGCACCCTCTCGATCGGCTCGCCGCTCGAGCCCTCGACGCTGGTCGGCCCGCTGGTCGACGCGGCCGCCGCCGAGGCCTTCCTGGGCGCCGTGGAGCAGGCCCAGGCCGACGGTGGCCGGCTCGTGACGGGCGGCACGAGGGCCGACGGCGTGAGCGGCGGACAGTACGTCGTACCCGCCATCGTGGACATGCCGGCGCAGACCGACATCGTCAAGCAGGAGACCTTCGCGCCCCTGCTCTACGTGCTGACCTACCGCGACCTCGACGAGGCCATCGCGCTGCACAACGACGTCGCGCAGGGCCTCTCGTCCGCGATCTTCACCCTCGACGTCCGCGAGGCCGAGACCTTCACCTCCGCCACCGGCTCCGACTGCGGCATCGCCAACGTCAACATCGGCACCTCCGGCGCCGAGATCGGCGGCGCGTTCGGCGGCGAGAAGGAGACCGGCGGCGGCCGCGAGTCCGGCTCCGACGCGTGGAAGGCCTACATGCGTCGTACGACCAACACCATCAACTACTCCACCGAGCTCCCCCTCGCCCAGGGCGTCGAGTTCGGCTGACCCCGCGAAGTGTCAGGTTTTCTCGGCCGAAGTGTCACTCCTGCACGCTCGAAGTGTCGGTGCTGCACGCGGTCCGCGTGCAGCACCGACACCTCGGCGGTGCACCGGTGACACCTCGGCCGTGCAGGAGTGACACTTCGCGCGTCACAAGGACTCGACGTTGCGGACGAGCGCCTCGCTGGTGTGCTTGACCGCGATCCCGACGACCGGCTTCACGGCGGCGGCGATGGCCTTGCCGGCCGGGCCGCCGGGGAGGGTGTAGCTGACCCAGGCGTCGACGCGGGTGCGGTCGCCGCCGAGGTCGGTGAAGCTCCAGCGCTGGGTGGTCTGGATGCCCTTGACCGAGGTGAGCTCGATGAGCCGGTCCCGCTCCCAGCTGGTGCACTGGATGCGGGCCTTCAGCGGTACGCCGACCTTCATCACGCCGTCGTACTGCGCGCCGACGCCGCTCAGCTGCTCGGTGACCGGGTCGATCCTCGTCAACCCGTACATCCAGTCCTTCGTGGTGGTGAAGTCGTCGACGTACGCGAACACCTTGCTGACGGGGGCATCGATCTCGACGCTCTGCTCCACGACATTGGTCACGCGCCGAAGTCTGGCACGCGTCAGCTGCGCGGCGGTGGCGGCAGCGCGTCGGTCGCCTCGAGCTGGCCCATGCCGGTGACCATCAACAGGTCGGCGACGATCGCCCGCAGCTGGGCGAGGATCGCCTCCGCGGTCAGCACCTCGCTTCGCTCGACGACCCCGGTCGCGGCGCCCACCGCCAGCACCGCCTCGCGCGCGTCGACGGCCAGCCGGTCCGCGGCGAGCTCGGCAGCCACCGCGTCAGCGGCATCGGCCAGGTCCGCGGCCAGCACGGCGTACGACGGCGGCACCGGCCTGCGGCGGTACGCCGCGATCGACGTCTGGCGCACCAGCACACGGGTGCTGCGCAGGGCCCGGTCGAGCGGGTCGACCAGCTCGACCATCCGCCGCAGCGGCTCGCGGTGACGCAGCCGGAACGGCGAGGAGCTGACGACCGACATGCCCTCCTCGGCCGCGGCCTGGAGCTCCCGGATCATCCGGTCGGTCGCCCGGGCGTCGGCGAGCAGCTCGAGCGCCGGCGTCACCTCACCGTCGACCATCAGGTCGGAGGCCGCCCGCAGCAGCTCCGCGATCTTGCGCGCGACGGCCGCGGCCTGCTCGCGCGGCCGGCGCAGCGGCGCGGCCGGCACCGCCATGGCGGCGACGAGCGCGACGGACCCACCGATGAGGGCGTCGGTCCAGCGCAGGAAGGCGCCGCCCGCGCCGGGCAGCAGCGCGGCGACGACGATCGACTGCACCGCGGCCTGGGTGACGAAGAGGATGCCGGCGTCGAGCAGCAGCGCGGTCGACATCGCGAGGAAGACGATCAGCCCGAGCTGCCAGGCGCCCGAGCCGATGCCGGCCACCAGTACGTCGGCGACGAAGACACCGATGGCGACGCCGATCGTGACCTCGGCGACCCGCCGCAGCCGTTGCCCGTACGACGTCCCGAGCGAGACGACCGCGGCGATGGGTGCGAAGAACGGCCGCTCGTGCCCGATCAGGTCGGCGGCGACGAACCACGCGACGGCAGCGGCGACGGCGCACTGCAGGACGACCCAGCGCTTGGACTTCCACCGCTGGATGCGGCCGCGCAGCGACAGGCGGCTGCGCGACCACATCCGATCGAGCGACGCCTCCACGGAGGCGAGATTAGTGGGTCAGACGACCTTCGTCGGGAGCACCCGCTTCGAGACCACCGCGACGATGTCCTCGTAGCGCGATCCCGTGAACTTCTGGAAGTTGTGCAGCGCGTGGGCGTCGAGGCCGACGAGCACCCGCGCCTGGTTCTTCGTGATGCCCTTGACGATGATCTCGGCGGCCCGCTCGGGCGTCATCTTCGCGAGCTTCTCGTCGAACAGCTTGGCCGTCGCAGCCTTGTCCTCCTTGTCGGAGACCCGGGCGCTGCGGGCGATGGCGGTCTTGATGCCGCCGGGGTGCACCGAGGTGACGCCGACGTTGTGGCCGGCGATGAGCATCTCCTCGCGCAGCGCCTCGGTGAAGCCGCGGACCGCGAACTTGGTGGCGTTGTAGGCGCTCTGGCCGGGCATCGCGAGCAGGCCGAAGAGCGACGACAGGTTGACGACGTGGCCGTCACCGGAGGCGATCAGGTGCGGCAGGAACTCCTTGGTGCCGTAGACGACGCCCCAGAAGTTGATGCCGACGATCCACTCCATGTCCTCGTAGCTGAGGTCGATCGCGTCACCGGCGAGCGCGACGCCCGCGTTGTTGATGACCACGTTGACCTGGCCGAAGTGCTCGGCCACCTCGGTCGCGTACGACGCGAAGGCGGCCTTGTCGGAGACGTCGAGCCGCGCGGTGTGCACGTCGGGCGAGCCCGCCTTCAGCGCGAGCTCGACGGTCTCGCCGAGGCCCTCCTCGTTGACGTCGGAGAGCGCCAGCCGGGCGCCCTTGCCGGCGAGGTTGACCGCGAGCGCGCGGCCGATGCCGGACCCGGCGCCGGTGATGACGACGACCTTGTTGCTGAGGTTCTTCACGAGCTGACCTTCTCCTGGGACGTGGGGGACTGCGTGGACTTCGGGGGCTGGACGGGCTGGACGGGCTGCACGTCGTACTTGTCGATGTCGAACGAGCGCAGGTGCTGGCGGAACGTGAAGGTCTGTCCCGGCCAGAGGGTGGTGTTGTTGCCGAACTTGTCGAGATACCAGCTGGCGCAGCCGCCGGTCTGCCACACGGTCGGCTTCATCTTGCGGCGGATCTCCGCGGTCCACGCGTCCTGCGCGGCCTGGGTCGGCTCGACCACGGCGAGGCCCTCGGCGCGCATCGCCTTCGCGGCCTCGACCACGTAGCGGACCTGCGACTCGATGATGAAGATCATGCTGGAGTGGCCGAGCGCCGTGTTGGGGCCGACGACCTGGAACAGGTTCGGGAAGCCGTGGATCGTCGTCCCCTTGTACGCCGCCATGCCGCCCTCGTCCCAGACGTCGGCCAGCGTGCGGCCGCCGCGGCCGGTGATGTGCTGGGCGATCGGCGGCTCGGTCACGTAGAAGCCGGTGGCCACCACGAGCACGTCGATGGGCCGCTCGACCCCGTCGGCCGTGACGATCGCGTCGCCGGTGATCTTCTGGATCGGGTCGGTGACCAGGTCGACGTTGTCGGCGTCGAGCGCGGGGTACCACTTGTTGGAGATCAGGATCCGCTTGCACCCGGCGCGGTAGTCCGGGGTGACCTTCTTGCGCAGCTCGGGGTCGGTGATCCCCTTGGCGATATTGCGCTTGCCCTGGAGCTCGACCGCCCGCATGGCCTGCGGGAACCTCGCGAACGCCGGCACGCGGGCCTCGAGGGTGCCGTAGACGAGCGAGCGCAGGGCGCGTTGGGCGCCGGGGACGTTCTTGAACACGGCCTTCTCGAAGCCGGTGAAGGAGCGCTCGTTGCGCGGGATCACCCAGTTCGGGGTGCGCTGGTAGACGTCCATGTGGCCGACCACCTTCTGCAGCTCGGGCACGAGCTGGATGGCCGATGCGCCCGTGCCGATCACGGCGACGCGCTTGCCGGCGAGGTCGACGTCGTGGTCCCAGCGGGCCGAGTGGAAGATCTCGCCCTGGAAGGAGTCGATGCCCTCGATCTCCGGCAGGCGCGGCTCGGAGAGCCCGCCCGAGCCGGAGATGACCGTGCGGGCGGCGTACTCCTTCGGGCCGTCGGGGCCCTCGGTGCGCACGATCCAGCGCTGCTCGTCCTCGTCCCAGCGTGCGTCGACGACCGCCGTGTCGAACACGAACCGGTCGAGCGTGCCGGAGTCCTCGGCGACCTTGCGGGTGTACTCCCAGATCTCCTGCTGCGGCGAGTAGACCTTGGACCACTCCGGGTTCAGCGCGAACGAGTAGGAGTAGAGCTGGCTCGGGACGTCGCACTCCGCGCCCGGATAGGTGTTGATGTGCCAGGTGCCGCCGACGTCGCTGTCCTTCTCGATCACCACGAAGTCGCGCTCCGCGGCCTCGTCGAGCTTGATCGCGGCGGCGAGGCCGGCGAAGCCGGCGCCGACGATGAGGTGGTCGACATTGCTGCGACCCGGGGTTGCACTCATGGCGGCGACGCTATTGGCACTATTGAACATCTGTCAATAGAGTGGGTCGCGTGACGACGACCACCCCCTCCCCGAGATCGCGGAGCCGCCTGACGCCCGACCAGCGGCGCCTGCAGCTCCTCGAGCTCGGCATCCGCCTGCTGACCAACCGGTCGCTGGAGGAGCTGTCGATCGACACCCTCGCGGAGGAGGCCGGCATCTCGCGCGGCCTGCTCTACCACTACTTCGGTGGCAAGCAGGGCTATCTCGAGGCGGTCGTGCAGTACGCCGCCGACGACCTCTACCGCCGTACCGCTCCCCCGGCCGAGGGCGAGCCGCTCGAGCGGCTGCTCGGCTCGATCACCGGCTACGTCGACTACGTGATCGAGAACCAGGACGCCTACCGGTCCCTGCTCAAGTCGGCCGCCGGCAGCAACGAGGCCCTGCGGGCGATCTACGAGACCACCTTCACCGCGCTCGCCGACCGCTTCTTCACCGTCGACACCGGGACCCTCGACCTGCCCGACACCCCCGCGGTCCGGCTGGTCATCCACGCCTGGCAGGCGATGGTCGAGGACCTCGTCCTCACCTGGTGCGACAACCCCGCCGGCCTGACCCGCGACGACCTGGTCAAGGTGATCACCTCGGCACTGCCCGCGATCATCGACACGCTCCCCTGACGCGGCTGCCCCGTCGCCCCGAAATGCAGCGAGCCGGGCTCCCGTGCGGGAGCCCGGCTCGTGAGCCTGAAGGGATCAGGGCAGGTTGGCGATGTCGCCGCACTCGTCCTTGACGGCGTCGGTGAACTCGTCCTCGTCGCCCTTGACGTCCTTGTTCTTCTCCAGCCAGTCGGTGAGGGCCTTGCTGGCCTCCGCGGCCTTCGCCGTGTCGCCGGAGTCCGCGGCGGAGGTCGCGTCCTTGAGCAGGTCGCAGTACTCCTTGGCGAGCTTGCCCTCGTCGGTACCGCAGGCGGTGAGCGAGAGTGCGGCAGCCAGCGCGATGGCGCCGAGGCCGAGGGTGGTCTTCTTCATCAGGTTTCTCCCGTGCTGAGATGAGGTGATCGGGCTCAGCCTCCCACGGAAATGCGCCGTGAAACGTCACCCTCGTGACCGGCGGCGTCGCGCGACCCGGGTGACCCCCACCAGGCGCGGCCCGGCGAGCCGCGCCTCGACCCGTCGGGCCTCGCGCATGACCGGCTGGGCGACGTACTCACCGAGGATGACGCCGGAGGCGAGCGCGATCGCGACCGATGCGGCGGTGACCATCGCGAGCAGGCCCTGCGCGACCTGCTGGCCGCTCTCCTCGGAGAGCAGGAAGAGGCCGCGGTAGATCGACAACCCCGGCAGCAGGGGTACGACGGCCGAGACCACGACCACGAGCGGCGGCACCCGGAACCGGCGGCCGACGGTGTAGCCGAACAGCCCGATGAAGAACGCCGCCACGCCGACCGCCCAGGGGCGGCCGAAGCCGGCCTCGGAGATCAGCTCCGTGGCCGCGATCGCGGCGCCGCCGAGCACGCCCACGGGCACGAGGGTGCGCAGCGGGGCGTAGCAGGCGAAGGCGAACGCCGCCGCGGCCACGCCTCCACCGACGGCCGCGGAGGTCACGCTGACCAGGTCGAAGCGCGGGAGGGCCAGGCGCGGGATCTCCAGCCCGATCCGGGCGCACAGCGACAGCCCGCCGCTGACCCCGGCGATGATGCCGGCGGTGGCGAGCACGGCCTCGAGGACGCGGGCGCCGCCGGTGACGAAGAAGCCGGACAGGGCGTCCTGGATGGCGCCCACGAACCCGATGCCGGCGAGGAGCATGACGATGTTGGCGGTCACGACGAGCGAGGCGTTGAGGTGCACCCACGGCTCGGCGAGGCGGGTGCCGAGGGCGGCGAGGATCGTGGCGACGACGCCGCCCGCGACCTGCTGGTAGAAGCCGGGCAGCCGGCGGCGGGTCATCAGCAGCTGCAGCCGGTCGATGCACACGGCCGCGAGCATCGCGACCAGCACCACGACCGCGTTGCCCCCGAGCTGGAGGCCGACGCCGCCGCACATCAGGCCCACCCCGAGCGTGGCCATCCAGCGGGGACGGGCGTGGCCCGAGGACACGATCGCGGCGAGCTCGGTGCGAGCCCCCTCGAGGTCGACCTCCCCCGCCACGACCGCCCGCACGAGGTGGTCGACGCGGGTGAGGTCCTCGTAGTCGATGTCGCGCTGGGTGACCGCGCGCAGCTGCACCACCGGCGGCTCGTCCAGGCCCTGCTGGACGCTCATCGCCAGCGAGGTGAAGGTGACGTCGACCTGCGTGTGGCGCACCCCGAGCGCACGGGCGAGCGCGCGCATCGTCGCCACCACGTCGGGGGCGCCCGCCCCCGAGGAGAGCAGCACCTCCCCGACCTTCAGGCAAAGGTCGAGCGTGCGGTGGAGGGTCCGCAGGTCGTCCATCCACTCATGCTGACAGGTTTCCCGTCGGCACCGCGGGCACCGCCACGCGGCTCGGCTACCCCTACGCTTGTCGTGTGCGCATCGACTTCCACGGCTCGGCCGAGCCGACACTGGGGGTGGAGTGGGAGTTCGCGCTGGTCGACCGCCGTACCCGCGACCTCCGCAACGACGCCGCCCACCTGTTCGCGCGGGCCAAGCCGCGGATGCCCGACCCCGGCAAGCTGCACAAGGAGCTGCTGAAGAACACCGTCGAGGTCGTGACCGGCGTGTGCCCCACGGTCGGCGACGCGATGGCCGACCTGCGCAACACCCTGCAGTACGTCACCGCCGCCGCCGACGACCTCGACCTCGACCTGTACGGCGCCGGCACGCACCCCTTCGCCGACTGGACCGGCCAGCAGCTGACCGAGGGCCACCGCTACGAGGAGCTCATCAACCGCACCCAGTGGTGGGGCCGGCAGATGCTCATCTGGGGCGTGCACGTCCACGTCGGGCTGCCCGAGAGGGACCGCGTGCTGCCGGTGCTCTCGGCCCTGCTGACCTACTACCCGCACCTCCAGGCGCTCTCGGCCTCGTCGCCGATCTGGATGGGGGTGGACACCGGCTACGCCTCCAACCGCGCGCTGATGTTCCAGCAGCTGCCGACCGCCGGCCTGCCCTTCCAGTTCCAGCGGTGGGAGGAGTTCGAGGCGTTCGCGCACGACCAGATCACCACCGGCGTGATCGACGAGCTCAGCGAGATCCGCTGGGACCTGCGCCCCGCCGTCAAGCACGGCACCCTCGAGAACCGGGTCTGCGACGGCGTCTCGACCCTGTCCGACATGGCCGCGCTGGTCGCCCTCATGCACTGCCTGGTCATCTGGCTCGACGGCCGCGCGGCCGCCGGCGAGGAGCTCCCCACGATGCCGCCGTGGCACGTGCAGGAGAACAAGTGGCGCGCCGCCCGGTACGGCGTCGACGCGATCGTGATCCTCGACGCGAAGTCCAACGAGCGGCTCGTCACCGACGACCTCGCCGACCTGGTCGAGCAGCTGCAGCCGACCGCGGAGCGCCTGGGCTGCGAGGCCGAGCTGGCCTCCGTGCTCGAGATCCCGGCGCGCGGACCGTCGTACGTCCGCCAGCGCGCCGTGGCCGAGCGCACCGGCAACGACCTGGTCGCCGTCGTCGACTCCGTCGTGACCGAGCTCCGCGAGGAGCTCGACGGCTGAGCCTGCGTCAGTAGCGCGAGGTGCCGATGAACTCGATGCGGCAGTCGTCGTCCTGACAGGTCGGCGTCTCGGCCCACACCAGCGCGGACTCGAAGACCGCTCCGGTCGACGTCATCACCTGCACGCCGGAGAACTTCGACTCCGTGAAGCCCTTCACCACGAACACGACGTCGGCCTTGCCGTCGCCGTCGACGTCGCTGAGGGTGGCGCCCTGGAGGTTGCGGGAGCCGATCTTCGAGGTCCCGGTGAAGCCCTTGACCTCCTGGATGGTGCCGCTGGAGACGTCGTAGGCCTTGACCTCGATGGTCCCGTCGACCGAGTTGGTGTCGATGCCGACGAGGCTGGCCGTGCCGTCGCCGGTGACGTCGCCGACGAGCAGGGCCTGGAAGTACTTCCCGGTGGAGCCGACCGCGCCGGCCTCGAGCTTCGAGCCGGTGGAGGTCAGCAGCGCGTAGCCGCGGTCGCCGGAGTAGTAGCCGTCGTAGTCCTCGTCGTCGAGCCGCTCCGACGGCAGCTGGGCCCACAGGTCCGTGTCGCCGTCCTTGTCGAAGTCGCCCGGGTAGAGCCGCAGGACGTCCATCACGGCGTTGGGCAGCGAGAGCCACAGGGCCGGGTCGGCGAAGGTGCCCGTGCCGTCGTTGGCCAGCACGGAGATGTCGACGTTGCGGTCGTTGGGGCTCGCGACGGCCAGGTCCTGGTCGCCGTCGCCGTCGAAGTCGCCGCCGACGACCTGGACCTCCGGGTCGCCGAACTCCTTGAGCGACGACAGCGACAGGGTGAACGACTGGTCGTCGGGGAACTCGTCGTCGGTCGAGGTGAGCGTGACCTGCTTGCCGGACGCCACGAACTGCCACTCCAGCTGCTCGTTGACGCCGTCGCCGTCCCAGTCGAAGTAGAGCTCCTCCGGCTCGCTGGACGGCTCGACCGGCGTCTCCTCGGGGGTGAAGCCGTTGCCGTTGCTGATCTGCTCGACCTTCGTCACCTTGTCGTAGTCGAGGTAGAAGTAGTAGCGGGCGTCGCCGTAGCCGTCGCCGTTGATGTCGCCCTGGATCGCAGCCTTGGCCGGCTGGTCGGGGTCGTTCGGGTCGTCGGCGGAGCCGCCACCGCCGTCCCACGGCTGCAGCACCGCGAGGGTGATGCCGGTGCCCACCACGACCAGGAGTACGACGACCAGCGTGATCCACAGCCCCAGCCGCCTCGTGCGCCGTCCACCGGGGGGCGGGCCCTGCGGCGGCGTACCCCAGCTCGACGGGGACGACGGGGACGACGGCGAGGGCAGCGACGGGATGTGGCCGTAGCCCGGCGGCGCCCCGGGCGGCGCGGTCGGCGGCGGCCCCTGGGGGGCGGCCTGCGGGGCCGGTGCGGCGGGAGCGGGCGGCTCGGCCGGGGCCACGGTCTCCTCGGGGGCGGTGGCCGGCGTCTCCCGGATCTGGGTCGGCTCGTTCTTCCGGCGTCGCTCGTCGGTCCAGCTGGAGCCGTCCCAGCGGCGCTCCCAGCCGTCGCCGTCGGCGTACCAGCCGGCCGGGGTGGAGAAGTGGTTCACGTCCGAGTCCTAACCGATCCCGGCCAACCGAAACGCGGGACCCGGTTGTGACCGGGGTCACGACGCGCAAGGATCAGGGCCTGCGACGAAAGGAGACCCCCGTGGTTTCTGTTCCCGGATTCCGCCCGATCGACCCGACCTCGGCCGCCTTCCTGCTCTCGGAGAACCGCAACCAGCCGATGCACGTCGGCGGGCTCCAGCTCTTCGAGCCGCCGGCCGACGCCGGTCCGGGCTACGTCCGGGAGATGTTCGAGTCGATGCGCGACACGGAGCGGATCGCGCCGCTCTTCCTCAAGCACCCCCACCGCTCGGTCAAGACCGGCGGCACCCTCGTCTGGCGCGACGACGAGCAGTTCGACATCGAGCACCACGTGCGGCACAGCGCGCTCCCCCAGCCCGGTCGCGTGCGCGAGCTGCTCGAGCTGGTGGGCCGGCTGCACTCGACGCGGCTCGCGTGGGAGCGCCCGCTGTGGGAGACGCACGTGATCGAGGGCCTGGCCGACGGCCGGGTCGCGATGTACACCAAGCTCCACCACGCGCTGGTCGACGGGATCTCCGCGATGCGGCTGATGGCGAGCGTCCTGTCGCCCGACGAGGACCGCCGCAACATGCCCGCCCCGTTCGCCGAGGGGGCCTCGCGGCGCCGGAAGCCGGAGGAGACCGCCGAGTCGCTGCCGGCCGCGGCCGTCGACGCGGCCACGACCGCTGCGAAGACGCTGGCCGACCTGCCCGCCGACGTGCTGCGCGGCGCGATGAGCATCAGCGCCGAGGCCGCCGGCATGCCGGTCGCGCTGGTCAAGACGCTGCGCAAGGGCCTGCGCAACGAGACCTCCGCGGTGTCGCTGGCGGCACCGCGCACCATCTTCAACCAGTCGATCACCGGCGCCCGCCGCTTCGCCGCCCAGGATTGGCCGGTGGAGCGGATGCGCGCCGTCGGCAAGTCCACCGGTACGACGATCAACGACGTCGTGCTCGCGATGTGCAGCGGCGCGATGCGGACCTACCTGGCCGAGCTCGACGCGCTGCCGGACCGCTCGCTGGTGTCGATGGTCCCGGTCGGGCTCAACGCCAAGCAGGCCGGCACCGCCTCGTCCGCCGGCGGCAACGCCATCGGCTCGGTCATGGTGCGCCTCGCCACCGACATGGCCGACCCGGCCGACCGCCTCCGCACGATCAGCCGGTCGATGAAGGACGGCAAGGAGGCGCTGTCGTCGATGACGCCGACCCAGATCGTCGCGATGAGCGCGATCGGCATGGCCCCGTCGATCGTGATCCCGGCGCTGGGCATGCAGGGCATGGTGCGCCCGCCGTTCAACCTGATCATCAGCAACGTCCCCGGGCCGCGCGTCCCCCACTACTGGAACGGCGCGCAGCTCGTCGGCAACTACCCCGTCTCGATCCCGATCAACGGCATGGCGCTCAACATCACCTGCACCTCCTACGCCGGCAACATGGGCTTCGGACTGACGGGCTGCCGTCGTACGGTCCCGCACCTGCAGCGACTGCTGACCTTCCTCGACGACGAGCTCGCGGCGCTGGAGAAGGCGGCAGGCGTCAGCTGAGCAGCGCCTCGACCGCGGCCAGCCGCGCGCGGGTGATCGCCGAGACGGTGGCGTAGCCGGCGCGCTCCGCGTTCGAGCCCACCCGGGTCGGCTCGGCGGAGTTCACCGAGAGGCAGGTACGACGCCCGCCGTCGGCCGCGTTGGCGAGCGCGACCGCGTGCCCGGTGGTGCCGGACCCGGCGAAGTAGTCGAGGACCCGCGCGTCGGCGGGCATGGTGTCGAGGACCCGGCGGATCAGCCCCGTCGGCTTCGGCGACTCGAAGACGTGGCCGAGGACCGCCTTGAGCTCGGCCACCGCCGTGTCGGTCGAGCCCACCTCCTCGGCGAGCCAGATGGTCGGCAGCTTCTTGCGGCGGCCGCCGACCGGGTGGCGCCAGTCGCGCTGGAAGACGTCGACCCGCTCGCCCCGGGCGCCCCGCACCCGGCGGCACTCGAGGTCGTCGGGCCGCGCGTCGATCCGGGGCCGGGACCAGCGCCAGACCGCCGGCGTACCGTCGCCGAACACGGGCTTGATCTCCACCCCGCCCGCGAAGGGCTCCGTGGCGACGCGTCCCGTCTCCGGGTCGCCCCAGACGGCGAAGTGCAGGGTCGGTGCGGTGAGCGGGTTGAACTTCTTGTTGGTGTTGCGCAGCGGGAGCCGGCGGTAGCGGCGGCCGTCGTCCGCGACGAGCGGGAAGTCCGACTCGACGACGGTCGTCGACGACGACGCGTCGAGGACGCAGCGGGTGGCGTCCTTCGCGTAGACGAGGAGGTACTCGTGCGACGTCGCGAAGCCCTTCCCGAGCTGGCGGCCCTTCGGGTTGAGGTTGACCACGACCTGGGCGAGGAAGTTCTGCTCGCCGTACACCTCGTCGAGCAGGAGGCGCAGGTGGGCGACCTCGTGGTCGTCGATGCTGACGAAGAGCGCGCCGGTGGGTGCCAGCACGCGATGGCCCGCCTCCAGCCGGGGCCGCATGAACGCCAGCCACGCGGCGTGCCGGCCCCGAGCGCCCTCCCCGCGCTCGCCGCGGAAGTCGTCGCGGTAGGCGAAGTCGTTGCCGGTGTTGTAGGGCGGGTCGATGTAGACGAGGTCGAAGGACTCGCCGGGCAGGGTCGCCAGGACGTCGAGGTTGTCGCCCTCGACGAAGGTGTTGCACCCGGCCATGGCGCCGATCCTCGCACGCAGGCCCCGCGTCGTCGGGTGGCTCTCCGTTCGCCAGGTGCACGCACGGCCACACGATCACCGACCGAAGGGTTGTCCACAGGTCGCCCGCGACGGGGTTGCGAGCGGGTCGCAGGCCGTTCAGGGTCGGCGCATGGACGAGGCACACCACCAGCTCAGGAACCGGCAGGCCTGTCAGGGCGGCCTGGTCACGCGCGCCCAGCTCCTCGACCTCGGCTTCGGCGACCACGACATCGCGAGGATGGTTCGTCGCCGCGAGCTGGTGCGTGTCCACTCCAGCGTGTACATCGACCACACCGGGGCGCTGTCATGGCACCAGCGGTCCTGGGCCGCGGTCCTGGCGTGCTGGCCCGCCGGCCTCCGCGGTGCCTCGGCGCTCCGGTCGGCTGACGCACGACTACGCAGCGCCGCGGACGACCGCCGACCGATCGAGGTCGTTGTCGACTGGCAGCGAACGTTGAAGGTCCCGGGCGTGGACATTCAGCGGAGCCGGAGCTTTCCTGACAGCGTGGTCTGGTCGACCTTCCCGCCGCGACAGCGGGCCGAGGAGTACGTCCTCGACCTGGCCGCCGCGGCGGACACCGACGTCGATGCGGTCGGCGTGCTCGCGGACGCCGTGGGCAACCGGCGGGTGTCGCCGGTGGCTCTCCGAACAGCCCTGACCGGGCGGGCCCGGATCGCCCGCCGTACCTTCCTCGGCTCGGTGATCGACGACGTCGCGTCAGGTACGTGCTCAGCCCTCGAGCACGGCTACCTGCACCGCGTCGAACGAGCGCACGGGATACCGGCCGCGGAGCGCCAGGTCCACGAGTCGGCCAAGGGTTCGCTCTACCGCGACGTCGTGTACGCCGCGTTCGGCCTGATCGTCGAGCTCGACGGACGCCTGCACCACTCGGGGATCCGCAACCGCGATCGCGATCTCGAGCGAGACCTCGACGCTGCAGTGGCCGGGCGGGACACGGTGCGGCTGGCCTGGGGGCAGGTGTTCGGCGGCCAGTGCCGGACCGCGCCACGCATCGGCGCACTGCTGCAGCAGCGCGGCTGGACCGGCTCGACGCACCCGTGCCCCGGGTGCGCGTGATCGTGTGGTGCTGCGTTCACCAGGTGCACGCGAGACCACACGATGATCGCTCCGAGGGCGTCGGAGAGGATGGAGCGGTGAGCACTGCCCGCCGTACCTTCACCCGCGCCGAGCTCGAGTCCTTCCGCGACGCCGTCGTGCCCGACCTGCTGCCGACCCGGCCGGGCCAGGTGCTGCGGCTGCTCTTCGTGGGGATCAACCCGGGGCTGTGGACGGCGGCGACCAGCACCCACTTCGCGCACCCCGGCAACCGCTTCTACCCCGCGCTGCTGAAGGCGGGCGTGATCACCGAGCCGATCGACCCGGCGAACGGGGTGGACGACGCCCAGCGCGACCTGCTCCGTGACCGCGGGATCGGCATCACCAATGTCGTCCACCGCGCGACGGCCAAGGCGTCCGAGCTGTCCAACGAGGAGCTGCGGGCGGGCGGCGCCGAGCTGACCGCGCTCGTCGAGCGCGAGCGACCGGTCGTCGTCGCGATCGCCGGGATCACCGCCTACCGTGCGGCCTTCGGGAAGCCGAGGGCGATGCCCGGGCGGCAGCCCGAGGACCTCGCCGGCGCCGAGCTCTGGGTGGTGCCCAACCCGAGCGGGCTCAACGCCCACGAGACGGTCGACTCGCTGGCGGCGGCGTACCGCGAGGTCGGCGTGGCGGCCGGGATCGTCGCCCCTGCCTGAGCCGCCGGGTCAGGCGTCCTCGAGGACGCCTTCCCGCTTGGCGGCCTCGACGATCCGGCGCACGTTCTCGGCCGACCCGCAGTCCTGGTCGATGAGCTCGTTGCGGCGCCGGGACCACTTCTCGCCGAGGTCCCAGCGCACCTTGTTGGACACCTCGGTGCGGGCCGGCTCGAGGATGCTGAGCTCCTCCTCGGCGATGTGGTGGGCGACGAGGTTGCTCAGCTCCTCGACCGCGTCGGTGAAGGCCTGGGTGTCGGTGCCCTTGAGCTCGAGGACGGCGAGCAGCGCCTCGTTGCCCTCGGCGTGCTCCTCCTTGCCGTGCTCGATGTCGTGGGCGTCGACATCCCCCGCCTGCTGGCGCAGCACCGGGTAGACGAGGTCCTCCTCGGCCTCGCCGTGGGCGATCAGCACGTTCGCGAACGCGCGGCGTACGGCGTCGCGGTCGGCCGTGCCCAGTCGGAGCTGCGCCAGCAGGTGCTCGAAGCGACGGTGGTCGTCGGTGATCAGGTCGATGATGTCGCCCGACTCGGGGCGGCCGAGGTCGATTCCACTGGTCATGGCGCGGTCGGTACCCGCAAACCCTCCAGGTAGCCGTGCACGAGCGACACCGCCGACGCGCCCTCGCCGGTGGCGGCCGCGACCCGCTTCATCGAGCCGGCGCGGATGTCGCCGGCGGCGAAGATGCCGGGCACGCAGGTGCCGAGGTTCTCCGGCGGCAGACCGTCGATCCAGCAGTCGGTGGGGACGTCGCGGCCGGTCAGCACGAAGCCGCGCTCGTCGCGCAGCACCGCGTCGCCGAGCCAGTCGCAGTGCGGCGCGGCGCCGATCAGCAGGAACAGCCCGCCGGCGCTGACCCGCTCCTCCTCCCGGGTGCGCACGTCGCACAGCTGCAGCCAGCCGAGCTGGCCGGTGTCGTCGGCGCCACCGTCGATGATCTCCGTGCACGGGCGCACGGCGATGCGGGGGTTCCACTCGATCTCGTCGATGAGGTACTTCGACATCGTCGCGGCCAGGTCCTCGCGCCGGATCAGGATCGTCACCGAGCGGGCGAACCGGGCGAGGTGGACGGCGGCCTGGCCGGCGGAGTTGCCGCCGCCCACGACGTAGACGTCGCGGTCCTCCATCTCGCGCGCGGCGGTCATGGCGGCGCCGTAGTTGACGCCCATGCCGACCAGGTCCTCGAGCGGCTGCACGCCGAGCCGTCGGTAGGCGACGCCGGAGGCGACCAGGACCGAGCGGGCGTGCACCTTGCCGCCCTCGGTGACCAGCACGTGCGGCTCGCCGTCGGCGCCCGGCCGCAGCTCGACGACCGGCCAGCCGGTGAAGAAGCGGGCGCCGAACCGGATCGCCTGGACCCGCGCCCGCTGACCGAGCCGCTGCCCGGAGATGCCGCGCGGGAAGCCGAGGTAGTTGCGGATCATCGAGCTGGTGCCGGCCTGCCCGCCGATCACCTCCGACTCGATCACCACGGTCGACAGGCCCTCCGAGGCGCCGTACACGGCGGCGGCGAGGCCCGCCGGGCCGGCACCGACGACCGCGAAGTCGACGACGTCGCCGCAGTGGATGTCGGACGGTCGACCGTAGATCATCGCGGCCAGGTCGCGCGTCGAGGTCGGCATCAGGACCGGCCGGTCCGCGAAGACACCGGAGCTCATGTGCACCAGCGGGTACGACGCCTCGCCGTCCACCTTCGCGAGCGCCTCCTGCCCCTGCGGGGTGTCGGGGGCGTAGGTGCGGTGCGGCATCCCCTGCCGGTCGAGGAAGTCCCGGATGGCCAGGGCGAGCGGGCGGCTGTCGGGGGTGATGATCCGCACCGAGTCGATCTCGGAGGTGGCGACCGTCGCGCCCCAGTCGCTGAGCAGCTCGGTCACCGCGTAGTGGAACTCCTCGTCGCGGCGGCCCTGCGGCAGCACGAGGTAGGTGTCGAACTTGCCCTTCTGCAGATAGGGCCGCAGCGACTGGCTCTCCTCCGCGAAGCGCTCGATCGGGATCGCCACGATCCGCCGGGCGGTCGCGACGAGGGTGCGCCAGTCGTGCATGGCGAGCAGGACGTTCTCGTCCGGCAGCTGGGAGTCGGTCACGATCAGAGCCACCGGCTGCCCGGTCGAGCGGACCCGCTGGAGGATCGCGGTCGCCTCGCGGGCGCTGGTGGCCGGCCGGACGTCGTACTCGCGCTGGTAGCGGTGGAACTGCTCGGTCAGGACGTCGATGTGGTCGGAGGAGACCAGGAGGATGACGGGATCAGCCACCCCGTCATCCTCCCCGACCGGTCCAGTGGTGGACCAGCGTCTTTTCGTCCCGTTCGCTGCTAGATGAACGCGTTGAGCACCATCACGAACGCCAGGCCGCTGACGGAGAGCAGCGTCTCCATGGCCGACCAGGTCTTGAAGGTCTGGCCGACGGTCATCCCGAAGTACTCCTTCACCAGCCAGAAGCCGGCGTCGTTGACGTGGGAGAAGAAGACCGAGCCCGCGCCGATCGCGAGCACCATCAGCGACACCTCGCCGCTGGAGAGCTGCGCGGTCAGCGGGGCGAGCAGGCCCGACGCGGTGACCGTGGCGACGGTGGCCGAGCCGGTGGCGAGGCGGATCAGGACCGCGACGAACCACGCGAGCACCAGCACCGAGACGTTGGAGTCGGCGACCTTCTCGGCAACGAGGGTGCCGATGCCGGTGTCGACGAGCGACTGCTTGAAGCCACCGCCGGCGGCGACGATGAGCAGGATGCCGGCGACGCCGGGCAGCGAGGACTCGATCGACTTCGCGACGCCGTCGCGGCCCATGCCGTGGCCGAGGGTGAACATGCCGACCACGACCGCGATGAGCAGCGCGATGAGCGGGGTGCCGATCACGTCGAGCGCGCTGCGCAGCGGGGCGGTCTCGTCGTCGATGAAGATGTCGGCGAGGGCCTTGCCCATCATCAGGAAGACCGGCAGCAGGACCGACGCGAGGGTGATCGCGAAGGACGGGCGGCCGCTCGCGTCCTCCTCCTCCGTGGACTCGAAGCGGTGCGGGACCTCGACGGTGACGTAGCGGCCGACGAGCCCGAAGACCGGGCCGGCGATGATCACGGTCGGGATCGCGACGGCGACGCCGAGGGCGAGCGTGGTGCCGAGGTCGGCGCCGAGGTAGTCGATCGCGGTCAGCGGGCCGGGGTGCGGCGGCACCAGGCCGTGCATCGCCGAGAGGCCGGCGAGCGCCGGGATGCCGATCGTGATCAGCGACTGGCCGGAGCGGCGGGCGACGAGGTAGATCACCGGCATCAGCAGGACGAGGCCGATCTCGAAGAACATCGGCAGGCCGATGATCGCGCCGACGACGGCCATCGCCCACGGCAGGGCGCGCGGCGAGGCGTGGCCGATGATCGTGTCGACGATCTGGTCGGCTCCCCCGCTGTCGGCGAGCAGCTTGCCGAACATGGCGCCGAGGGCGATCAGGATGCCGACGCCGGCAGCCGTCGACCCGAAGCCGGTGGTGAAGCTGGCGATCGACGCCTCGAAACGCTCGCCGATCGGGCCGTCGAGCCCGATCCGGGCCGTCAGGCCGACGACGAGCGCGCCGGCCGTCAGGGCGAGGAACGGGTGCAGCCTCGCGCCGATGATGAGCGCGACGATGACGCCGATGCCGAGGAGGGCAGCCAGGACCAGCTTGCCCTCGGTGTTGATCGGCTCGATGAGGTCGGTGCCGGCGGCAAGGACCAGGTGTGCGGACATGCGGGTCTCCTCAGGAGTGGTCGACGCTCAGGTCGACGTACTGCTGGACGATCGCGTCGACCGTCTGGTCGACGTCGATGACGACACCGGCCTCGTCGTCGGCGAGCTGTTCGAGCGTGTCGAACTGCGAGTCGAGCAACGAGGCCGGCATGAAGTGGCCGGGACGACTGGCCTGGCGCCGCGCGATGACCTCGCGGGTGCCGTGGAGGTGGACGAAGACGGCCCGCGCTGCATGAGCGCGGAGCTGGTCGCGATAGCTGCGCTTGAGCGCGGAGCAGCTGATCACGCCACCGTCGCCGTCGTGGGCGGCGAGCCACTCCCCGATGGTCTCCAGCCACGGGTGGCGGTCGTCGTCGTCCAGCGGGATGCCGGCCGACATCTTCGCGATGTTGGCCGCCGGGTGGAGGTCGTCGGCGTCCTCGAACGGGACGCCGAGGCGCTGCGCGAGCGCGGCGCCGACCGTCGACTTGCCCGACCCCGACACGCCCATCACGACGATCAGGGGTGCGCCCCCGTCGTGCGGCAGGGTGCTGCTCATGGGTCCTCCAGTGGTCCGGTGTGCTGGCCGTCACAGTGTGCATCCATTAATCTGCTTTTAACAACCCCGCAGCCAAATAAATCTGATCTTTGGAGGAGCCGTGGCCCGCACCGCGCTGCACGAGGACGTCCTCGAGGCACTCGGCCGGCGCATCGTCGACGGCGAGCTCGGCGAGGGCGCCGTGCTGACCCTCGACGGCATCGACACCGAGTACGACGTCAGCCGCTCCGTCTCCCGCGAGGCGGTCCGGGTCCTCGAGTCGATGGGCATGGTCGCCTCGCGGCGCAGGGTCGGCGTCACCGTCCTGCCCCGCACGTCGTGGCACGTCTTCGACCCGCGCCTGATCCGCTGGCGCCTCGACTCCGGCGACCGCCCCCACCAGCTCCGCTCGCTGGGCGAGCTGCGCAGCGGGTTCGAACCGGTGGCGGCCGGCCTGGCCGCCGTACGCGCGACGCCGGAGCAGTGCGGGGCCCTCACCGCCGCCGCCAACGACATGGTGGTGCACGGCCGGGCCGGCGACCTCGAGGCCTTCCTGCAGGCCGACATCGTCTTCCACCGCGTGCTGCTCGAGGCCTCCGGCAACGAGATGCTCGCCGCCCTCGACGGCGTCGTGGCCGAGGTGCTGGCCGGCCGCACGCACCACCACCTGATGCCGGCGCACCCCAAGGACGAGGCCGTCGACCTGCACGTCGAGGTGGCCCGCGCGGTCCGCTCGCGCGACGCCGAGGCGGCCCGCGTGGCGATGGCCACGATCATCGCCGAGGCGACGGGTGCGGTCTCGGACGACGCGGAGGACTCGACTACCCTCGGAGGCGATGGAGACCACGCCTGACCTCAGCCCCCTCGTCGACCAGCTGCAGGGCGAGGAGTACGACGTCACCGAGCCGCTGCCCGGCGTCCTCCACGTCCGGGGCCGGTTCTCCAACCCGGAGCGGATCGCGCTGCGTGCCGCCGCCGACGCGGGCGACCTCGCCGTGGCCGTGTGGGCGACCAGCCACCACGACGACTGGGCGCTGGTCGCGTGGAACCGGCCGGACCTGGTGACCATCACCCAGAAGGGCGCGACCCCGCAGCGCTGGCGCCACCGCCGCATCCCGGAGACCCTGCGCCCCGACGCGCAGACCTTCCTCGAGGGTGCGTCGTCGCCGTTCGACATCGTCACCCGGCCCAAGCACCAGCCCACCGACGCGGCCCGGGAGATCCTCGGCCAGTTCTCGATCACCGACCCGCCGCCGCCCGGCTGGGTGCCGCCGGTCGTGGAGGTGCCCGTCGTCGAGGTGCCCGTCGTCCGGAAGTCGACGCTGCCGACGGCGACCGGCACCCGCAAGGCGACCACGCCGCGTGCCCCGAAGGCGCCCGCGAAGCCGGTCAAGGCGGAGCCCGTCGTGGCCGTGTGCCCGACGTGCTTCATGGCGATCCCCGCGACCGGCATCTGCGACAACTGTGGCTGACCCGATGACCGACACCGCTCCTGCCCCCGGCGGGTTCCGCAAGCTGTCGAGGCTCGGCCTCGCGATCGCCGTCACGGGCGCGCTGATCCAGCTGGTGCTGGCCGTCTACTACCTCGCGATGGCCCACTCCCCCTCGCCGCACGACCTCCCGGTCGGCGTCGTCGGCAGCGCCGAGCAGCAGGCACAGGCCAAGCAGCTGGAGAAGGACGGCCAGTTCAAGGTCGAGTCGTACGACGACGCGGAGGCGCTGCAGCAGGCGATCCGCGAGCGTGACGCCTACGGCGGCGTCGCCTTCCAGGGCAGCACCCCGACCCTGTACGTCGCCTCCGCGGCCTCGCCGTCGGTGGCGAACCTGTTCCGGGCGCAGTACACGAAGGTCTACCAACAGCAGGTCCAGGAGCAGGTGCAGGCACTGACCACGGCGGGCAGGCCGGTCCCGGTCGCCACGCTCGCGGCCCTCACCACGCCGCCACCGGTCACCGACGTCGTACCCCTGCCGGAGGACGACAGCGCCGGCAGCTCGCTCGGCTTCGTCATCCAGGCGCTGTGCCTCGGCGGGTCGATCGCCTCCCTCGCGCTGGGCCGGCTGCGCGGCCTGGTCGACCGCTCGGCCCTGCGCGGCCTGGGCCACGCAGCCCTGCTGGTCGTCTACGCGGTGGCGTCCGCAGGTGTCGCGCTGCTCGCGATGGCGCTCTTCGGCGTCGGCGACGGCGCCGACCACGTCACGCTCTTCTGGGGACTCGCCCTGATCTCGCTCGCGGTCACCGCCTCGACGGCGGCCGTCGTGGCGCTCGTCGGGCCGGCCGGATCCCTGATCGGCGGCCTCTACTTCACCGTCGGCCTGATCATCTCCGGCTCCTCGATCGCCCCCGAGATGCTGCCGAAGGCCGGCCACACGGTGGGCCAGCTGCTGCCGCCGGGCGCCGGTGCGACCGTGGCCCGCGACGCGATGTACTTCCCCGACGCCGCCACGGGTGGCGCCTTCGCCGTGCTGTTCGTGTACGCCGGGCTGGGCCTGGCCGTGATCCTGTTCTGCAACGCCGCGGCCAACCGGACCCGGTTCACCCGGGTGCTCAACCGGGAGTCCGCCGTCACGGAGTGACGTCCGCGGCGCGCCAGCAGGTCAGGCGCCCCAGGTGCCTTCGAGCACCGCGCGGTGCGTGGGCAGCGCGGCGTCGTACACCTCGCGGCCCCGGGGCGTGAGGCAGACGAAGACGCTGCGGCGGTCGTCGGCGCAGGCGGAGCGCTCGACGAGCCCGTCCTTCTCCAGCCGGGTGATCGCGCGCGAGAGCGCGCTCTGGCTCAGGTGGATGTCGCCGGCGAGGTCGGCCATGCGGTACTTGCCGCAGTTGGCGTCGACCACCCGGTCGAGGGTCTCGAACTCGCTCAGGCCGATGCCGTGCTGGTCCTGGAGGGCCTTCTCGAGCGCGCAGCTGACCACCGCGTGGCGGTCGAGCAGCTGTCGCCACTCCTCCACCAGCGCGCTCGGGGCAGGCGCCTTGGACACGCTCGCATCCTAGCCAGCAGGTTACTTTTATGCAAACGCATTATTTGCGCTTGCATTGAATGCACATGCATGGAAGTCTTCCATGCCATGTCCTCGACATCCCTCAACCCCCACCAGTCCGCCGCCGGCAGCGCGATCCGCTGGTCCGGCCGCACCTGGGGCCTGCTCATCACGCTGTGCGTGGTGCTCTTCCTCGACGGGCTCGACGTCTCGATGATCGGCGTCGCGCTCCCCTCGATCGGCGCCGAGCTCGACCTGTCGACGTCCTCGCTCCAGTGGCTGATCAGCGGCTACGTGCTCGGGTACGGCGGCCTGCTGCTCGTCGGCGGCCGGACCGCCGACCTGCTCGGCCGGCGCCGGGTCTTCCTGATCGCGCTCGCCGTCTTCGCCGCGGCGTCGCTGCTCGGCGGCCTGGTCAGCTCCGGCCCGCTGCTCATCGCGACCCGGTTCATCAAGGGCCTCGCCGCCGCGTTCACCGCACCCACCGGCCTGTCCATCATCACGACGAACTTCGCCGAGGGACCGGCCCGCAACAAGGCGCTGTCGATCTACACCGTCTTCGGTGCCGGCGGCTACTCCTCCGGCCTGCTGTTCGGTGGCCTGATGACCGGCGTCGGCTGGCGCTGGACCTTCCTGCTCCCCGTCCCGATCGCGCTGCTCGCCCTCGCGGCGGCGTGGGTGCTGGTCCCGCACGACGAGCCGGCCGAGGAGGGCGGGCACGACCTGCTCGGCGCGCTGACCTCGGGCGCCGCGATGCTCCTGCTCGTCTACACGGTCGTGTCCGCACCCGAGGCGGGCTGGGCCTCGGCCCGGACGGTGCTGTCCTTCGTGGGCGTCGCCGCCCTGTTCGCCGCGTTCGTCACGATCGAGCGCCGCATCGCGCACCCGCTCATCCGGCTCGGGATCCTGCGCAAGGCCACGCTGGTGCGCGCCAGCATCGCGATCGTCGCGGTCGGCGGGTCCTACTTCAGCTGGCAGTTCATCGTCACCCTGTTCCTGCAGGACGGCCTGGGCTGGAGCCCGCTGGAGCTGGCCCTCGCGCTGCTGCCGATCGGCCTGATGGTCACCCTGTCGGCGGTCTTCTCCGACAAGCTCGTCGACCGCTACGGCACGGCGCCGATCATCGCGGTGACGATGACGGTCATGGCCGCGGGCTACCTGCTGTTCCTGGTGCGTCTCGACACCGCGCCGACCTATCTCGGCGTGCTGCTCCCGCCGCTGCTGCTCATCGGCGCCGGCTGGATCGGATTCCCGGCCATCAACATCCAGGCCACGAGCGGGATCGACGACGACGAGCAGGGTCTCGCGGCCGGCGTGCTGCAGACCTCGATGCAGGTCGGTGCCGCGATCGTCCTCGCGGTCACCACGGCCATCATCACGTCGGGTACGACGGGCGCCGAGTCCCCCGCGGCCGCGCTCGACGGCTTCCAGCCGGGCCTGGCATTCGCCACCGCGGTCTCGGCGCTGGGTGCGCTGGTCGCGATCGGTGGGCTGGTGCTCGACCGGCGCGGTCGTCGTACCAGCGAGGCGGTGGGCGAGGACGAGGCGGAGCTCGTCGCCGCCGCCTGACCTCAGTCCCCTCCGCAGGCGACCCCGTCGCCGTCCCGGTCCAGCCCGTGCGGGTCGGACCCGGTGACGGTGACGGGGCCGACGTCCGCGCAGTCGAGGTCCGGCGGGTAGCGCGGGACGCACGGGTCGTAGCCGGGCTCGCAGTCGCCACCCTTCTCGCCGGTGTCGGCGAAGCCGCGGGGCTCCTCGGGCTTCGGCTTCGGCTTCGGGCAGGTGACGTCGGCCGCGGCCTCGTCCGCCGTGATGTAGCGGTCCTCGCGCGGGTGGCGGCCGTAGCCGTCGCGGGAGTCGTAGCGGGCGATCGCGAGGCCCTTGCGGATCATCCGCAGGCCGACGTCGAGGTCGCCGACCTCGACGTAGCGCAGCAGCCGGCCGTACTTGTCGGCGTCCTCGTCGGACTCGACGAGGGTGACCTCCTTGCCGAGCACCAGC
The DNA here is from genome assembly GCF_057586415.1 of Nocardioides sp. SRI_004. Taxonomy (NCBI): domain Bacteria; kingdom Bacillati; phylum Actinomycetota; class Actinomycetes; order Propionibacteriales; family Nocardioidaceae; genus Nocardioides; species Nocardioides sp. SRI_004. The sequence continues at coordinate 96,297 of NZ_JBYCZV010000002.1, forward strand.
CGCTTCATGGCCGACTGCGCCGGGCCGAACCCGCACTCGCCGCGCTCGGGGGTGTCGATGCCGACCAGGCGGACCGTGTCACCGCTGTCGAGGTCGATGGTGTCGCCGTCAGCGACATGGGTGACGACGTACGTCGGCTCCTCGGCGACCGGCTCGACGCTGGTGGCGACCTCCGTGGGCTCCGCGGTCGCGGTCTCCGTCACCGTCTGCGTGACGACCGGGTCGCCGGCGGTGGGCTCGCCGTCGTCGATCTCGCAGCCCGCCGCCGTGACGGCCAGCGCGGCGACGAGCGCCGCCCATCCGATCCGCATCCCTGACATCTCCACCTCCCGGTCCCCGGACCGTACGACCGGGAGGCGGAGATGTCCGGCGATTGGTGGAACTCAGCCGACGCCGGCCTGCGCCTGCGCGGTGACGGTGACGCCCTCGGCGAACTCGACCACCTGGTCGGCGGTCAGGCCCAGCGACTTCCAGGCCTGTACGACGACACGGTGGTCGCCGTCGTCGTACGTCAGCGTCCAGGTGCCGCCCTCGCTGTTGCGCAGCCAGCCGTCGAACCCTCCGACCTTCACCGGATCACCCTCGGGGGGCGTCGAGACCGACGAGGACTCGAGCATCACCACGAGCTTGTCCTCGAACACGTCGAGGCCACTGGTGTCGCCGGCGCGGGCGATGTTGAGGTTGAACGGGGTCGCGCCCTCGAGCACGAAGCCCTCGGGCACCTTCGTGACGACGAAGCCGGGCTGCTGGGCCCCGGTGTAGGCGACCAGGTCCACGCTGGCGTCCGGGGTCTGGCTGGGCTGGGCGATGGTCGGCGGCTTCTCGGTCGTGGTGCCCTGGTTGCTGACGACGAGGGTCACGCCGACGGCGGTCACGGCGGCGACGCCGATGCCCGCGGTGAAGCGGCGGGCGGCCCGTCGCCTGGCCGCGCCACGGGCGCGGAGCAGGTCGCGTCGTACCGTCTCGTCGGTGGTGGCGGACGGCTGCGTGTCGAGGCGCTGGAGGCGGCCGGCGAGGTCGTCGAGGTCGGTCATGCGAGGTCTCCTTCGTGAGGGGGCGGGACCGGGGCGGGCTCCGGGAGCACCTCGCGCAGCCGGGCCAGGCCACGAGCCGTCTGGCTCTTGACCGTGCCCTCGCTGCAGCCGAGGACCTCCGCGGCGTCCTCGACGCTCAGATCGAGGACGTGGCGCAGCACGACGGCGGCCCGCATGCGGGGAGCCAGCGCGCCGAGCGCCGCGAGCAGCGCGGCGTCCACCGGCTCCTCCGCAGGCGCGCCCGCCCGGTCGGGGAGCTCGGCGGTCGCCGTCTCCCGGGAGACCGACGGTCGCCGGCGGTGGTCGATGAAGCTGTTGACGAGGACCCGACGGGCGTACGCCGCCGCTCCCCCACGCTTCGTCGCCCGCCCCCAGGCGAGGTACATCCGCACCAGCGTCCCCTGGACCAGGTCCTCGGCCAGGTGGTGGTCGCCGGCGGTCAGCACCGTCGCCGTCCCGAGCAACCTGCTCCGGTTGCTCCGGACGAACTCCTCGAACTCCGCGTCGCGGGGCTTCGGTCTCATGTCCCTCTCACGAGTGGGACCCCGCGCGGGGTTGCATCAGCCGTAGTGGCAGACGTACCCGAGCGTCTCGGTGACCTCGATGTCGAACGACGAGTCGCCCGGCACGCTGAAGGACTCGCCGGCGGAGTAGGTCGTCCACTCGTCCTCGCCGGCCAGCTTGATGCGGCACGAGCCGGCGTTGAGCTCCATGACCTCCGGCGCGGCCGTGCCGAAGGTCAGGCTGGCCGGGAAGATCACGCCCGCCGACTTCCTCGTGCCATCGGCGAGGAAGAACGTGTGGCTCACGCAGGCGCCGTCGAAGTAGATGTTGGCCTGCGGGTCGAGGGTGACGTTCGTGTACGACGACTCGGTGCTCACGTGCCGGAAGCGTAGTGCTCCGGGGCCGGCGCCCGCGGGCTGCGGCGGTAGGCCGAGACGGTCGGGTCGCCCTCGATCCAGAACCGCCACGGCACGTCGGCGGCCTTGGAGACGCCCACCCGCGGGCCGGTCCCGACCCGGGGCCTGCGGGCGGGCTCGGGCCCGAGGCGGACCCGCGTGTCGTGCGGGTCGGGTGGGTCGGTGTCGTCGGCGAGGAGGTCGGTCCCGAGGTCGTCGAGCGTGATCCCCAACGCCTGCGCGAGATTGCCGGGCCCTCTTGCCAGCTGGACGTCCCGGGCCGGGTGGTTGCGCCGGAGCCGGGCCAGGTCGAGGCCGTCGACGACCTCCCCGGACCGCAGCAGCACCGCCGCCCCGATCTCCGTCGGCCCGGTGACGACGTTGGCGCAGAAGTGGATGCCGTAGGAGCGGTAGACGTAGAGCCGGTACGCCGGGCCGTACATGATCTCCGAGCGCGGCGTGCGGGTGAACGCGTGCGACGCCGGGTCCTCGACCCCGCCGTAGGCCTCCACCTCGGTGATCCGGACGGTGACGCCGTGACCGGTGATCGTGCGGCCGAGGAGCGCCTTCGCACGTCGTACGACGTCGGCGCGGTCGCGGGCGGGCACGTCTCGACGCTAGCAACCGCGACCTCGTCCCATTTCCGCCAATCCCCTGATTCCGTCGGGCCGCCCCGCCAAGATGCCCCGCATGGACAACCCCGGCTCGCCGAGCCCTGCTTCGCCACCGCCACCGCCACCGACCGGTCCCCCGGCGCCTCCCGCCCTGCCACCGCGGGTCGTCGCCACCACGGTGCCGACCCTGCGCAGCATCGTGCGCTCCTGCGGCGCGCCGCTGCTGGCGTACGCGATCTCGCTGGGTGCGTCGCTGGTGCTGATGGGCCTGATCGTGCTGGCGATCGCGCTCGAGGCCGACGGCTCCAGCGACGGGGACCCCTCCGGCGACATCGACATCAAGGTGATCGGGACATTGATCGGCATCCCGTTCCAGATCGCCGGCATGGCGCTGGGCGGGTCGATCGGGCTGGGCGACGACGAGTTCGCGCTGCACCTGTTCGCCCCACCGCTGTTCATCACCGCAGTGTTCGTCTTCGCCGTGCTCCGACTGTCACGGCGCAGCGAGCGCTCCGCGCCGACGAGCAGCACCCTGGAGCGGGCGATCCTCGCCGGTTGCGGTGCGCTCGCGACCGCGGTCGTCGCCGTGGTGGCTACGCGCGTCCTGGCGATGCGCGACGACGACCTCGTCATGCACTCGGCGACGGTCGGCCTGTTCTTCGGGACCTTGATCCTCGCCGGCGGCGCCGCCTTTCTCGGGCGACAGTCCGTGCACGGGGCGCTGTGGCCGGCCGCGGTTCCTGCCGACGTACGGCGCGGCACGCACCTGGTGACGCAGCACGTGCTGGCCTGGGTGGTGCTGCTGGTGCCGATCGCCGTGGTCTGGATGCTGGTCGACAGCGGCTTCGACGCTGCCCTCTACGCCCTGGTCTGGGGTCCGACCCTCGCCCTCGGCGCCTTCGCGATGGCGCACGTCGGCGCGGTCACCGCAGCGGGCGAGCAGGCGTTCGCGTGGGACCTCGGCTGGTTCCCCGCCGTCGTGCTGCCCGTGCTGGCCGTCCTGTTCCTGGTCGTCGCCTCGATCGCGTGGCACCTGCGCCGCGGTGGGGACCGTGCGTGGCTGGCCCACCCGGCCTCCTGGGCGACGTTGCCGATCGCGTACGCCGTCGGCGCGCTCCTCGTGTGCATGATCTCGACGGTGCGCCTCTCGGGCGCCCTGTTCGGCGTCGACGGCGGCATCACCTACAGCGGCGCCTACTGGCTGATCCCGGTGCTGGCGCTCTGGGGTGCTGCGATCGAGGCGCTCTCACGCTTCGTCGCACCGGCCCTCGTCGGATCGCTGCCCGACGCCGTCGTCCGACGGCTGGCGGCCGGCCCGACCCGGCCGACGCCACCAGCGGGCCCGGTCCAGCGCATCCCGATGTCGCCCGGCGATCGCGCCCGCGCGAAGAAGGGCTTGGTCGCGGCCGCCGTCATCGGTGGGCTCGGCCTGCTCGGTGTCCTCGTCTTCAGCATCGTCGGCTCGACGCTGGCCGACCCGGAGAAGCGGGCCGAGGCCTACCTCGACGCGGTCGTCGCAGGCGACGTCGACAAGGTGCTGCAACTGGCCCCGGTCGACGAGGACGAGGCATCGGTGGCGCTCCTCACCGAGGAGGTGTACGCCGCAGCCGACGACCGCATCACCGGCTACGAGATCACCGACGTCGAGGAGTTCGGCGACACGATCACCGTGACCGTGGACCTCGAGGGCCCGGAGGACGGCAACGATGTGGAGCTGACCCTCAGCCCCGACGGCAAGCGCGCGCTCTTCTTCGACGACTGGAAGGTCGACGAGGGTGGCCTGGCCCGCGAGGTGACGGTCTCGGTGCCCGACACCAGCACCTCCGTCGAGGCCAACGGCGTCACGGTCGAGGCCGATGGTGGCGAAGATGCCGACTTCTGGGCGCTCCCCGGCTCCTACGTCTTCAACCCCTACGGCGACAACCCGTGGCTCGAGCCCAGCGACGAATCCACCTCGGTCCCCGCCGCGGACTCCTTCGGCATCTACGCCGAGACCGGCCAGCCCGGACCGTCCGACCAGCTGCGCGACAAGGTGGACACCGCGATCACCGACTGGGTCGACGCGTGCATGAAGGCCACCGAGCTCTCCCCCGAGGACTGCCCGCAGGACGCCTTCGCGTCCGGCGACAAGCAGCGCAAGGTGGTCTGGACGCTCACCACCATGCCCACCGTCTCCTGGGACTACTTCGACGGGACCTTCCCGGCCAGCCTCTCGTCCGACGAGACCGGGGAGGCGACCGTGACCTACGAGTACGACGCGTCGTACGGCTTCGGCGCCGCCGACTGGACGAAGGAGACCGAGCAGGTGGACCTCTACGTGAACGCCACTGTCGACCTGGTCGACGGCGAGCCGGTCGTGACCTTCGAGACCTACTGACGCGGGCTCCTAGGCTGCCGTCATGGACGACCGCCTTCGCCAGCCAGAGATCGAGGTCGTCGGCGCCGTCATCGTGCGCGACGGCCTGGTGCTCTGTGCCCAGCGCGGTCCGGACGGGTCGCTCTCGGGCAAGTGGGAGTTCCCCGGTGGCAAGGTCGAGCACGGCGAGTCCGGCCGCCTCGCGCTCGAGCGTGAGATCGACGAGGAGCTCCGGTGCGTCGTCAAGGTGGGCGACGAGATCGCCACCACCCGGTACGACGACGGCCGGGTCGTCGTCGTGCTCACGACCTTCTGGTGCCGGATCGTGTCCGGCACGCCGCAGCTGACCGAGCACACCGCGCTCCGCTGGGTCGCACCGGGCGCGCTGGATGGGCTGGACTGGGCGCCGGCGGACGTACCGGCCGTGGAGCTGGTCGCGACGCGCCTGGCGCCCTAGGACGTCGTCGACGCAGGGCCGTCGGCGAGCGCCGGGTCAGCGGAAGGTGTACTCGCCGATCCGTGTCCCGTCGAACGCCTTGGCGCCGGACGGCAGCTTGAACTCGGTGTCACCCTGGACGGCGTTCCTGCCCCGCAGGAAGCACGACGTCGGCAAGGAGATCGTCACCGTGTCGGTGGTCAGGTTGTAACGGCCACTGACCGCCACGATGCACGACGAGGCATAGACCATGCCGAGCTGGGGCGAGTACCGCCACCAGCCCGAGCCGGTCCGCAGCGTGAAGTAGGCACGGTCCGTGCTCCGCCACTTCAGCCCCGCCTGGTGGAAGCGGAAGTACGCCATCCCGTTCGACTTCCAAACGGTCATCTTCTCGATCTCGGCCGTCGACTTCGCGCGAGCAGGAGGCGCGTTGCGCACCTGGGCGTCGGTGTTCGAGTCCTCGATCGTCATCGTCGCGGCGTGTGCGGGGGCGGCGGGAAGGATGACAGCGAGGGCCATCACCATCGCGACGACGTACTTCTTCACTTTGTTCTCTCCCGAGATCGAGCAACGAGGAACTGGCGGGATGCATGCTCTCATGGGCACCCCTCCCCGGGGCCCGCCACCTGCAGACAACCCGGCAAAAACGAGTCGCTCGCAGCCCTCCACGCGGACTTCGTCCGGTGTTAGTGTCCCGAACGTGCAACTTCGCCCGGCCCTGGCCACCCTCGCCGTCGTCCTCACGATCTCCGCAGCGGCCGCGCCGGCCGGCGCCAAGCCCGCCGCGGGCGTCACCACCGGGAGCGGGCTGGTGTTCAAGGTCAACCCGGTCCAGTCGAGCGGTGACGAGTCGCTCGTCGATGCCAAGGACTCGGCGAGCGCGGTGCCGAGCAGCGAGTACGCGACCGTGCCGCTGCGCAACCTGGACGGCTCCGGCTACCTCCGCGGCAGGTGGGTCACCGTCGAGTCCGCGACCGGCACGCCGGCGTACTCGGCGACGGGCGTCTACAACTACAACCGCAAGGACGACCAGTTCGAGCAGGTGATGGCGTACTTCTGGGTCAACCAGGCGCAGGAGTACATCCAGTCGCTCGGCTTCGGCTCCACCCTGCGCCCGGTGGTCAAGCAGTCGTTCAGCGTCAAGATCGACCAGTACGGCGGCGACAACAGCTACCAGACCGACAAGCCCTACCGGATCCGCCTCGGCAAGGGTGGCGTGGACGACGCCGAGGACGCCGAGGTGATCGTGCACGAGTACGGCCACGCCGTCCACGCCTCCCAGGTCCCCGGCTACGGCACCTCCCTCGATGCCGGCTCGATCGGCGAGGCGTGGGGCGACTACCTCGCCGTGTCCGTCGGCCTCGACGCCGCGGAGGAGTACGGCTGGCCCGTGCAGGCGCCCGAGGCCTGCGTCATGGACTGGGACTCGACGTCGTACACCTCGGGGCCGGTGCACTGCCTGCGCCGCCTCGACACCGACCTCACCGTCGCCGACCGCAAGGGCGAGGTCCACTACGACGGCCAGATCTGGAGCCGCGGCCTCTGGGACGCCCGCGCCGGGTACGAGGCCCTCGGCCTGACCTCGCGCGACTTCGACACCACCGTCATCGACGCCCAGTTCGACTTCGCCCCGGACACGTCCTTCGACGCCGCGGCGACGGCGATCTACGACAAGGCGCTGGTGCGGGACGGGGCTGCTGCTGCGGTCGTCGTCAAGGAGGCCTTCGCCGCGCGGGGCATCGTCGTGACGCCCTGAGGACCGGTCGATCCACCCCGGACGAGCCACCCGCGGTGGCCGTCGGGATGCGAGCCGCGCGGAACTCTGGTGAGACGATCGCCAGGTGAGCACCCTGACCAACGGCGACGCCATGACGCGGGCCCAACTTCTCAAGTTCGACTCGCTCTGGAACGACCGCGATCGCGACCACATCGCCGCGGACGTCGAGGCCCTCGGCGGGGTGAGCTTCACGTACGCCCACCACGGGTGGAACCGCAGCGTGCTCGTCCACGACGCCGACGGTGCCGAGGTGATGGCCGTCGCTGCCGGTCTCGTCCACTACGGCGCCGGGATCACCCGGCCCGACAGCGAGCACATGGCGTCCCACGGCGGGCACGTGTGGCGCACCTCCCGCAACGGCAAGACCGGCGGGCAGTCGAAGACCGCCCCCGACCCGACCGGCGGGAACGCGATGTGTGACGCCTGCTTCCTGCACCACCCTGCTGGCGAGTGCGACCGCTGATCATCCTGTCGAGTCGTGTGCCTGAGGCAGCCGGATAGGCGGGCCTCAGGCACACGACCCCCGACGACGTACGACGGCCCGGCCCCTCCGAGGAGGGACCGGGCCGTCGTACGTGGATCGATCAGCTGCAGCCGGAGGTGCTGCCGCAGCCCTCGCACACGTAGCACGAGCCGGCGGGACGCATCTTCGTGCCGCAGGTCATGCACAGCGGGCTGTCGACCGCGTGGCCGGTGATCTGCTCGAGGAGCTCGGCGGTGGTCTTGGCGACCTTGACCTCGGGGGCACCGGCGAGGGGGTCCTCGTCGACCTCGGCCTCGACGACGTCCTCGACCACCGGGGCGGCCTTGGCGACCGGGGCGGTCTCGACGAGCTCGGAGGCCGAGCCGGTCTCCTCGACGGGCTCGTAGGAGCCGGTCTCGAGGTGGCGCTGGCGCTCCTCGGCGGAGTAGATGCCGAGGGCGGCGCGCTCGTCGAAGGAAAGGTAGTCGAGGGCCAGGCGGCGGAAGACGTAGTCCATGATCGACTGCGCCATCCGGACGTCCGGGTCGTCGGTGAGGCCGGCGGGCTCGAAGCGGAGGTTGGTGAACTTCGAGACGTAGGTCTCCAGCGGGACGCCGTACTGCAGGCCGATCGACACCGCGATCGAGAAGGCGTCCATCACGCCGGCCAGGGTCGAGCCCTGCTTGCCGAGCTTGAGGAAGATCTCGCCGAGGGTGTTGTCGTCGTGGGCGCCGGAGGTCATGTAGCCCTCGGCACCGGCGACGGTGAACGACGTGGTGCGGGCCAGGCGCGACTTCGGGAGGCGCTTGCGGGTCGGCGCGTAGACGACCTTCTCGACGACCTTCTCGACGACCTTGGTCTCGGCCTCGGCGGCGGCGTCCGCGGCAGCGGCGTCCTTCTTGGCCTTGCCGCCACCGTCGGCGAGGGGCTGGCCGACCTTGCAGTTGTCGCGGTAGATCGCGGTGGCCTTGAGGCCGAGCTTCCACGACTCCATGTAGATCTGCTCGATCTCCTCGACCGTCGCCGACTCCGGCAGGTTGACGGTCTTGGAGATGGCACCCGACAGGAACGGCTGGCAGGCGGCCATCATCTTGACGTGGCCCATGGGCTTGAGCGCGCGCTCGCCCATCGCGGTGTCGAACACCTCGTAGTGCTCCGGCTTGAGGCCGGGGGCGTCGACGACGTGGCCGTGCTCGCCGATGTAGGCGACGATCGCCTCGATCTTCTCCTCGTCGTAGCCCAGCTTCTTCAGGGCCCGCGGGATGGTCTGGTTGACGATCTGCAGCGAACCGCCGCCGACGAGCTTCTTGAACTTCACCAGGGAGAAGTCGGGCTCGATGCCGGTGGTGTCGCAGTCCATCATGAAGCCGATGGTGCCGGTCGGCGCGAGGACCGAGGCCTGCGCGTTGCGGAAGCCGTTGGTCTTGCCGAGGTCGACGACCTTGGCCCACTCCTCCGTGGCCAGCTTGTGCACCTCGGCGTCGGCGATGTGCAGCGGGCGCACGTCGTCGTTGGCGGCCTGGTGCTTGCGCATCACGCGCTGGTGGGCCTCGGCGTTGCGGGCGTAGCCGGCGTACGGGCCGACGATCGCGGCCAGCTCCGCCGAGCGACGGTACGACGTGCCGGTCATCAGCGAGGTGATGGTGGCCGCCATCGCGCGACCGCCGTCGGAGTCGTAGCCCAGGCCCATCGCCATCAGCAGGGCGCCGAGGTTGGCGTAGCCGATGCCGAGCTGGCGGTAGTCGCGGGTGGTCTGGCCGATCGGCTCGGTCGGGAAGTCGGCGAAGCAGATCGAGATGTCCATCGCGGTGATGATGAACTCGACGGCCTTCGCGAAGAGCGGCGCGTCGAAGGTGTCGTCGTCGCGCAGGAACTTCAGCAGGTTGAGCGAGGCGAGGTTGCACGAGGAGTTGTCGAGCGACATGTACTCCGAGCACGGGTTGGACGCGGTGATCCGCCCGGTCTCGGGGTTGGTGTGCCAGTCGTTGATCGTGTCGTCGTACTGCAGGCCCGGGTCGGCGCAGGCCCAGGCGGCCTCGCTGATCTTGCGGAACAGGCTGCGGGCGTCGACGGTCTCGATGACCGAGCCGTCCTTGCGCGAGCGCAGGCCGAACTCGGTGCCGTTCTCGACGGCCTTCATGAACTCGTCGTTGACGCGGACCGAGTTGTTGGCGTTCTGGTACTGGACGGAGGTGATGTCCTTGCCGCCGAGGTCCATGTCGAAGCCGGCGTCGCGCAGGGCGCGGATCTTGTCCTCCTCGCGCCACTTGGTCTCGACGAACTCCTCGATGTCGGGGTGGTCGACGTCGAGGACGACCATCTTGGCCGCACGACGCGTCGCGCCGCCCGACTTGATGGTGCCGGCCGAGGCGTCGGCGCCGCGCATGAAGGAGACCGGTCCGGACGCCGTACCACCGCTGCTGAGCAGCTCCTTGGACGAGCGGATGCGGGAGAGGTTCAGGCCGGCGCCGGAGCCGCCCTTGAAGATGAAGCCCTCCTCCTTGTACCAGTTGAGGATCGAGTCCATCGAGTCATCCACCGACAGGATGAAGCAGGCCGACACCTGCTGGGGGGACTTGGTGCCGACGTTGAACCAGACCGGGGAGTTGAACGAGAAGTACTGGTTGGCGAGCAGCCAGGTGAGCTCGTGCTCGAAGATCTCCGCGTCGGCCGTGGTCGCGAAGTAGTCGTGCTCGATGCCCGCCGCGACGTAGCGCGAGACGACGCGGTCGATGAGCTGGCGCAGGCCGGTCTCGCGCTCCGGGGTGCCGACGGCGCCGCGGAAGTACTTCGTCGTGACGATGGTCGAGGCGTTCAGCGACCAGAAGTCGGGGAACTCGACACCGAGCTGCTCGAAGACGGTCTCGCCGGTCTTCCAGTTCGTCTGGACGACGTCGCGGCGCTCCCACGTGATCTCGTCGTAGGGGTGCACGCCCTCGGTGCTGAAGATGCGCTCGATCTTCAGGCCCTTGCCGGCGCGTGCGCCTGCCTCGGTCGGGTTGCTGGCCGTCTCGGTCATGACTCTCCTGGTGCTGGGTGTCGGTGTCGGCGTGATGCGTCGGTGCTGCGGTCGTGCGGTGAAATGCGTGCCCCGGTCCGAGGGGCAGGGACGTTGGTGGCCCGGCAGGCAGCTTCCCCACTACCTGCCGGGCGTCTGTGGTCAGCCCGTCGGGGCTGGGTCACCCTGCAACTGGCGCTCGGCGCGCAGGAGGGCGATCTCGTTCTCGAAGTCGGCCGCGGAGTCGAACCCGCGGTAGACCGAGGCGAAGCGGAGGTAGGCCACCTCGTCGAGGCGGCGCAACGGGGTCAGGATCGCCAGGCCCACCTCGTGGGCCGCGATCTCGGGGCTGCCGGCCAGTCGGAGCTGGTCCTCGACCTCCTGGCCCAGCAGGGCCAGGTCGTCCTCGCCGACCGGGCGGCCCTTGCAGGCCTTCCGGACGCCCTGGACAGCCTTCTCGCGGTTGAACGGCTCGGTGGCGCCGGAGCGCTTGAGCACGGTGAGCTGCATCAGCTCGACCGTCGTGAACCGCTTCTCACAGCTCGGGGACTGGCAGACCCGCCGGCGGCGGATCGAGCAGCCGTCCTCGGCCACCCGGGAGTCGAGGACCTTGGTGTCGTGGTGCTTGCAGTACGGACAGTGCATGGTTCCTCCTCCCCCGGTCGGCTTCGCCGCCTGACCGTCGGCCCTGTGGAAACCAGGGCGCCGACTGTGCAGAACGAGCGATGATCTGTGCATCTCCACCCCTCGTCCTGTGGACTAGATGTGGAGAACTACATCGTTGTAACTACTAGATGTAGTGGTAACCGTACGCCCCGACCACCACGGGTGCAAGGCCGGGGGGCCACGACTTGCGCGAACTTTTACCTGTACCCGCGTTTGCGCAGGTCACGCGGTGGACGAGGCTGTTCGACAGCAGTTCCCGACCGGCGTGTCTCGGGTCGCGCCGACCTCCCCCCACCCCCCAGGAGCGACCCCCCATGTCCAGCTCGAAGACCGCCCTGCGCACCCGACCCCGCCTTCGTCGTACCGTCGCGGCCACGGCCGCCGCGCTCGCCCTTCCCCTGACCCTCGCCGGCTGCGGCGACGCCCTCGAGAACGCCGCCGAGAACGCGGCCGAGAACGCCGCAGAGGACGCCATCGAGGACGGCAACGGCGGGGACGTCGACGTCGACCTCGACGACGGCGAGGTGAAGGTCGAGAACAGCGACGGCTCGGTCGTGATCGGCGGCGGCGACCTGCCGGAGGGCTTCCCCGAGGACGCCGTCCCGCTCGTCGGCGAGGTCAAGTCCGGGACGGCCGTCGACACCCCCGACGGCACCGGCTGGACCATCGGCACCGAGAGCGACGGCAGCGCCGAGGACGTCTTCGCCGAGGCGGTCGCCGAGCTCGAGGACGCCGGCTTCACCAACCAGAGCAGCCTGGGCGGCACCAGCGCCAACCTGACCAGCGAGGAGTACGGCGTCGTGCTCAACGTCTCCGACTCCGGGACCGGCGCCGCGGTCGCCGTCTACGTGGTCTCGGAGGTGCCCTGAGTCGCGGGCCAACCAGCCATCAGTCAGAATGACCGCCGTGACAGGTGGAAAGCGCGCGGGCGGCAAGACGAAGGCGCGCTTCCGTCCGGACCTGCTCGCCCTGGCCGTCGGGATCACCTTCGCGCTGGTGGCCTGGGGATACCTGGTGCTCGCGGCCATCGACTTCGGCGCGACCGCCCGACACGACGGCAAGGGCAGCGCCTGGCTGTTCCTCGCCGTGGCATCCGTCGGCGCCATGCTCTGCCTCTTCCTCGCCTTCATGCTGGCGGTGCGCCTCTCGCGAGCCGTCGGCCTGACCTCGTCACCCGAGCCGAAGCCGAAGCGGGACCCGAATGCGCCGAAGGGTGGCAAGCGCGCGGCTCGCTGAGCCGGGCCTGCCACCCTTCGCCTTTCCCCTGCTCCGCTGGGGTCGAGTCAGCGGAGTAGCTCCGCTGGGGTCGAGGCAGCGGAGAGTCGGTACGCCGCTAGTGCGCGGCGGGGATCCGGAGCTGCTGGCCGGCGTAGACCATGCTCCCGTCGAGGGTGTTGAGGTCCTGGATGTCGGCCATCGCGCCGCGCACGTCGCCGCCGCTGGCCGCTGCGACGTCGCTGGCGATGTCCCACAGCGTCTCGCCGGGGGCGACCGTCACGACGTCGACGGCGGGCGCGCCACCGCCGTCGCGGGTGGCGGCGGAGCCGGCGGCGATCGCGACGGCGAGAGCGGCGACGACCGCGAACGCGAAGAGGAAGACGACCACACGACCCCGGCGGGTGAGCCGGACCCGGCCCGCCCCGCGAGCTGGCTGCGCGACCCGGCGGGTGGCGGCGACGCGGGAGGTGCCGACGCGCACGCCGTTGCTGCGGCCGGTGCTGACGCGGTGGGGGGCGATGCTGATCGTGCTCATGTCTCATGTCCTCCGGGGAAGTTGTCGGGAACTGTCTAGTGACGGGGTCCGACTGAAGGTGTTCGATCAGGCGTTCGATCGAACATGTGTACGAGGTTAGATCACACGTTCGAACAAATCCAGCACCCGTTCGAAATCGTGTTCGAAGGGCGTGTCGCGACACGCCGTTCGAACAGATGTTTGAAACGCCGCCGCCGGATCGGTTAGCGTCGTCACATGCAGCCGGTCGGCTGATCGGGATGTCCCGATCGGGACGGCCGGGACATCTGAGCGAACGGGAGGACCCCATGGCGGAGCGCAAGGCAGGACGCGGTGTGACCGAGCTGCCGGACGGTCCCCCGGACGCGACCGGCCTGACGCCGCGCCAGCAGCGGGTCCTGGCCCACATCAAGGACAGCATCGAGAAGCGCGGCTACCCGCCGAGCATGCGCGAGATCGGCCAGGCCGTCGGGCTGACCAGCACGTCGAGCGTCGCCCACCAGCTGCGGGTCCTCGAGGAGAAGGGCTACCTCAAGCGCGACCCCAACCGGCCGCGCGCCCTCGAGGTCTTCCTGCCCGAGGTGATGGCCGCCCGCAAGGCGATGGGCTCCGCCGAGGAGACGTCGTACGACGAGACGGGCATCGGCGACGCGGCTCCGGCGCCGGCCAACGTGCCGGTCGTCGGCCGGATCGCCGCCGGCGGCCCGATCCTCGCCGAGGAGCGCGTCGAGGACGTCTTCCCGCTCCCCCGCCAGCTCGTCGGCGACGGCCAGCTGTTCCTGCTGGAGGTCAGCGGCGAGTCGATGATCGAGGCGGCCATCTGCGACGGCGACTACGTCGTCATCCGGCAGCAGCCGACCGCCGAGAACGGCGAGATCGTCGCCGCGATGATCGACGGCGAGGCCACGGTGAAGACGTTCCAGCGCAAGGACGGGCAGGTGTGGCTGCTGCCGCACAACCCGGCCTTCGAGCCGATCGACGGCACCAACGCCACGATCCTCGGCAAGGTCACCGCGGTCCTGCGCCGGGTCTGACATAGGGTCAGGGGGTCCCTGTCGGCAACTCGGTGAGGCCCGTTCCCCCATGATCCGTCCCCGCACCCCCTGGTCGGCGCTCGTCGCGCTGCTCGCCACCCTGCTCGCGACCGCCCTCGCGGTGACCGCGCTCGGCGTCCCCGCCCGCGCGGCGGACCCGGACCCGGCACCGGACGCCGAGGAAGTGGCCGAGCACGCGCTGGAGACGGTGCAGGACCTCGTCGAGGCGCCGGTCGAGCCGGCCGACCCCGCCGCCGGCGACGTCGAGGGCAAGAACCTCACCCTGGCGCTGCGCGACCTCGCGGTCACGCGCGGCGACCTGCCCGACTCCAAGCGGGCGACGGCCGCGCGCCTGCTGGCCCGGCCGACCGACAGCGCCTCGGAGTGCCTCAACGAGGACCTCGCCTGCTACGGCTCGCACACCGTCAAGCGCAAGTGCAACACCGTCGTGTGCGTGCACTGGGTGAGCAGCGGCACCAACGCGATCCCCACCGAGAACGACGGCGCCGGTGGCGCCTTCCCCGGCGTGGCCGGCGGGACGCCGGACTACGTCGAGTTCACCCTCGACACGATGCGCAACGTCGCGAACACCTACGTCCGCGCGGGCTACAAGAAGCCGATCTCCGACGGTGGGGCCGACGGCAGCTCGCTGCCCGACGTCTACCTCGGCAACATCGGCAGCGCCGGTGCCTACGGCTACTGCACCACCGACGAGGACGTCTCGGGCCACGTGGCCGCGCCGGCGTACTGCGTGCTCGACAACAACTACGCCGAGTTCGGGATCCTGCCGCGCTCGGCGCTGCGGGTGACCGCGGCCCACGAGTTCTTCCACGCCGTCCAGTTCGCCTACGACGTCAACGAGGACGGCTGGATCATGGAGGCCACGGCCAGCTGGGTCGAGGACGAGCTGTACGACGGCATCAACGACAACCGCGCCTACCTGCCCTACGGCCCGCTCGCCAAGCCGAACCAGGCGCTCGACGCGTTCACGCAGATCGAGCCCTACGGCACCTGGATCTTCTTCCGCTACCTCTCCGAGCGCTACCCGACCTCGGTCGCCGGCCTGCCGACCATCGTGCGCGACATCTGGCGTCGTCTCGACGACGGAGGCTCCGGTGACGCCAACACCTACTCGCTCCAGGGCCTGGTGGACGAGCTCGCCGCCAAGGGCACGAACATCTCCACCCAGCTCGCGACCTTCGGCATGTGGAACCGCCGCCCGCTCCTCTACGAGGAGGGCAGCGCCTACCGGCCCGCGCCGCTGCGCAAGACCTACACGATGACGTCCTCGGCGCGCACCCGGTCGGTCGGCTTCAGCCTCACCCACCTCGCGACCGGCACGTACCGCTTCACCCGCGGGTCCGGGCTGGTCACCTCGAAGGTCACCGTCGGGCTGAACCTCAACACCCTGTCGATCGGTGCCGCGGCCGTGATCACCGTGAAGCGTCGCAACCAGGGCGCGGTCTCGAGGGTGGTGCCGCTCACCAGCGACGGCAACGCCTCGGTCAGCTACGCGTTCGGCTCGACCACCGAGTGGATCGAGGTCACCGTGGCCAACGGCGACACCCGCTACAACTGCGGCGACATGGCCGACGACCAGCAGTCCTACCTCTACACCTGCCAGGGCACGCCCCAGCAGGGGTCGAGCAGCCAGGCGATCAGCGTGAAGGTGACTGGCTGAGCCTGGCCAGCGCCTGGCGCACCACCTGCGGGTCCGTCGTCGGCCACATCGGCGGCAGGCTCGCCTTGAGGAACGAGCCGTAGCGGGCGGTCGCCAGCCGCGGGTCGAGGACGGCGACGACGCCCCGGTCGCTCGTCGTCCGGATCAGGCGGCCGGCACCCTGCGCCAGGAGCAACGCGGCGTGGGTGGCGGCGACCTGCATGAAGCCGTTGCCGCCCGCCTGGTCGGCGGCCTTCTGACGCGCGCTCATCAGTGGGTCGTCGGGTCGCGGGAACGGGATCCGGTCGATGATCACCAGCTGGCAGGTGTCGCCGGGGACGTCGAGGCCCTGCCAGAGGCCGAGGGTGCCGAACAGGCAGGTGTGCGGGTCCTCGACGAACTGCCGGGCGAGCTCGGGCAGCTGGGCCTCGCCCTGCGCGAGCGTGGTCAGGTGCGGCAGCGCCTTGCGGACGTGCTCGGCGGCGGCCTCGGCCGCACGCCGGCTGGAGAACAGCCCGAGTGTGCGCCCCTCGGCGGCGTCGACCAGCTGGGTGATCTCGTCGAGCTGGGCCGGGCCCAGTCCGTCGCGGCCGGGCGGCGGGAGGTGGCGGGCGACGTAGAGGATGCCCTGCGTGGCGTAGTCGAACGGGCTCCCGACGTCGATGCCGCGCCACGGCTGCTCCTCGTCGGGCATGGGCTTGAGCCCGACCGAGCGGCCGACGGCGTTGAAGTCGCCGCCGAGCATCAGCGTCGCCGAGGTCATCACGACCGTGTTGTCGGCGAGCAGCTTGTCGCGCATCTGCCCCCAGACCTGCAGCGGCGCGATCGCCAGCGTCGGCGGCATCCGGTCGCTGCCCTCGGTGCGCCACAGGACGTCGTGCTCGGAGTTGGCCGCCATCCGCTCCGCGGTCGCGAAGACCTCCTGCACCATCCCCTTCGCCTGGGTCATCGCCGCGTCGGGCTCACTGCCCGCCTCGGCCTTCGGGAACGCCGAGATGCACGCACGGGCCGCGTCGCGGACCAGCGCGAGCGCGTCGGCGAGGTCCTCGGGGAGCCGCTCGAAGCGGCCGGCCGGGGCCTCGCTGACGGCGGCCCGCAGCGCGTCGGCGGCGTCGGCGAGGTCGTCGGCCTCGTTGCCCTCGACGTGGCGCACGCTGCGCCGCGCGGCCCGCTCCACCTCGGCGGCCCACAGCTCGTCGGTCGCCGCCTGGGTCACCCGCGCGGCGAGCTCGTGGGCCTCGTCGATCACGACGGCGTCGTAGTCGGGGATCATCGGGATGCCCTCGATCGCGTCGATCGCGAGCAGCGAGTGGTTGGTGACGATCAGGTGCGACTTGTGCGCCTTCTCCTTCGCCCGCTCGGCGAAGCACTCCTGGCCGAACTGGCACTTGCTCGCGCTCAGGCACTCCCGCGCCGAGACGCTGACCTGGCGCCACTCCTTCTCGGTGTGCCGCGGAGCGTCGTCGCGCTCGCCGCTGCCGCCGGCCTCGGCCGCTGCCTCGGCCCACGTGCGCAGCTCGAGGACCTTCGCGCCCATCGAACCCTCGGGGATCTGGATCAGCTCGCCCTGGTCGTCGGGGGCGCCCTCGCGGATCCGGTGCAGGCAGGCGTAGTTGGACCGCCCCTTGAGCACCGCGTACGACGCGTCGAGGCCGGGGGTCGTGCCGACGGCCTTGACCAGCCGGGGCAGGTCGCGCTCGACCAGCTGGTGCTGGAGGGCCAGGGTCGCCGTGGCGATCACGACGCGCTTGTCGTGCAGCAGGGCCGGCACGAGGTAGCCCAGCGACTTGCCGGTGCCGGTGCCGGCCTGGACGAGGAGGTGCTCCCGGTCGGCGAAGGCCTGGGCGACCGCCTCCGCCATCGCGACCTGCCCCGCCCGCTCCTGGCCGCCGAGCGCCGTCACGGCCGTCGCGAGCAGGTCGCGGACGGGCGAGGAGTCGACAGCCGGCTTGGCCGATGGGGAGGTCACCGGAGAACCCTAGAGGGCGGGACCGACCATCCCGGGAGGCCCTCCACAGGCCACGCCGACGCATCCGGCGAACGTCGCGGGAATCACGTCCGGATCAGCGCAACGGTCCGTCCCTCAGCACCGCGCGCACGTCCGCCACGGAGGTGCCGTGCGGATCGACGTCGGTCAGCCACCAGGTCATCCCCGCCGCCTCGAACCCGGCGAGGTCGGCGTCCGGGGCGAGGGTCACCGCGACGTCGTACGGCGTGGTGGGGTCCTCACGCAGTGCGCCGATCGTCGCGACGGCCTCGGCCAGCTGCTCGGGGTGCGCGAGGTTGACCGGCACGAAGCCGTCGTGCCGGGCGGCGCGCTGGAGCGGCCGCTGCCGGCCGGGGAAGCCGGCGATCCACACCGGCACCGTGCCGCGCACCGGGCGGGGCAGGAACCGGACGTCGTCGATGACGTGGTGCTCGCCGCGGTGCCGGACCGGCTCCCCCGACCAGGCGTCTCGCAGGATCGCGAGGCCCTCGTCGAGCATCGCCGCCCGCGTCCGGTCGTCGACCTCGTCGCCGAAGCGCGAGAACTCCCCACCGAAGCGGTCGCTGCCGAGCCCGGCGCCCAGCACGAGGCGGCCGCCGCTGAGCAGGTCGAGCGATGCGGTCTGCCGCGCCACGACCTGCGGCCGGCGACGGGCCAGCGCCGTGACCATCGGTCCGATCCTGATCTCCGACGTCGCGGCGGCGACCGCCGACAGGGTCACCCACGGGTCGGCCAGCGCCTCGACGGGCTCCCTCCAGCGGACGTGGTCCCACACGAAGAAGCCGTCCCAGCCGTGCTCCTCCGCCTCCACGGCGAGCCGTACGACGACCGCCGGGTCCGCCAGCTCGTCGAACAGCGGCACCCAGATCGCCGACCTCACGCGCGTCATGACGCGGTCACCTCGGCGAGCGCGTCGACGAAGAGGTCCCAGACCGGCGGGGCGACGTCGTGCCCCGACCCCGGGAGGACGACGAGCCGCGCGTCCGGGACCGCGTCGCGCAGCGCCTCCCCGTGGGCCAGCGGGAATGCCGGGTCGAGCTCTCCGTGCACGACGAGGGTCGGCACCCGGATGTCCGCGAAGCCGCCGCCGGCAGGACCGGAGAAGTCCATGGCGTAGTGGTTGACCAGGGTGGCGGCGATGTCGCGTGCGCGGCCGACGTCCTCGGTGGCGAGGGCGCGCACGGCGTCCTCGTCGAAGTGGGAGGAAGTTCCCGCGTAGGCGCGCACCGCGTCGACGACGTACTCGACGACGGCCGCCGGGTCGGACGCGTCGGGCTCCTCGGGGAAGTCGAGGTCGCCCATCGGCAGCTCGCCGGTCGTCGTGCTGACGAGGGTGAGCGAGCGCACCCGCTCGGGGTGGTCGACCGCGACGACCAGCGCCACGCCTCCCGACATGGACCGGCCCACGAGGTGGGCGCGATCGACGCCGAGGGCGTCGAGGAGGCCGATCGCGTCGGCCGCGAGGTCGCGCAGGCCGTAGCCGGGCTCACCCACCGGGAAGGTGGAGGACCGGCCGGTGTCGCGCTGGTCGTACCGGATGACGAACCGCCCGGTGCGGGCGATGCGCCGGCACAGCTCCTCCTCCCACCAGAGCATCGAGGCGCTGGCGCCGTGGATGAGCAGGACCGCGGGGTCGGCCGGGTCGCCGAAGGTCTGCGCGCACAGGGTGACGCCGTTGACGTCGTACAGGGTCTCGGGGTTCATGACTGCGACGCTAGGCCTCGCAGAGCATCGTGAAAAACGATTGTTCCCGATCGTGGCGTTCGTGATTTACGATCATTGACGTGTACGAGCTCCGGCACCTCCGTGCCCTGGACGCGATCGCGTCGGAGGGGACCTTCGCACGAGCGGCCGCGCGGCTCGGCTACACGCAGTCGACGCTGAGCCAGCAGGTGGCCGCGCTCGAGCGCTCCGTGGGCGGCGCGGTCTTCGACCGTCCGGGCGGCCCGCGTCCGGTCCGGCTGACGCCGCTCGGCCGGCTGGTGCTCGCGTCCGGGCGGGAGGTGCTCGACCTCGTCGACGACGCCGCGGCCTCGGTCGAGCGGTTCCACGCCGGCGACGGTCGCGTCGACATCGGCACCTTCCAGACGGTGACCAACGTGCTGCTCCCCGCAGTGGTGCAGCGGATCCGCGAGGCCCGTCCCGGTTGCGACATCCGGCTGGTGGAGGACGAGGCCGCCGATCCCGACCTCGGCGACCTCGACGTCCTCTTCTTCGACCGCCCCGGACCGGCCGGCGTCGACAGCACCCCGGTCATCGAGGACGAGCACGTCCTGGTGGCGCGGCCGGGCGACTTCACCAGCCGCCGCGTCCCCGTCGAGCGGCTCGACGGGGCCCCGCTGGTCGCCCTGCCCCCGATCTGCGACCAGGCCCTGGTGGTCGAGGCACACCTCGCCGCCCGTGGCGTCCGGCCCGACGTCGTGTTCCGCACGGCCGACAACCAGGCCGTGCTGTCGATGGTCCGCGCCGGACTGGGGAGCGCGATCATGCCGACCCTCTCGCTCGGCTGGCCCGAGCGACCTCCGGGCATCGAGCTGCACCGGCTCGAGCCCGCGCTGCCCCCACGGCGGATCCACGCGCTGACCCGAGGCTCCCTGTCGCCGCTCGCCGAGCAGGTCGTGGCGACCACGCGGCAGGTGGCGCGGGAGGTCCGGGCCGCCGGCGGGTGCCGGGCCTGACCTCCTACGAGGAGGTCAGCATCGCCTCGACCTGCGCCGCGACGATGTCGCCGAACACCCGGTGGCCGGCCGGGTCGGGGTGGAGGTCGTCGTCCTGGTAGGTCAGGTCGGCGTCCAGCATCGAGAGGTACGACGCGCCGTACTCCCCCGCGAGCCGCTGCAGCGCCGCGTCGACCCGGGCGACCTCGCCCCAGCTCCGGTCCGGGGTCGCCGGAGGGCCGACCACCAGCACGCGGCGGCCGTCGAGCAGCCGCAGCAGCCGGCGGGCGCCGCCCTCGAGGTCGGCCACCGGCTGGTCGGTGTCGTTGAGCCCGCCCTCGACGACCACCAGGCGCGTCGTCGTCCGCAGCGAGCGGGGGGCCCGGGTCGCGTAGGAGAGGTCGCCGCAGCCGCTGGCACCGGCGCTGAACCCGCTGCCGGAGAAGCCGTCGACGCGGACCCGGCCGGGGAGCCGGACCGGCCACGACTGGTCGGGCTGCACGCCGGCGCCGACGGAGTAGGAGTCGCCGATCACGAGGACCTCGGGTCCGGTGCCGGTCACCAGCTCGCTCCGCTGCTCGGCACGCTCGGCCCGCTCGACGCACCGGTCCGGGCCGGCACCGGCGCGGGCCCAGACGAGGGCGGTGGCGGCGACGACCAGCCCCAGCGCGAGGAGCGCTGCGAGCGGGCGGGGACGAGGGTGGTGCCGAGTCACGACGAGATCATCCGTCGTACCAACCGAAATTGTCGCAAAATGCCGCAGACAGCGACACATTCGGTAGGTGCGTGGCCAACCCGCTCAGACCGCGTACGCCGCCAGCTCGCCGGCGAGCGCCTCCGTGGCCCGGCCGGACACGTGCGTGCCGTCGGCGGTGTGCTCCATCGAGCTGATCTCGCCGTCCTTGTGGATCCGGTCGATCAGATCCCCGCGCGCATAGGGGACGAGCGCGGTGAACTCCACGCGGGGCCGCGGCAGGTCCGCCTCGATCGCGGCGATCGCCTCGGCGATGCCCTCGCCCGTGTGGGCGGACACCGCGACGGAGTGCGGCTCGCGACGCAGCAGCCGGTCGATGACGATCGGGTCGGCGGCGTCGAGCTTGTTGATCACCACCAGCTCGGGGATCGAGCCGGCGTCGATGTCGGCGAGCACCTCGCGGACGGCGGCCAGCTGGCCCTCCGGGTCGGGGTGCGAGCCGTCGACGACGTGGACGATCAGGTCGGAGTCGGCGACCTCCTCCAGCGTCGAGCGGAAGGCCTCGACGAGCTGGTGGGGCAGGTGCCGGACGAAGCCGACCGTGTCGCTCATCGTGTAGACGCGGCCGTCGGAGGTCTGGGTGCGCCGCGTCGTCGGGTCGAGGGTCGCGAACAGGGCGTCCTCGACGAGCACGCCGGCGCCGGTGAGCCGGTTGAGCAGGGACGACTTGCCGGCGTTGGTGTAGCCCGCGATCGCGACCGACGGCACCTCGTTGCGGCGGCGCTCCTGGCGCTTGGTGTCGCGGGTGCCCTTCATGACCTTCAGCTCGCGGCGGAGCTTGGCGATCTTGTCGTTGATGCGGCGCCGGTCGGTCTCGATCTTGGTCTCGCCGGGGCCACGGCCACCGATGCCGCCGCCGTCGGCGCCGACCCGGCCACCGGCCTGGCGGGAGAGGTTGCCACCCCAGCCGCGCAGGCGCTGCTTCATGTAGTTGAGCTGCGCGAGCTCGACCTGGGCCTGGCCCTCCTTCGACTTCGCGTGCTGGGCGAAGATGTCGAGGATCAGCGCGGTCCGGTCGACCACCTTGACCTTGACCCGGTCCTCCAGGTTGCGCAGCTGCGAGGGGGCGAGCTCGCCGTCGCAGATCACCGTGTCGGCGCCGGTGGCCTCCACGATCTCGCGCAGGCCCTCGACCTTGCCGCGGCCGATGTAGGTGGCGGGGTCGGGCGACTGGCGGCGCTGGTAGATCGCGTCGAGCACCTCGGAGCCGGCGGTCTCGGCGAGCAGCGCGAGCTCGGCCATCGCGTTCTCGACGTCGGCGACGCTGCCCTCGGTCCAGACGCCGACCAGCACGACGCGCTCGAGGCGGAGCTGGCGGTACTCGACCTCGGTGATGTCCTCGAGCTCGGTGCGCAGGCCAGCGACGCGGCGCAGCTCGTGGCGCGCCGCCAGGTCCATCTCGCCGGTGGTCAGGTCCTCCGGGTCCGCGTCGGCGTACCCCGACTCCCAGGTGTCGTCGGGGTTGTCGGGGTCGACCGGGTCGACCAGGTCCTCGGGGTCGTCCCAGCCCTCGGTGGCTCGGAGGGCGGCAGCGAGGGAGAAGTCTTCAGCATGGTTCGTCATAGGCGTCGTCCAGCGTAACGACGGGCACGCCGCGATGCTTCCCGATTTCCTCCCGCGGGCACCGGGACGTCGTACGAACGCATGATCTGCGGATCCGCATTTCTTGCGTATCCGCAGTTTGTGCGGCACGATGGATCCCATGAGCGAACAGAGGCGTGGCGACCGGCCCACCGTGCCGCACGGCCTGGCGGCCGTGCGCCAGGCCCTCGACGAGGCGGAGGCCAAGGATTCCGTCGGAGCCCTCCCCTACCTTCGCGAAGCCGCCGATCGCCTCACCGAGCTCATCGACGAGGCGATGGCGACCGCGGTGCTGACCGGCCAGGCGTCCCTGCGTGGGGCGGGGGCGCAGGCCGGCCTCACCGAGAACGCGGTCGGCCCCCGGCTGGCCCGCACCCGCAGCCTCGGCGCCTACGCCGACGACCGAGGGCGGGTGACGGCCGCCGGTGTCGAGCGCGCGAAGTACGACCTGGAGACAGGTCAACCGCGGCAACCCGCCGCACCACCGGCGCCGATGCGGTTCAAGCCGCGGCGGCCCAGTTAGGAGAACAGCCATGGCCCGAGCCGACCTCACGCACCTCTACTTCCTGCTCGACCGCAGCGGGTCGATGCAGTCCATCAAGACCGACACCGAGGGCGGCTTCGCCGCGTTCGTGGCCGAGCAGCAGGCGCAGCCCGGCGAGTGCCGGGTGACGCTCGCGCAGTTCGACAACGAGTACGACGTGGTGTTCGCCGGCGTCCCGGTGGCGGACGTGCCGCCGCTGGACCTGCAGCCCCGCGGCTCGACGGCGCTCCTCGACGCGATGGGCCGCCTGGTCACCACCGCGGGCGCCGAGCTCGCCGCCCTGCCCGAGGACGAGCGCCCGGGCACGGTCATCGTCGCGATCATGACCGACGGCCACGAGAACGCCAGCCAGGAGTGGACGCATCCCGCGATCAGGGCGCTGGTCGAGCAGCAGACCAACGACTACGCGTGGCAGTTCCTCTACATGGGCGCCGACCAGGACGCGATCGAGGTCGGCACCCGCCTCGGCGTGCGACCCGAGGCCTCGGTCACCTACGGCCGCGGCAAGAGCCGCGACGTGCTGGCCATGACCTCGCAGAAGCTCGGCAAGCTCCGCAACGACCGGATGGCCGCGCCCGCGAGCGCACCGGCTCCGATGATGGAGGGCTACACGCGTGAGGAGCGCGACGCCGTCGGCGAGTGAACCCGAGATAGCCCCGGCGGCTCCCGGTCGTTGACCGTGCATGCGTGCTCGACGACCGGGGGGCGAGAGCAAGTGGCTGTGGATCGTGACGATCGTGGCGGTCGCGGTAGGCGCCCTCGCCTTCCTCAACCGACCCGACCCACCTGACGAGTCCGCCGACGACCCCGCGGCGGCGCCCTCGGCGACCCCCGAGCCGTCGGCGACCCCGACGCCGCGCCAGCGCAGGAAGAAGGCCGAGGCCGAGGAGACGCCGGAGGCCGTCGACCTGCCGTCGGGCCTGCCGATGCCGCCCGGCCTGGGCGGCTCCGGCAGTGGCAAGTCGCTGCCGCGCACGGCGTACCAGATCAAGATCACGTCGGCGAAGCCGATGTACCGCGTGCAGTACATCATCCCCACGAGCGACGACCAGCAGTACGGCGAGGACAACGGCGTCGGCAACTCGTGGGTCCACAACACGACGGTCTGGGGCCGCCCCGACTACGGCGCCGCCTTCGTGCACGCCCTGTGGCCGGGCGTCGAGGTCACGTGCGTGGTCAGCGTCGGCGGCCGGGTGGTGGAGCGCCGCACGATCGTCGGCCCGTACGGCGCCATGTGGTGCCAGGGCTGAGGCCGGTCCGCCACG
Source organism: Nocardioides sp. SRI_004 (assembly GCF_057586415.1). Lineage (NCBI taxonomy): Bacteria > Bacillati > Actinomycetota > Actinomycetes > Propionibacteriales > Nocardioidaceae > Nocardioides > Nocardioides sp. SRI_004. The sequence continues at coordinate 120,754 of NZ_JBYCZV010000002.1, forward strand.
ACCGGCTCAGGCCTCCAGCGGGTCCGGCTCGAGGGTCCTGAACCACAGCACGGTGCCGCCGCCGTCGTACAGGCTGACGGTGAGCTCGCCGGTGGCGGCGATCGCGAGGTGGCCGACGTGCTGGTTGTCCGGGCGCGGCGCGATCTTCACCGGCAGCGGCTCGTCCTTGCCGTGGGTGAAGTGCACGAGCGGGCCGAAGGTCTGGTCCAGCTCGGTGGGCCGGGCCGTGAACGGCGAGCAGTGCAGCGGCCCGGAGATGAACTCCCAGAACGGGTCGAAGTCGGTGAAGGTGGCCCGCCCGGGGTCGTAGTGGTTGGCGGCGGTGTAGTGCACGTCGGCGGTGATCCACACGACGTTGCGGATCCGGTGCCTCTTGATCGCCGACAGGATCCGCGCGATCTCGGGCTCGCGCCCCAGGGGCGGTCCGTCGTCGCCGTTGGCGACGCCGTCGAGGTCGCCGGTGTCGCGGACCGGCGCGGACAGCGGCTGGTCGATCGAGATCACCTTCCAGGTCGCCCGCGAGCGTCGCAGGCCGTCGATCAGCCAGGCCTCCTGGGTGGGGCCGAGCAGGCCCGCCTCGCCCCGCTCGGCGGCCTGCGCCGGGTCGGCGTCGGGGTTGGGGCCACGCCAGCTGCGCATGTCCATCAGGAACAGGTCGAGGTGCTGGCCGCGCGACACCCTCCGATAGATCCGGTTCGGCGCGAAGCCGTTGCCGTCGGGTGCGACCAGCCGCTGCACCGGCACCGGCTGGTACTCCTGCCAGGCCCGCCGGCCGCGCACGGCCAGCACGTCGGCCCGGCGCTCGGAGTAGCCCATGTCGTCGATGGTCTCGCCGGGATACCAGTTGTTCGATGTCTCGTGGTCGTCCCACTGCACGACCGAGGGCACCTCGGCATAGAAGGCCCGCACGTGCTCGTCGCGCAGGGGGTAGCGGTGGCGGCCGCGGAAGTTGGCCAGGGTCTCGGCCGGCGCCAGCACGTCCTCGGTCAGCTCGTTGCGCCAGGTCGTGCCGTCCTCGACGAGGAGCCTGGTCTCGGGCATCGGCTCGTCGGCGTAGATGGTGTCGCCGACGTGGACGAAGAGGTCGGGCCGGAGGTCCAGCATCATCCGGTACGTCGTCATCCCGCCCCGGCCCTTGTCGATGCCCCAGCCCTGTCCGTTGGTGTCACCGGACCAGACGATCGACTGCGCGGCGGCGTGGATCGGCGCCGTACGGAAGGACAGCTGCTCGGGTGCGCTGCGCTCGCCCTCCGGCGTCTCGAACCACACCTCGGTGTCGTACTCACGACCGGGGGCGAGGTCGCGCAGGTGGAGCCGCGAGGTGAAGTCGGTGCGCGGGTCGGTCCAGCGGCCACGGACGGTCCACTGGCGGGCACCGCTGCGCAGGCGCACCATCATCCGGCTGGGCTCGACGCCGCGCGACCAGATCACCGCCGAGCTGGTCGTGACCTCGCCGCTGCGGACGCCGGTGGTCAGGTCCGGACGACGCTCGACGAAGGCCGGGAACCGGGCCAGCCCCAGGGCCGGGACGGAGGCACCGGCCAGGCCGGCGACGATGGTGCTGCGGCGGCCCACGCGGAGCTCGCCGAGCCGGGTCCGGTCGTCCCAGAGGAGCGTCACGACCCACAGAAAAGCGCCGCGCGCCGACCAGCGAGGGTTCGCCGGTCGACGCGCGGGTGAAGTGCTGCTGACTACTTCGGGGGCATCCGGATGCCGCCGTCGACGCGGATGACCTCGCCGTTCATGTACGAGTTGGTGAGGCACTCGATGACCATGCTGGCCAGCTCGGCGCCCGTGCCGAGACGCTTCGGGAAGAGCACGTTCTGGCCGAGGTTGGCCTTGAACGCGTCCGCCGCCTCGCCCTCGCCGTAGATCGGGGTGTCGATCAGGCCCGGCGCGACCGTGTTGAGGCGGATGCCGGCGGCCGACAGGTCACGGGCGACCGGCAGGGTCATGCCGACGACGCCACCCTTGGACGCGGAGTACGACGCCTGGCCGATCTGGCCGTCGAAGGCGGCCACGCTGGCGAGGTTGACGATGGCGCCACGGCAGCCGTCCTCGTCGGGCTCGTTCTGGCTCATCACGGTGGCGGCCTGGCGGACCATGTCGAAGGTGCCGATCAGGTTGATCGCGATGACCTTGGTGAAGGCCTCCAGCGAGTGGGCCGACTCCAGCTGGCCGTCGCGGCCGATGGTGCGCTGCGCCCAGCCGATGCCGGCCGAGTTCACGACGGCGCGCAGGGGGGCGATCTCGGCGGCGGCCTTGACGGCGGCACCGATCTGCTCGGTGTTGGTGACGTCGACCTGGGCGAAGACGCCGTTGATCTCGGCGGCAAGGGCCTCGCCCTTGTCGGCCTGGAGGTCGGCGACGACGACGGTGGCGCCCTTGGCGGCGAGCGCGCGGGCAGCGGCCGCGCCGATGCCCGAGGCGCCGCCGGTGACGATGGCGGAGGATCCGGTGAGTTCCATGGCCCGGACTGTAGCGCCGCGCGGCGGACCGTGACACCAGAGGTGTCAGTGTCGGGGATCCCTGACGCGCGCCGGCCGGGATTCTCCGGCGCTCGCGACGTGGTCGTGGGCTCACGCTCGTCACTGCGGTTGGCGCCGGTGTGATCCGATCCCGATGGGTCGCCCACGCTCAAATTGATTGATATCAATCAATTTCAGCGAGCCGTTCCCACCGGGACCAGCTGTCGGCGGGCACGCCACTCCCTACCGCGGAGCGGGGCGGCAATCCGTCGGTCAGAGGTCGGTCGTGCCCTCGGCGACGACGACTGCCGGGCCGGTCATCAGGACCCGGTTGTCAGCCGTCCAGGTGATGGTGAGCGTCCCGCCGGGCACGTCGACGCGGAAGGTCACGTCCTCGGTCGGCAGGTGGCCCGGCTCGACGTGGCCGTCGGCCCAGACCGCGGCGACCGCGACAGCACAGGCGCCCGTGCCGCAGGACCGGGTCTCCCCCGAGCCGCGTTCGTGCACGCGCATCGCGACATGGTGGTCCCCCCGGCGCACGACGAATTCGACATTGACGCCGTTCGGGTAGACGCCGCCGTCGTAGCCGGGCTCCTCGAGGAGCGAGCCAGCGTCGTCGAGGGAGTCGACCTGGACGACTGCGTGCGGGTTGCCCATGTCGACGTTGAGCGAGTTCCACGTGCGCTCGCCCACGGTGATCTCGCTGCGGGGCCGGGGGAACTCCGGCGAGCCCATGTCGACGGTGATCTCGCCGTCCGTCGTACCCCCGGCGAAGGTCAGCACCTTCACCCCGGCGCGGGTCGCGACCGGCACAGGCACGGAGGTGTCGACGAGGCCCTGCTCGGCGAGGTGGCGGCCGAAGACGCGCACCCCGTTGCCGCACATCTCGGAGACCGAGCCGTCGGAGTTGCGGTAGTCCATGAACCACTCAGCCCCGCCGTCCAGCACCGTCTGGCCGCGACCGGCGTCGCCGACGGCGGAGGTTCGGATGACCCGCAGCACGCCGTCGCCACCGATGCCCGCCCGCCGGTCGCACAGGGCGCGGACCCGCTCCGCGGCGAGCTCGCCGTGGACGGTGCCGTCGTGGTCCGGCAGCAGGACGAAGTCGTTCTCGGTGCCGTGACCCTTGAGGAAGGGGTACACACCCCAAGGGTAGAGGGATCCACCCACCCCCCGGCACTCAGCCGTAGAGGCGCTCCTCGTAGCTGGGCCCGTAGTACGCGTCGAGCTCCTCGATGGTGTCGTCCGGCCGCTCCAGCCGCTGCGAGAGGACGGCGCGGCGCGGCACGACCGCCTCGGGCTCCCAGCTCTCGGGCTTCCACAGCTGCGAGCGGAGGAAGGCCTTGGCGCAGTGGAAGAAGACCGTCTCGATCTCGACGACGACGGCCAGCAGCGGGCGGTGGCCCTTGACCACCATCGCGTCGAAGAAGGGCGCGTCGCTGACCAGCCGGGCCCGCCCGTTGACGCGCAGCGTGTCGCCGCGGCCGGGGATGAGGAAGTTCAGCCCGACGTGCGGGTTGGCGAGGATGTTGCGGTAGCCGTCGGCCCGGCGGTTGCCGGGACGCTCCGCGATCGCGATGGTGTGGTCGTCGATGACGTGCACCAGCTGCCCGGCCGGGTCGCCCTTGGGCGAGACGTCGCAACGCCCGTCGGCGTCGGCCGTCGCGAGCATGCAGAACGGCGAGGCCGCCAGCCAGTCGCGGTCGACGTCGCTCAGCGCGGAGCGCTCCTTGTTCGCGGCCGCAGCGGTGGGCTCACCGAGGAGCTCGGTCAGGGCGGCCTCGTCGGCGATCTCGGTCCACGTCGTCACCGACCCAATGTAGGCCTGACCACCCCCGCCGATCCCCCGCCACGGCGTGTGGGCTCCGCCACCGCGGTCAGCTGTCCGCCCGGCCCCAGCTCGATCGCCGCGACGGCACCGATCTCGGACGCACTCGAGCCGGGCGGACCGGCCACCGCGAAGTGGTGCCCGTACGACGCCAGCGCGGCGCCGTACCTGTCGATGAACGCCTGCTCGGCGGTCACGTTGGCGGTGTTGCGCTGGGAGGCGCGCGGCGCGGCGACCGCCGCGGGCAGGCTCATGCCGAGGTCGAGGCGGTTGAGCAGCACCTGCAGGACGGTCGTGATGATCGTGGAGCCGCCCGGCGAGCCGAGCGCGAGGACCGGCTTGCCGTCGCGCAGCAGGATCGTCGGCGACATCGAGCTGCGCGGCCGCTTGCCGGGCTGGATCCGGTTGGGGTCGGCCGGGTCGTAGACGGTGGAGAAGTCGGTCAGCTCGTTGTTGAGCAGGAAGCCGCGGCCGGGCACGACGATGCCCGAGCCGCCGGTCTGCTCGATGGTGAGCGTGTAGGAGACGACATTGCCCCACCGGTCGGCGGTGGTCAGGTGGGTCGTGGACAGGCCCTCGGTGTCGGCGTCGACACCCTCCGCGTCGGCCGGCGCCTCGCAGATGCCGTCGTACGACGTCACGTCGCCCGCCGCGACCGGCTTGGTCGCGGCGACCGCGGGATCGACGAGGCAGCCTCGCTCCTTGGCGAAGGTGTCGTCGAGCAGCGCCTCCGTGGGCACGTCGACGTAGGCCGGGTCGCCGACGTAGCGGCCGCGGTCGGCGAAGGCGAGGGCCGTCGACTCGAGGTACTGGTGCAGCGCGGCCACGTCGTCGGCCGGCTCGGGCAGCTGCTCGAGGATGTTGAGCGACTCCCCGACCGTGGTGCCGCCGGACGAGGACGGCGCCATCCCGTAGACGTCGTAGCCGCGGTAGCCGATCGAGGTGGGCGCCTGGACGTGGGCGCGGTAGCCCGCCAGGTCGGCGGTCGTCATCGAGCCGACCGGCACCGGCAGGTCGGTCTCACCGCTCAGCGGCGGGCGCTGCACGGTGCGGGCCACCTCGGCGCCGAGCGCGCCGTCGTACAGCCATCCGGTGCCGCGGGCGCCGAGGAGCCGGTAGGTGCGGGCGAGGTCGGGGTTGCGGAAGGTGCTGCCGACCGCCGACACCCGGCCACGGGGCAGGAACAGCTCGCCGGAGCTGGTGAAGGTGCGGAAGCGCAGGGCGTTCTCACTGGTCTGGAGCGCGAAGGTCGGGTCGACGGTGAAGCCGCGCTGGGCGAGGTCGGCGGCGGGTCGCAGGGCGTCCGCCAGGGACAGGCTCCCCCAGCGGTCGAGCGCGGTCTGCCAGGTCGCGGGCGTCCCGGGCACGCCGACGGAGACGCCGCTGGTCACCAGGTCCGGGGTGAACGGGTAGGGCTTGCCGGTCGCCGGGTCGATGAAGGCGTCGGGTTGCATCGCGGCGGGCGCGGTCTCGCGGCCGTCGATCGTGGTGACCTCGCCCGACGCGGCGTCGTAGTGGACGAGATAGCCACCGCCCCCGACGCCCGCGCTGTAGGGCTCGGTCACGCCGAGCGCCGCGGCCGTCGCGACGGCGGCGTCGACCGCGTTGCCGCCGCGGCGCAGCACGTCCAGCCCGATGGCCGTGGCGTTGGGGTCGACGGAGCTGACGGCTCCGCCGTAGCCGGTCGCGACCGGCACCTTGGGCGGCGGCTGCGGTCCGGGCTTCGCCGGCGCGGGCGCGGCCGCGGAGAAGGTGGTGACCGCGACGGCGGTCGAGGTGGCCAGGGTGGCGGCGAGGGTACGGCGCACGGTGTCCTCCCGAGACAGTGGTCCGACTCCCTCCACCATGCCCGGGCTGTCAAGCCCGCCCTCAGCCCGCGCGGTCCTCCAGCAGCGGGCCGTCGACCTCGTAGCGGGCCGTGACGAACGCGCCGTTGGGAGCGGTCTCGACGAGCCGGAGCTCCAGCCGCCGGGGCAGGAGCGGCCGGCCGGCGCCGAGCGTGACCGGTGCGACCGACACGATGACGTCGTCGAGGAGCCCCGCGTCGGCGAACTGCCCGGCGAGGTCGCCGCCGCCGACCACCCAGATGTCGAGGTCGCCGGCCGCGTCGCGCAGGGCGTCGTACACGTCGGTCACGGGGCCGGACGCGAAGCGCACGTCGGCGCCCTCGGGGACGGGCAGGTCGCGGGTGGTCATCACCCACGACGGCTGGGAGTAGAACCAATCCTCCCCCGTCCTCTCGAGGTGCGCGAGCACCCACTCGTAGGTCGTCGAGCCCATCACCAGTGCGCCGATCCGCTTGATGAAGTCGTCGTAGGACTGCGGTCCGCCGCCCTCGTCCTGCGGCTGGCGCAGCAGCCACGCGAGCGAGTCGTCGGGGTCGGCGATGAAGCCGTCCAGCGTGGTGGCGGTGTAGTACGTCGTGCGGGTCACCGGTCTCCTCCGGTCTCGGGTTGCTCGCCGGCCTCGTGGCGCAGCCAGTTGATGGGGTCTCCGTCGTCGAGGTCGAGGTCGACGCCGGCACGGTGCAGCCAGCCGCGCACGAGCAGCCGCCGGTAGGCGCTGTAGGTCAGCACGTGGGTCACGATGCTGCTCAGCACGAAGGACTCGGGCGGCTCGCAGAGGGCGTCGATGATCAGGTCGTCCCAGCCGCCGCGCCGGTCGATGTCACGGACGGCGGCGAGCCAGCGGCCGGCGACGGCGTCGTGCCGCGCCAGCAGCGTCGCCGGGTTCGGGTCACGGTCGACCGCGGGGAACTCGGTGCCCTCGACCGCCGCGAGCCAGACCTCCTTCGCGAAGACCGTGCGCTCCAGCACGGCCGCGATCGACTCCTCCGGCCCCTCCCACGACGCGACCTGGTGGCCCGGGGCGCGGACCTCCCGCCACTCCTCCGGGCTGAGGCCCTTGGCGTGCTCGACCAGCGCGCGGGTGTCGTCGAGGTCGTGGCGGACCTGCTGGTCGGTCACCGGGTTCATGGCCTGCTCCGTGCTGTGGACCCACAGGCTCGTGGGCGGGTGGAAGTGGATGCCGTTGGCGGCGGGCAGCCAGACGCTGCCGGTCTCGCCGACGTCGCTCGGCGCGTGCCCGTAGGCGCGGGAGAAGGCGCGGCTGAAGCCCTCGAGGGACTCGTAGCCCGCCTCCCACGCGGCGTCCGTGACGCTCGACCCCTTCCGGATCCGCCACGCCGCCCGTTCGAGCATCACCCGGCGCCGCATCGCCACCGGCGCCTCGCCGGCGTCGCGGGAGAGCCTCCGGCTGAAGTGGTACGGCGACGCGTACGCCCCCTGGGCCATCGCGTCGAGCGTCCGGTTGTCCTCGTCGAGCACGGCGTCGAGCAGCTCGCGGAGGCGGTCGCGGCCGGTCGGTGTGCTCATGGGACGAGTCTGGACCGTTCAGTGCGGCGCCGCTTGACCGTTCTTGCGCAGCACCTCCGGCCCCAGCCACCGGCAGGCGATGAGCGCGAGCTCGAGGTCGAGCCGCTCCTCCCCGAGCGGCTTGCCGCGGGCCTCGACCGCGCGGTCGACGCGGTACTTCACGGTGTTCTTGTGCAGGTGCAGCCGGGCGGCGGTGGCGACGAAGCTCTCCCGGTCCTCGAGGAAGGCGAGCAGCGTCTCGCGCATCCGGGCGGCGCCCTCGGAGTCGGTGGCGAGCTCGCCGAGCGTGCGCGCCACCATCCGCCGGGTCGAGTCCATGTCGCGCACCAGCAGGGCCGCCGCGCGGACCGTCGGGTCGGCGTAGGAGATCACGTCGGCGTCGTACTGACCGAGCTGGGCGACGTCGTGCGCCGCCGCCGCGCCGAGGTGGCTGGCCCGGAAGCCCTGCTCCCCGGCATCCGGTACGCCGAGGGCGACCCGGATGCCGCCGCCGTCGGCCGCCAGCACGTCCGCCACCGCGTCGAGGTCCACGTCGGCCGTGCGACCGATCGGCAGCCACGCCCACGCGGTGTCGCGGTCGCGCGGCACGAAGAGCGGGTGCCCGGAGCCGACCCGCTGGGCGAGCCGGGCCAACAGCCGCTCGGAGTCGGCGAGCCCGTTGTCGGCGCCGGCGGACCAGAGCACGAGGCCGAGGTGGTGCTGGCGCAGCCGGTAGCCGAGGGCCGCCTCGGTGGCGCCGACGTCCATCCGGTCGCCGCGCAGCAGCGCCTCGACGGTCTCGCGCTGGACCGCGCTCCGGTTGGCCAGCCACCGCTCGCGCTCGGTCAGGTAGGCGCCCATCACGTCCTCGGACACCGCGTCGACGTACTGGAAGGACGTGTCGGTCAGCAGGTTGCTGGTCTGCAGCGCGAGGGCCGGATCGCCGACCCGGCGGGCGATCTCCTCGCTGGCCCAGCGCAGGATCAGCTGCTGGCCGAGCCGGTAGGCGCGCAGCAGCGCGCTGGGCGGGGTGCCGCGCTGGGCGAGCCGGCGCGCGTACTCGACGGCGGCGGCCGGCGCCTGGATCTCGTCGATCGGCACGTGCCCGCGCAGCAGGTGGGCCAGGGTCTCGAGGTTGGAGCTCGCGCTGCCGTTGAGGAGGTCGACCAGCGACGGGTCGGTCGGGAGCTCGGGGATGCGCTTGCCGAACTCGACCACGAGGTACGACGTCAGCTCGGCCGCGCGCTCCGCGATGAGCGCCGCGATGCCCTGCAGCTCGCTCTCGGCATCGGTCACGGCGACCACCCCCTCGGTCCGGCTTTGGGCCGCGGCACCAAGGGGTGACGGCCGTCACGCCATGGTGCCAGACTGGCCCGTCGGCCGGTCTTGGCCCTGCAGCTCCGAATCCGCCCGTCGAGTTCGTGCTCCGGGACCAAGAACCTCGGGAGGCCGCAGTCCTAGCGTCGGAGCGTCACCACCCGAGTCCCGCAGGAGCCCCCGATGACCTTCGACCACCTCCCCTGGCACCGCCCCACGTCGTACGACGACCTGCCGTGCGTGCGCGACGACCGGCTGGACCTGACCTACCGGACGTTCGGCGAGCGGGTCGAGGCCGTCGCCGAACAGCTCGCGGCGCGCGGCGTCACGGCGGGCTCCGTCGTCGCCGTGAAGCTCCCCAACCGGGTCGAGCTGCTCGTCGCGATCATGGCCGCCTGGCGGCTGGGCGCGGCGGCGACTCCGATCAACCCGACCTTCACGGCGACCGAGGCCGGCCACCAGATCGGCGACTCCGGTGCCGTGGTCGTGGTCACCACCGATCCCACAACCGTGCACGGCGGCGCGACGGTGCTCGGCGTCGACGACCTCGCCACCGCCCCGGCGGGCACGCTGCCGCCGGCCACCACGGCCCCCAACGACCTCGCCCTGCTCGTCTACACCAGCGGCTCGACCGGCCGCCCCAAGGGCGTGATGCTCGACCACGCCAACATCGAGGCGATGATCGCCAGCATGGGCGAGGCGATCGCCGTCACCGGCGACGACCACTGCCTGCTGGTGCTGCCGCTCTTCCACGTCAACGCGATCTGCGTCAGCTGGCTGACGCCGATGTCGGTCGGCGGGCAGCTGTCGGTGCTGCAGCGCTTCCACCCGGTCGAGTTCCTGCAGGCGATCGAGCGGCTGCGGCCGACCTACTTCTCGGCCGTGCCCACGATCTACTCCCACCTGGTCGCCCTGCCCGAGGAGGTGCGCGCGGACGTGAGCTCGGTCCGCTTCGCCGTCTGCGGCGCGGCGCCCGCGCCCCCGGAGCTGTTCGCGGCCGTCGAGAAGAGGTTCGGGTTCCCGCTCGTCGAGGGCTACGGGCTCTCCGAGGGCACCTGCGCGTCGACCTGCAACCCGGTCGACGGTGTGCGCAAGCCCGGCACCGTCGGCCCGGCGCTTCCCGGCCAGATCGTCGCGATCATGGCGCCCGACGGGACGATGGCGCCGACCGGCGAGCGGGGCGAGGTCGTGATCAAGGGCGGCAACGTGATGCGCGGCTACCTCAACCGGCCCGAGGCGACCGCCGAGACGCTCGGCGACGGCTGGCTGCACACCGGCGACGTCGGGATCCTCGACGCCGACGGCTACCTGCGGATCGTGGACCGGATCAAGGACATGATCATCCGCGGCGGCGAGAACATCTATCCCAAGGAGATCGAGAACGTCCTGCACGGCGACCCCTCCGTCCTCGAGGTGGCCGTCGTCGGCGCCCCCGATCCCGTGTACGGCGAGGTGGTGGTCGCCTTCGTCGCACCACCGCCCGGCGGGACGGTCGACGAGGACGCCCTGCTGGCCCGGTGCCGGGAGGAGCTGACCAAGGTCAAGGTCCCGGTCGCGGTGCACGTGCTCGACGTACTCCCGAAGAACCCCGTCGGCAAGATCGACAAGCCCGCGCTGCGGGCACGACTGGCAGGAGAGTGACATGGGTTTCCTCAAGCCCGCGCCGGAGCCGATGGCGCCCGCCGACTTCCTGGCGCTGCCGTTCCGTGAGCGCCTGCACGTCCTCACCACCAACTGGGTGACCGAGGGCTTCAACACCCCGCGGATGCTGCACGTCGTCTACATCCTCAAGATGCTCGGCCTCTACTTCGCGGTCGGCCTGGCCATCACCGGGTGGACCACCGACCACGTCCACTTCACCGACCCGGGCACGTGGTTCGACAACGTCGTCGTCTACCAGAAGCTCGCGGTCTGGCTGATGCTGCTCGAGGTGATCGGCCTCGGCGGCGCGTTCGGCCCCCTCTGCGGCCACTTCGTGCCGATGCTCGGCAACATCCGCTACTGGCTGCGTCCCGGCACGATCCGGATGGCCCCGTGGGGCCGGCACGTGCCCGGCACCGGCGGCGACGAACGGACCGTCCTCGACGTGGTCCTGTACGTCGGCGTGCTGGCCGCGCTCGTCGTACCGCTCGTCGTGCACGCCGACCCGGTCACCGCGCTGCCTGCCGGGACCGGCCCGCAGGAGCTGGTGCCGCCGCTCGCCTTCGTCCCGATCCTCGTGCTGATGCCGCTGATGGGCCTGCGCGACAAGGTGATCTTCCTGGCCGCCCGCTCCGAGCAGTACCTGCCGATCATGCTGTTCTCCGCCACCCTCGGCGCCGTCGCCCTGCGCGACGGGGCGTCCGCCGGCGACTTCGTCGACCTCGTGGTCGCGTTCAAGATCATCATCTGCATCGTGTGGATCGGCGCGGGCGTCTCCAAGATCGGCGAGCACTTCATCAACGTGGTCCCGCCGATGGTGTCCAACTCCCCCGGCCAGCTGAACATCGTCAAGAGGCTGCACTACCGCAACGCACCCGACGACATCCGGCCCTCGAGACTGGCCTGGTTCATGGCCCACGTCGGCGGCACGACCGTCGAGATCATCATCCCGATCCTCCTGCTGACGACCGCGAACGACACCGTCGCGATGCTGGGGGCGGTGGCGATGCTCGTCTTCCACATCTTCATCACCTCGACCTTCCCGCTGGCCGTGCCGCTCGAGTGGAACGTCTACTTCGGCTACATCGCCCTCGTGCTGTGGGGCGGCACCGACCTGGGAGCGGGGTTCGACGCGTCGACGTACAACATCTGGGAGTTCTCGAAGCCCTGGCTGCTCCTGCCGATCTTCGCGCTGCTGCTGTTCGGGCCGGTGCTCGGCAACCTGCGTCCCGACCTGGTCTCCTTCCTCCCGTCGATGCGCCAGTACGCCGGCAACTGGGCCTCTGCGGTCTGGGCGATGAAGCCCGGGGTGGAGCAGCGGCTCAACGAGCTGCTGCTGGTCGAGACGCAGAACGACCAGCTGCAGCGGATGGCGCCGATGCCCTACACCGCCGACGAGGCCGAGATGACCGTGCAGAAGGCGGTCGCGTGGCGCGCGATGCACAGCCAGGGCCGGGGCGTGCTGTCGGTGCTGATGGAGCACCTCGACGACCTCGAGACCCGCGACGTGCGCGAGGGCGAGTTCATGTGCAACATCCTCGTCGGCTGGAACTTCGGCGACGGGCACCTCCACGACGAGCGCCTGGTCGCCGCGGTGCAGAAGCGGCTCGGCCTCGAGCCCGGCGACCTCGTCGTCGTCTACTGCGAGTCGCAGGCGACGCCGTGGCGCACGTCGCGGCCGCAGGAGTACCGGGTCATCGATGCCGCCCTCGGCGTCGTCGAGCGGGGCAGCTGGGACGTCCGCGACTGCGTGAAGGAGCAGCCGTGGCTGCCCAACGGCCCGGTCCCCGTGCAGGTCTCGTGGACCGCCGCCGGGTACCGTCGCAAGGGAACCCTGACCCAGCCGACCAGCGGGAAGGACCCCGTCGCTTGAGCAGTGCAGTCGTCGTGGGCAGCGGGCCCAACGGGCTCGCGGGCGCCATCCGCCTCGCCCAGGCCGGCCTCCCGGTGACCGTCGTCGAGGCGCACGAGCGCCCCGGCGGCGGCACCCGCACCAGTGAGCTGACCCTCCCCGGTGTGCTGCACGACGACTGCGCCGCCTTCCACCCGACCGGCGTCGCCTCCCCCTTCTTCCGCTCCCTCGGGTTGGAGCGGCACGGCCTGCGCTGGCTGTGGCCGGAGGTCGACCTCGCCCACCCGCTCGACGACGGCCGCGCGGGCGTCGCGGCCCGCGACATGTCGGCGTCGGTGGCATCCCTCGGCGTCGACGGCGAGCGCTGGCGACGGATGTTCGCCCCGATCGTGCGCAACTTCGACGACCTCATGGACGAGGTGCTGCGCCCGGTCGTGCACCTGCCCGGGCACCCGGTGACCCTCGGCCGGTTCGGCATGAAGGCCGCCCTCCCCGCCACCGTGCTGGCCCGCCGGTTCCGCGACGACCCCGCCCGCGCGCTGTTCACGGGCGTCGCCGCCCACAAGTTCGGCCGACTCGACGGGGTGCTCAGCGCCTCGGTCGGGCTGATGCTCGCCGGCAGTGCCCACGCCGTCGGCTGGCCGGTCGCCGAGGGCGGCACCGAGGCGATCACCCGGGCCCTGCTGGCCGAGCTCGCCGCGCTCGGCGGGAAGGTCGTCACCGGAGTCCGCGTCGAGTCGCTGGCGCAGGTCTCCGAGCTCGCCGGCGGCCGACCGGACGTCGTACTGCTGGACACGGCGCCGGCCGGCGCCCTCGACATCCTCGGCGACCGCCTGCCGCCGCGGGTACGTCGCGCGCTGACCCGCTACTCCTACGGACCCGCCGCCTTCAAGGTCGACCTCGCCATCGAGGGCGACGTGCCGTGGACCAACGAGGCGTGCCGGAGGGCGGGCACCCTCCACCTCGGCGGTACGGCGGAGCAGATCGCCGCCATCGAACGGGAGACCGTCCGGGGGCGGATGCCCGACCAGCCGTTCGTGCTCTTCGGCCAGCAGTACCTCATCGACCCGTCGCGCTCGGCCGGCGGCATCAACCCGATCTACGCCTACGCGCACGTCCCCCACGGCTACGACGGCGACGCGACCGAGGCGATCATCGACCAGGTCGAGCGGTTCGCGCCCGGCTTCCGCGACCGGATCGTCGCCACCGCCGTCCGCGGCCCCGCCGACCTCGAGGCCTACAACGCCAACTACGTCGGCGGCGACATCTCCGCCGGCGCCAACACCGCCCGCCAGATCACCTTCCGGCCACGGGTCGCGCTGGACCCCTACGCCCTCGGCGTCGACGGCGTATACCTGTGCTCGTCCGCGACCCCGCCCGGCGGCGGCGTGCACGGGATGGGTGGGTTCAACGCGGCGGAGGCGGCGTTGAAGCGCCTCTGACCCGGTGGTCGAGGAGGTCGCGCAGCGACACGAGCGATCCACCGCTCGGGCACGAGAGCCACGCCCGGCCCCGCGAGGGCGCGAACCGTGGATCGGTCGTGCGCTCCCGGCGCTCAGACAGGGCGATCCCGTACGACGGCCAGCGCCTTCGCCACCCGGTCCGGGTCGTCGTAGCGCACCCAGGTGATGCGGGGATCGTTCTTCCACCAGGCCATCTGGCGTCGGGCGAACCTGCGGGTGGCGATGACGGTGCGCTCCTGCGCCTCGGCGACGTCCATCTCCCCCGCCAGCACGGCGACCGCCTGGGGGTAGCCGATGGCACGGGAGGCCGTGCGTCCCTCGGCGAGCCCGTTGGCGAGCAGCCGCTCGGTCTCGTCGAGCAGGCCGGCGTCGAACATGGTCCGGACCCGCTCGCGAATCCGCTCCTCGAGCACGTCGCGCTCGATCTCGACTCCGATCTGCACGGTCGCCGGGTCGTCGTACTCCTGGACGGGGAGGCGGGCGCTGAAGGGCTCCCCACTCAGCTCGATCACCTCGAGGGCGCGGACGATGCGGCGGCCGTTCTCGGGCTCGATCCGCTCGGCGGCGGCGGGGTCGAGCGCCCGGAGCCGGGCGTGCAGGCCCTCGGGGCCGACCTCCTCCAGCTCGGCCTCGTAGCGGGCGCGGACGTCCCCGTCGGTGCCGGGGAACTCGAAGCGGTCGAGGATCGCCCGCGTGTAGAGGGCGGATCCGCCGACCAGCACCGGCGTCGCGCCACGGCCACGGATCTCGGCGATGGCCGCGCGCGCCCAGGCCTGGAACTGCGCGACGGTGGCCGGCTCCCGGACGTCGAGGGTGTCGAGCAGGTGGTGCGGGATGCCGCGGCGCTCGGCGGGCGGCAGCTTCGCCGTACCGATGTCCATGCCGCGGTAGACCTGCATCGAGTCGGTGTTGACGACCTCTCCCCCGAGCGCCTCGGCGAGGTCGAGGGACAGGGACGTCTTGCCGCTGGCGGTGGGTCCGACGATCGCGACGATCGGGTTCGCGGACGTGGAGGGACGGTGCGGCATGGAGACAGTGTGGCAAGGTGGGGCCGACGACTCGGAGCGGGTCGCGACCATCAACCTTTGGGGGTTTCTCGTGGGCTTTCTGGACGACGCCAAGGACAAGCTGAGCGACGCGGTCGACAGCCAGGGCGACAAGATCGGCGACGGCCTCGACAAGGCCGCCGACTTCGCCTCCGACAAGACCGGCGGCAAGTTCGACGACAAGATCGACCTCGGCGTCGACAAGGCGAAGGACGCGCTCGACGGCCTCGACGGCGAGAACGACGACATCAACTGACGTCGCTCGACCAACGACAGCAGAAGAGCACCTCGGTGACCGTGCAGGACCCCGCGACCGGCAAGACCCGCTTCGTGGTGGTCCCCGCCTCCTACGTGTTCCTCCTCCGGGAGGCCGCGGGCGGGACGGGCACCGAGGTGCTCCTGCAATTGCGGCAGGGAACCGGCTACATGGACGGGCACTGGGCCGCAGCGGCGGCCGGGCACGTCGAGCGCGGCGAGACCGCCGAGGACGCCGCCCGGCGCGAGGCCCTGGAGGAGGTCGCGGTCGCCGACCTCGACCTCGCCTTCGCGACGGCGATGCAGCGCACCGCCCACGACCTGCCGATCGACGAGCGGATCGACTTCTTCTTCACGGCGCGCGCGTGGAGCGGGGAGCCGCGCATCGTCGAGCCCGCGAAGTGCGCGGACCTGCGGTGGTTCCGCCTCGACGCCCTGCCCGACCCGGTGGTCCCCCACGAGCGCGTCGTCCTCGCCGGGCTCGAGCGCGGCGACCTCGCGCCCCTGACGCACTTCGGCTTCTGAGCCGGCGCTCCGGCCGGTTGCGATCGCTCCCGCCGGATACCTCCGAGGTGGTGCTCCCGCACACCACGGAGAGGAACAACCCATGAACGGGCAGCTGCCCCCACCGCCCAAGCCGACGGCCGAGCCGCAGGCTCCCCCGCCCGGTGGGCCCAACGCGATCGAGGGCGTCGGCGGCGACGGCGCCTACAGCACCGAGCCGCGCGACCCCGACCCGCTGCGCAACCCGGCCACGGACGAGGAGCTCCCGCCCGAGACGCTCAGCGAGGAGGACACCGACACCGCAGCCACCCGCGGCGACCCGGAGGTCTCGCCCGAGGACGAGTCGCCGGCCTAGCTAGCGAAGGCGGCGCGTCTCGAGCCGGGTCTCGACGACGCCGCCGTCGTCCGCGCGCTCGACGAAGTACGCCGCCTTGCCGTCCACCTCGGTGAGGGCCTCGACGAACTCCGTGCCCCGGTAGAGGACGCCCACGCCGTCGTCGGTGGCGTAGCCGGGGGCAAGCACGCCGTCGCCGACGAGCTTCTGGAAGAGCGGCCGGCGCTGCTCCTCGGAGTCGTAGTGCACGCCGTTGGACCACGGAACCAGGCCGAGCCCGTTGGTGATCGGTCGCAGCTCGGGCCCGAACGAGTCGGTGGTGCCGCCGGTGTGCCAGCAGATCGAGCCGGCGGAGACGCCGGTCAGCACCACGCCGGCCTGCCACGCCTCGCGCATGATGTCGTCGACCCCGTGGAGCTCCCACATCGCGAGCAGCCCCGCGACGCTGCCACCCCACACCCAGATCACGTCCTGCGCGAGGAGGTGGGCGCGCACGTCCTCGACGTTGGGCATCGGAAACAGCTGCACGTGGCTGGCGTGGAAGCCCGCCTCCTGGGCCATGTCGTAGAAGTCGCGGACGATCATCGGCGCGTCACCGCAGGCCGTCGCGAGGAAGCAGACCTTGGGCGCGCGGCCGTCGACGCCAGCGAGGTCGACGGCATGACGCGTCAGCGGGCCGACACTCCAGCGCGTCCGTGCGCCAGGAACGATGCCGCCCGAGGTTGCGAGAATCGTTGGATCATTCGCTGGCATCGCCCCTGAACCTAGCCCAGCGCCGTCACCTGCTCAACCGCAGGCGGGCGCCTCGGGCAGCGGGGCGGGTACGCCGACCGACGGCATCCCGAGGCCGACGGCCGGTCCGGCGGCCGGGGGCTCCGTCGTACGGCGCTCCCACGCGTCGCCCGAGCGGGTACGCCGCAGCGCGCGCACGGGCCCGTCCGCGACCAGGTGGTGCGGGGCGGCGTAGGTGACCTCGACGGTGACCATGTCGCCGGGCCGCGGCTCGCCGTCGACCTGCGAGAAGTCGGCCTCGAAGTGGACCAGGCGGTTGTCGGGCGCGCGCCCGGAGAGCCGGTGCGTCTCGGCGTCCTTGCGGCCCTCGCCCTCGGCGACCATGAGCTCGAGCTCGCGGCCGACGAACTGCTTGTTCTCGTCCCAGGTGATCTCGTTGACCAGGTCGACCAGCCGGTTGTAGCGGTCGGTGACCTCGGCCTGCGGGACCTGGTCGTCGAGCTCGGCGGCGGGCGTGCCGGGGCGCTTGGAGTACTGGAAGGTGAAGGCGCCGGCGAAGCGCGACTCGCGCACCACCTTCAGCGTCTCCTGGAAGTCCGCCTCGGTCTCACCGGGGAAGCCGACGATGATGTCGGTGGTGATCGCGGCGTCGGGCATGGCGGCGCGGACCCGCTCGATGATCCCGAGGAACTTCTCCTGCCGGTAGGACCGGCGCATGTCCTTGAGCACCTTCGACGAGCCGGACTGCAGCGGCATGTGCAGGCTGGGCATGACGTTGGGCGTCTCGGCCATCGCCTCGATGACGTCGTCGGTGAACTCCGCGGGGTGCGGGCTGGTGAAGCGGACCCGCTCCAGGCCCTCGATCTCGCCGCAGGCCCGCAGCAGCTTCGAGAAGGCCTGCCGGTCACCGAACTCGACGCCGTAGGCGTTGACGTTCTGCCCGAGCAGGGTGATCTCGGAGACGCCCTCGGCGACGAGCGCCTCGATCTCGGCGAGGATCTCGCCGGGCCGGCGGTCCTTCTCCTTGCCACGCAGGCTGGGGACGATGCAGAAGGTGCAGGTGTTGTTGCAGCCGACGCTGACCGACACCCAGGCGGCGTACGCGGACTCCCGCTTGGTCGGCAGCGTCGAGGGGAACACGTCGAGCGACTCGAGGATCTCGACCTGCGCCTCCTGCTGGACGCGCGCCCGGTCGAGCAGCGCGGGCAGGGAGCCGATGTTGTGGGTGCCGAAGACGACATCGACCCACGGCGCCTTCCTCACCACGGTGTCGCGGTCCTTCTGCGCCATGCAGCCGCCGACGGCGATCTGCATCCCGGGCCGGCTGGCCTTCACGGGCGCGAGGTGGCCGAGGTTGCCGTAGAGCCGGTTGTCGGCGTTCTCCCGCACCGCGCAGGTGTTGAACACGACCACGTCGGCCTGCTCACCCTCGGCGGCGGCGAGGTACCCGGCGTCCTCGAGCAGGCCGGAGAGGCGCTCGGAGTCGTGCACGTTCATCTGGCACCCGTAGGTGCGGACCTCGTAGGTCCTCTGCTCGGTGGGGGCTGCGGTGCTGGTCATGGCAGGAAAAGGGTACGGCGGCAGGGGGCCGCCGCCCGAATCTCGATCACGGCGCCGGTGTCATAGTCTCGGCGCATGGCTGACACCGCTCCCCCCGGCTTCGTCGCCCGCCACAACCAGGTCATCGGCAGCATCCTGAGCATCGTCGCCCTCGCGGTCGCGGTCCTGCTGGGCGCCGGGCTGATGTTCGGCACCGACACCCGCGGCGTGCGCGCGATCCTGACTGTGCTCACGGTCGCCGGCGGCACCTTCACGCTGCTGCTCCTCGCCATCGGCGGCGGGCTGCGCGCGGTGACGCCGACCGGCGTGTGGGAGCAGGAGGAGGCCGAGTGGCGCCGCGACATGGGCATCACCGCCGCCGACGAGCCGGTGCCGTCGCGGGCCGGCCGGCTCGCCGTACCCCTGGCGGTGGGGGCGATCGCGCTCGGGCTGGCACTCAGCGTGGTGCCGGCGGTCTTCTGACGCCGACCGGCTCCGGCCGGACCATCGGATGCGATCAGCGCTCGTCACGAAATGATCTCTTCCGCCTGTCGCACTAGCCGGTGGGACGGATCACCCGCTAGCGTCCGAACGCATGACCGTCTCCGATGACGCAGCGGTTGATCTCGGCAAGGCTCGCTCCGGCGAGCCGCTCGTGGAGCTGCACGGCGTCCAGAAGTGGTACGGCGAGCTGCATGTCCTCCAGGACATCGAGCTCACCGTGACCAAGGGCGAGGTCGTGGTCGTCATCGGCCCGTCCGGCTCCGGCAAGTCCACGCTCTGCCGCACGATCAACCGGCTCGAGACCGTCGACCAGGGCGACATCAAGGTCGACGGCAAGCCGCTCCCCCAGGAGGGCAAGGCCCTCGCCGCGCACCGCGCCGACGTGGGCATGGTGTTCCAGAGCTTCAACCTGTTCGCCCACAAGACGATCCTCGAGAACGTCACGCTCGGCCCGATCAAGGTGCGCAAGACGCCGAAGGCCGAGGCCGAGGCGCGCGCGAAGGAGCTGCTCGACCGGGTCGGCGTCGGGCACCAGGCGGCGAAGTACCCCGCCCAGCTCTCCGGTGGGCAGCAGCAGCGCGTCGCGATCGCCCGGGCGCTCGCGATGGAGCCGAAGGTGATGCTCTTCGACGAGCCGACCTCGGCGCTGGACCCCGAGATGATCAAGGAGGTCCTCGAGGTCATGGTCGACCTCGCCGAGCGCGGCATGACGATGATCGTGGTCACCCACGAGATGGGTTTTGCCCGCACCGCCGCCAACCGGGTGGTGTTCATGGCCGACGGACGCATCGTCGAGTCGGCCGACCCGGAGAGCTTCTTCACGAATCCGCAGAGCGATCGCGCCAAGGACTTCCTCGGCAAGATCCTCAAGCACTGACCCGTTCGAACCAGATCTCGGCAAGGAGAGGACAAAGAAGGATGCGACTGAGGAAGGCCTTTGCGGCCACCACTGCGGGCATCGCGATCGCTGCCGGGTTGGCAGCGTGCGGCGATGCGGGGAGCGACGACGAGGGACGTGACGTCGACGCGAAGAGCGACTGCGACAAGAAGTTCGACGAGGGATCGCGGATGGCCGAGCTGGCCAAGGCCGGCACGATCAACGTCGGCCACAAGACCGACCAGCCGGGCGTCGGCTTCCAGGGCGCGACGGACGACGTGCCGAAGGGCTTCGACATCGAGATCGCCAAGCTGCTGATCGCCGACCTCTGCATCGACCCTGCCAGCGACAAGGTCAACTGGGAGGAGACGATCTCCGACAACCGCGAGCCCTACCTGGAGTCGGGCAAGGTCGACATCGTCCTGGCGTCGTACTCGATCACCGACGATCGGCAGAAGGTCGTCGGCCAGGCAGGCCCCTACATGGTCACCGGCCAGCAGGTCCTGGTGAAGGAGGACAGCGACGTCACCGGCATCGACGACCTCAAGGGCAAGGAGGTCTGCTCCGTCACCGGATCGACCTCGCTCGAGAACGTCAAGGCCAAGGGCGCCAAGGGCGTCGGCGCCGACTCGTACTCCGAGTGCGCGGAGAAGGTCCTCGACGGCACCTACGAGGCCATGTCGACCGACGGCACGATCCTCGCCGGGCTCGCCGCCCAGAACGAGGGTCAGCTCAAGGTCGTCGGCGACCAGTTCTCCACCGAGAACATCGGCGTCGGCTACGGCAAGGACCACCCCGAGATGTGTGAGTGGATCGACGGTGTCCTCAAGGCGGCGTTCGAGGACGGGTCGTGGGCCGAGGCGTTCGAGCTGACGCTCGGGCCATCGGGCGTCGAGACGCCCGAGCCGCCCACGCTGCAGCCCTGCAAGTGACCCACGCATGACTCCGGAGCTGGGGCCCGTCGCAGGACGGGCCCCAGCTCCCCGGACGGAGAGGGGATCCCGTTGAGCGCAGTGCTCGACAACCTCGACGAGTTCTTCAAGGGATTCGGATACACGCTGGCCCTGTTCCTCGTGTGCGCCGTTGCTTCCCTGGTTCTGGGCACCCTGCTCGTCGCGATGCGCGTGGGCCCGATCGCCGTGCTGCGTTCGCTGGCCGCGGTCTACGTGTCGGTCGTGCGCAACACCCCGCTGGTCCTGATCTTCATCTTCTTCCACTTCGCGGCGCCGATCATCGGCATCAACTTCAGGTGGGTGCAGGTGCACATCGGCAGCTACGACTTCACCTCGGCGTTCGCCACGGCGTTCGTCGCGCTGAGCCTGTACACCGCGTGCTTCGTCTGCGAGGGCCTGCGCTCCGGGGTCAACGCGGTGCCGATGGGCCAGGCCGAGGCCGCGCGGGCCATCGGCCTGCCGTTCAGCGGCGTGATGACCCAGGTCGTGCTCCCCCAGGCGATCCGCGCGTCCGTGCCACCCGTCGCGAGTGCACTCATCGCGATGCTCAAGAACACCTCGGTCGCCGCGATCTTCTTCCTCGCCGAGGCCACCGCGACCATGCGCGGCCTGACCAACGACTACAGCAGCCAGCGGATCGGGATCTTCCTCGCCTTCGCCATCGGCTACATCGTGCTGGTCGAGATCGTGTCGATGATCTCGCTGACCTTCGAACGACGCTGGAGGATCGCCTGATGGCCGCGAGTGTCCTCTTCGACGCCCCCGGTCCCGCCACCCGGATGCGGCACCGGATGTACACCGCGATCGCATCGGCGGGCATCATCGCCGCCGTCGTCTACGCGGTCGTGAAGCTCAACAACGACGGCCAGTTCGAGTACGGGCTCTGGGAGCCCTTCGTGACGCCGGACTACCTCAGCGCCCTCATCCTCGACGGCTTGGTCGACACGGTGACCATGGCGGTGTTCGCGATCATCGGCGCCGTCGTCTTCGGCTTCCTGTTCGGCGTCGCCAAGATGTCCGACCACGCCTTCATCCGCTGGCCGGCATGGGTCGTCGTCGAGTTCTTCCGCGCCATGCCCGTGCTGCTGATGATGTTCTTCGTCTTCTACATGTGGTTCATCTCGGTACAGGGCAGCTTCCTGTGGATCGACCAGCGCTCGGGGTTCTTCACGGTGGTCATCGCACTCACCTGCTACAACGGCGCCGTGCTCGCGGAGGTGGTCCGCGCCGGCGTCAACGCCGTGCCGAAGGGGCAGGCGGAGGCGGCGTACGCGATCGGCATGCGCAAGACCCAGGTCATGACCATCATCCTGTTGCCGCAGGCCGTGAAGGTCATGCTTCCGGCCATCATCAGCCAGATGGTCGTCGCCCTGAAGGACACCAGCCTCGGCTACGCCGTCGCCGCGCCCGGCCTGACCAGGGTCGGCCAGTCGATCTACAAGGAGTTCCACAACCAGGTGCCGACGGCCATCGTGCTGGCGGTTCTCTATGTCGGGCTCAACCTGCTGCTGACCCTGCTCGCGACCTGGATCCAGAGGCGCTTCGTCGGCGAGAAGAAGATCGACGTCGTCTCCGTCGCGGCAGGGATCGACAACGACCGGGGCGGGCCTGTCTGACCGGCGCGGCCCCGGCCGAGTCGCCTACTTCTTCTTCGAGGTCACCCAGAGCGTGATCGTGCCCTCGATGACGACGGTGCCGTCGGCGAGCTCGCCGCGGACCCGCACGGGCAGGTCGCCCTCGGCGGTGTCCCACTGCTCTTGGTCGGTCTCGGCGATGCAGGTGACGTCACCGGTCGCCTTGGCCGTGTAGGAGATGCTCATGCCCTTGGGGATCCACCGCTTGCTGCTGGGGATCGTCGACTCGGCGAGGCCGCCCATCGCCATCTCGAGGCCGTTGCACATGGCGATCGCGTGGACCGTGCCGATGTGGTTCTGCACGCTGCGCCGCTTGGGGATCACGACCTCGCAGTGGTTGGGCCCCATCTCGGTCACCCGGGGGTGGATGGTCGCGAAGTAGGGCGCCTTCTGCGCGAAGGCGATCGAGAAGACGCGCTTGCCGATCGTGCCGCCGACGACGGGGAGGCCGGTGGTCGTCTTCCAGAGGTTGTGCACCTGAGTCATGGGTCGAGATTACTCGCGAGTAACAAAGCCGGGCAAGGTGTTCTACGGCACGCGCGCGACGACGAAGATCCGCCGGAAGGGCAGCACCACGCCGTGGCCGTCGTCCGGGTACGCCGCCCGGAGCCGCGCCTTGTACTCCTCCTCGAAGCGACCGCGGAGGTCCTCGGGCAGGGCGTGCAGGATCGGCCGGGCGCCGGTGCCGGAGACCCAGGTGAAGACCGGGTCCTCCCCGTGCAGCACATGGAGGTAGGTCGTCTCCCACGCATCGACCTCGCAGCCCAGCGCCTGGAGCGCGCGAAGGTAGGTCACGGCGTCGTGTGCGCCGACCCGGGCGGCGCCGGCCGTGTGGACGTCGTACGGCGGCTCGGCGGCCAGCTCCGCGAGGAGGGTGTGGCTGGGAGCGAGGTGGTTGCCGGGCACCTGGAAGGCGAGCCAGCCACCGGGTGCGACGGCCTCGGCCAGGGCGGGCAGGAGGTCGAGGTGCTCGGGCAGCCACTGGAGGGTCGCGTTCGAGACCAGGACGTCGACCTGGCCCGGCTCGGCCTCGCGCAGCCAGTCCCGCAGGTCCTGCCTGTGGAAGACCACGCGCTCCGCGGCCGGACTGTCGGAGGCGGCGCGCACCATGTCGGCACTGGAGTCGACACCGGTGACCGCGGCAGCAGGCCAGCGATCGGCCAGGAGGGAGGTGAGGTTGCCAGGACCACAGCCGAGATCGACGACGACCCGCGGGTCGGTGGCGTCGATGCGCGCGACCAGGTCGACGAAGGGGCGTCCACGTTCGCCGGCGAACGCGAGATAGCGACCCGGGTCCCAGGTGCTGGTCACGAGCGGGCCGCCGCTCGCTCGTGGAGGTACTCGAGGATCCGGGCGTTGACCACGTCGGGCCGCTCGAGCTGGAGGAAGTGCCCCGCGTCCTCCACGACGGCGACCCGGCTGCCGGCGGGCAGCCGGTCCCCGATCCGGGCTGCCCAGCGCGCGTCGAGGCAGCCGTCGTCGGCGCCCTGCAGGAAGAGCAGCGGCACCTTTGGCGCGCCGGTCCAGTCGCGGGCCAGCGGCTGGTAGCGCGCCGGCAGCCGCCAGGTGCGCGGCTGGGCGCGGTAGTAGCCGATCGCCGCGGAGCGGTGGGCGTCGTCGGGCAGCGCGGCCGCGAGGTGGGCGAGGTCCTCGGTGGCGTCGAAGCCGGGCGACCAGCGCCGCCACAGGTGGGCGACGAGCCGCTCGAAGGTGCGCTCGGGGAGGCCGGGCAGCTGGTTGAAGAGGGTGTACCAGCTCATGCCAGCCTGCCGCGGCAGGATCCGCAGCCAGCGGGTCAGGTCGTCGCTGCGCGGGTTCATCGCGGAGAACGGCGGGACCGCGAGCGAGACGACGTCGGCGAACGGGTTGGCATCGGACGCCGCGATGCCGTTGGCCGTGATCGCGCCCCAGTCGTGCCCGACGAGCAGCGCGCGGTCGTCGCCGTCGTACGCGCGGTGGAGGGCGAGGGCGTCGTCCATCAGCGCCGGCACGTGGTAGCTGCCGTCCGCCGGGATCCCGCTCGGGGCGTAGCCGCGGGTGAACGGCGCGACGACGCGGTAGCCCGTCGCGGCGAGCTCCGGGCCGAGGTGGCGCCAGGTGTGGGCGGTGTCGGGGAAGCCGTGCAGGAGGACGGCGAGCGGGCGTGCCGTGTCGTCGACCTCGCCCCACACGAGGCTGGTCAGGGTGATCCGGTCGAGGGCGGTGGTGCGCTGGTCCACGGCCCGACCCTATGCCCTCAGTATCTTGACATCAAGATTCTCGACGCATCGGATAGGGTGCTGCCATGCGGGACGAGGTGGACGACCTGGTGGAGGCGTGGGCGCGCGAGCGTGACGACCTCGACCTCGGTCCGGTCGCCGTGTTCAGCCGGATCTCGCGCCTCGCGCACCACGTCGACCGCGCGCGGCGCCAGGCGTTCACGGCGCACGACATCGAGTCGTGGGAGTTCGACGTGCTCGCCGCGCTGCGGCGGGCAGGGCGGCCCTACGAGCTCTCCCCCGGGCGGCTGCTGCGCGAGACGCTGGTGACGAGCGGGACCATGACCAACCGGGTCGACCGGCTGGCCACCCGCGGCCTGGTCGAGCGCCACCCCGACCCCTCGGACCGGCGCGGCGTGCTGGTGCGCCTCACCCCCGAGGGCAAGGAGGCCGTCGACGGCGCCTTCGCGGCGCTCCTCGACGCCGAGCGGGACCTGCTCACCGGGCTGTCCGAGAAGGACCAGACCGAGCTCGCCGACCTGTTGCGGCGCCTGCTCGTGCCGTTCGCGGACTGACGGTCGCGCGCTCGGGCTACTCCAGCAGCTCCGCGGCTTCCAGCCACTCGAGCTCGGCGGCTTCCTTCTCCTCGTGCAGCTCCCCGAGCGCCTGGGAGATCTCCGTGAGCTTCCCGGGGTCGGACGCGTGGGCCGCCAGCTCCGCGGTGAGCTCCGCCTCGCGCTCGGCGAGCCGGGCGAGCACCTTGTCGAGGCGGGCGACCGTCTTCTTCGCGGCCCGCTCCTCGGCGGAGCCGGGCTTGGCCGTCGATCTCGATCCGCCGGCTGGTTCCTCGCCGGCTACCCGATCAATGACGGGACCAGCAGGTGCCGCGGGCGGCGGGGCGACCTCGAGGTGCATGGCCTGGGCCCGGCGCTCGAGGTACTCGTCCACGCCGCGCGGCAGCATCGAGATCTGGCCGTCGCCGAGCAGCGCCCAGACCGAGTCGGTGACGCGCTCGAGGAAGTAGCGGTCGTGCGAGACCACGACGAGGGTGCCCGGCCAGCCGTCGAGGAAGTCCTCGAGCACGTTGAGGGTCTCGATGTCGAGGTCGTTGGTGGGCTCGTCGAGGAGCAGCACGTTCGGCTCGGTGAGCAGCAGTCGCAGCAGCTGGAACCGGCGTCGCTCGCCGCCGGAGAGGTCGCCGACCCGCGCGGTGAGCTTGTCGCCGGTGAACCCGAAGCGCTCGAGCATCGACGTCGCGGAGATCTCGCCGTCCGCCGTACGGGTGACCCGGCGGATTCCCTCCACGGTGGCGAGGACGCGGGCCTCCGGGTCGTCGAACTCGACGGCCTGCGAGAGGTGCTGCAGGGCGACGGTGCGGCCGTGCTTGACCCGCCCGACCTGGGGAGCGGCCTCGCCGGCGAGCAGGGACAGGACCGAGGTCTTGCCGGCGCCGTTGACGCCGACCAGACCGACGCGGTCGCCGGGCCCGAGGCGCCAGGTCGCGTGGCTCAGCAGCTGGCGGGTGCCACGCGAGAAGTCGACGTCCTCGACGTCGATCACGTCCTTGCCGAGCCGCTGCGCGGCGAAGCGCTGGAGCTCGAGCCGGTCGCGCGGCGGCGGGACGTCCTCGATCAGTGCGTTGGCGGCGTCGATGCGGAACTTCGGCTTCGAGGTCCGGGCGGGTGCGCCGCGGCGCAGCCAGGCGAGCTCCTTGCGGACGAGGTTCTGCCGGCGTACCTCCGAGGCCGCGGCCTGGCGCTGGCGCTCGGCCTTGGCGAGCACGAAGGCGGCGTACCCGCCCTCGTAGCTGTCGACGACGCCGTCGTGGACCTCCCAGGTCTGCTGGCAGACCGCGTCGAGGAACCAGCGGTCGTGGGTGACCACGACGAGGGCGGACGGACGGGCGGCGAGGTGGGCGGCGAGCCACGCGACCGCCTCGACGTCGAGGTGGTTGGTCGGCTCGTCGAGGATCACCAGGTCGTGCTCCCCCAGCAGCAGGCCCGCCAGGGAACATCGCCGGCGCTCCCCACCGGACAGGCCCGCGACCGCGCGGTCGAGGTCGACACCGGCGAGCAGGACGTCGACGATCTCGCGCAGGCGGGCGTCGGCGGCCCACTCGTGGTCGGCCTTGCCCTGCAGCACCACCTCGCGCACGGTGTGGGAGTCATCGAAGTCGTCGTGCTGGGCGAGTACGCCGACGAGGAGCCCGCGCTGGCGCGAGACCCGGCCCTCGTCCGGCTCCTCGGCTCCGGTCATGATCCGCAGCAGGGTCGTCTTGCCGTCGCCGTTGCGTCCGACGATGCCGATCCGCTCGCCGGCGGCGACGCCGAGGGAGACGTCGGAGAGCAGGGGACGGACGCCGTAGGCCTTCGAGACCCGCTCCAGGTTGAGCAGGCTCCGGCCTTGGCCGGGATCAGGCATAGGTCACCACGTGGGCTCCGGCGACCGGGCCCGGCGCGATCGTGCACCGGAAGCCGCGCTCGGTCAGGTCCGCCACTGCGCTCCGCGCCTCCTCGACGTCCTCGTACAACATCAACAGGGTCGGGCCCGAGCCGGACAGCAGGACGCCGTCGGGTCCGAGGATCCTCAGCTGGGCCTCGACGTCGACGAGGTCGGGGCGCAGGTCGCGCGCCGCGGGCCACAGGTCGTTGTGGAGCAGGGCACCGACCTCGTCGGTGTAGCCCTCGGCGAGCGCGTCGACGAGCGCCTGGGGCACCGGGGGGTCCGCAACGGCGTCGGGCGCGAGCACGTCGAAGTGCCGGTAGACGGCCGGCGTCGACAGGCCCTCGTCGGAGAGGACGACGACCCACCACACCGAGCTCCGGTCGGGGATCGGCGTCACCACCTCGCCGCGCCCGGTCCCGAGCGCGGTGCCGCCGAGCAGGGCGAAGGGCACGTCGCTGCCGAGCTCGCCGGCGATCCGCAACAGGTCCTCGTCGCTGGTCTGCAGGTCCCACAGGCGGTCGAGCGCGAGCAGGGTCGCTGCGGCGTCGGCCGACCCGCCGGCCATGCCGCCCATCACCGGGATGCCCTTGGCGATCGTGATCCGCGCCGCCAGGTCGAGGCCGTGGTGGGCGACGAGCGCGCGACCGGCCCTGATCGCGATGTTGTCGTCGTCGAGCGGGACCCCGTCGATGGGGGCGGTCAGCCCGACCGACCAGTCGGGCGCGTCGGCGACCGTCACGTCGTCGTACAGGCCGACGGCCTGGTAGATCGTCGCCAGCGGGTGGAAGCCGTCGGCGCGTGGGCCGCCGACGCCGAGGTGGAGGTTGATCTTGGCGGGCGCGCGCACGGTCACCCGGTGGGTCGGCTCGACCATCGCCTCACTCATCGGCGCCGCCCGGCACCACGGCGTGCTCCTGGAGCGCGATGGTCAGCGCGACGAACTCGTCGATGCCGAGCGCCTCGCCCCGCGTCAGCGGGTCGATGCCGGCGGCGAGGAGCGCGGCCTCGGCCGGTCCCGACCCACCGGCCAGGTTGCGCAGGGCACCGCGCAGGGCCTTGCGCCGCTGCGCGAAGGAGGCGTCGATGACCGCGAACACCTGCTCGCGGGTGACCTCGTCGGTCGGGGGCGC
Organism: Nocardioides sp. SRI_004; assembly: GCF_057586415.1. NCBI lineage: Bacteria > Bacillati > Actinomycetota > Actinomycetes > Propionibacteriales > Nocardioidaceae > Nocardioides > Nocardioides sp. SRI_004. The sequence continues at coordinate 148,827 of NZ_JBYCZV010000002.1, forward strand.
GTGGTGCGTCCACGCGACCAGCCCGGAGTCGACATTGGGCGCGGGCCAGAAGACGTTGCGTCCGATGGCGCCGGCACGGCGGACGTCCGCGAACCACGCGGCCTTGGCGGACGGCACGCCGTAGGTCTTGGACCCCGGTGGGGCGGCCAGCCGGTCGGCGACCTCGGCCTGGACCATGACCAGCCCGTGCTCGAGCGACGGCAGGAGCGCCATGAGGTGCAGCAGCACCGGCACCGAGACGTTGTAGGGCAGGTTGGCGACGAGCGCCTGCGGCGCCGGACCCGGTACGACGTCGACCGTCAGCGCGTCCGCGAGCACGACCTGGAACCGGTCGGCCTGCGCGGGCGCGAACGCGGCGATGGTCGAGGGCAGCTCGGCCGCCAGCAGCGGGTCGACCTCGATCGCGGTGACCGTGGCGCCGACCTCGAGCAGAGCAAGAGTCAATGAGCCGAGCCCGGGCCCGACCTCGACGACGACCTCGCCGTCGACGACCCCGGACTCGCGCACGATCCGGCGCACGGTGTTGGCGTCGATCACGAAGTTCTGCCCGCGCTGCTTGGTCGGGCGCAGGTCCAGCCGCGCGGCGAGCTCGCGGACCTCGGCCGGGCCGAGCAGGCGCGGCGCTGAGGTCTCGGTCATGGGCTCAAGCGTAGGGCCCGCGGGCGCAGAAGCCCGCGCTCGCCCGTGCGGGGACGCCGACGGCGAGCGGACCAGGGGTCCGCTCGCCGTCGGTGGGAGGTGCGGGTGGCTCAGCGGGGCAGGCCCAGCGAGGCAGCGCAGCCCGGCCAGGCGCCGTAGCCGCCGGACGCATCGCGGACCTTCGTCGCGATCGCGATCTGGGTCTCCCGGGAGGCCTGGTGCGGGTAGCCGGTGCCGCCGTAGGCACGCCACGTGCCGACGTTGAACTGCAGGCCGCCGTAGTAGCCGTTGCCGGTGTTGATCGCCCAGTTGCCGCCCGACTCGCACTGCGCGAGGCGGTCCCAGACGGTGTTGCCACCGGCGAAGTTGGCGGCGACGGACTTGGTGCCGACGTGGACGACCTCGGCGCGCGGCGCCCTGGTGACGTCCTGGGTCAGCACGATCCGCTTGACGACGTCGCCGTTGCGGACGATGACGCGGTAGGTCACGTCGCGGACGCCGTCGACGCCCTCGGTGACGACCTTGCGCTCGCCCTCGTACATCGAGTCGTCCTCGACCTCCTTGACCGGAGCGGGCACGACCTCGTCCTCGACGCGGCGCTTGCGCTGCGCGATGTCGGTGAAGACGATGCGGTCGCCGTCCTCGACCTTGGCGGTACGGGCGGGCCGGACCTTGTCGAACTCGTCGAGCTCGACGCCGACCTCGGCGAGGGCGTCCTCGACGGTCAGCGCGGGGACGGTGCGGGTGACGGCCTTCTTGCCGGCGAGCTCGAGGACGAGCTTCTTCGGGGTGATGACCTCGATCTCGGCGCCGCCGCGGTCGATGTCCGCGCCACGGCTGGTCGAGAGCCGGCTGTCGGCGTACACGACGCCGATCTGGGCGAGTGCGCCCTCGACGTCGGTGGCGGTCACCCAGTGGGTGGAGGTCGTGCCGTCGACGGTCAGCTCAATCGGCCGGCTGTACCGGACGGAGATGCGGTCGCCGCTCTCGATCTCCTCGTCGACGCTGGGCTGCACCACGTCACGGGAGGCGAGCTCGATGCCTTCGGCGTCGAGGACGTCCTGGACGGTGTCGCCGAACGTGCTGACGGTGCGCTCCTTGCCGTCGACGGCGAGCGTGACCTCGGTGGAGAGCGAGGTGTAGCCATAGGTCACCGTGGAGACCGCGAGGAGGACCCCGACGATCGTGGCGACGAGGGCCACGCGGCTCTCGGTCAGCTTCTGGACGATTCCCCGCAGGGACTGGGCAAGGTGAGGGCGCGCAACTCGCACGATTCTCCGATGTTCGAACTCCCCGGGCCTCGGTCGACCAGTGCCTCCCGGAGAGTGTGCCCGCACGCGAGCGGCCCCCCAGAACCCGAGAGAAACTGGTCGGGATGCTGCTGTCCGATCCCGGCCGTCGCATCTACCAGAACAAGAGCAAGCGCGGATCGCAACTCCTGAGAGCCCTCTCCACGCTCAGCGGGTGACCCGTCTCACGCCGTTTTGCTAACTTTTGTTAGCAGTGGCGAGGGCTCACCAGCCGCCGCTGAAGGCCCGCTCGGTGTTCGCGTCGACGGCCGCGCAGAGCTCGCCGAGATCCTCGCCTCGCTCGGCCGCCATGAGCCGCATCGTCACCGGGACCAGGTACGACGCGTTGGTGCGACCGCGGTACGGCGCCGGCGTCAGGTAGGGCGCGTCGGTCTCCACGAGCAGCCGGTCCTGCGGGGCGATGCGGAGGGCCTCGCGCAGGGGCTCGGCGTTCTTGAAGGTGACCGTCCCGGCGAAGGACAGGTGGGCGCCGCGGTCCAGGCAGGCGCGGGCGAAGTCGGCGTCGCCGGAGAAGCAGTGCATCACCCAGCGCTCGGGCACGCCCTCGGCGTCGAGCACCTCCAGCACCTCGTCGTGGGTGTCGCGGTCGTGGATCACCAGCGTCTTGCCGAGGCGCTTGGCGATGTCGATGTGCCGCGCGAAGGACTCGACCTGGACGGCCCGGCCGTCCTCGCCGGTGCGGAACGCGTCGAGGCCGGTCTCCCCCACCGCGCGCACCTTGTCGTGCGCTCCGGCCAGCTGCTCGATCTCGTCCCACGCCGCCTCGAGCGCCGCCCGGCCACCACCGGCGAGGATCCGCGGCGCCTCGTTGGGGTGGAGCGCGACGCCGGCGACCAGCGCGGTGTGCTCCGCCGCTGCCGCCACCGCCCAGCGGGCGCCGGGCAGGTCGCAGCCGATCTGCACGATGCGGGGTACGCCGACGGCGGCTGCTGCCGCGATCGCCTCACCGGCGTCCCGGGCCGGCTCGCCCCGCCCGATGTCGAGGTGGCAGTGGTTGTCGACGACCGGATGGGGCAGCGGCTCGGGGGCGGGCGGCCTCTCGTCGCTCACGACCGGGCGCTCACGACCGGGTGCTGGCCGAGCCCAGCCGGTCGAGGATCGCCTCAGCCAGCTCGTCCGGCGCCTGCGTCGGGATCCAGTGCGAGACGCCCTTCAGCTCGACGAGGCGGTAGGGACCCTCCACCCAGCGGTGGTTGTTCTCCGCGCTCCAGCGGCCGACGGCGATGTCACCGTCGCTCCACACCAGCGTCGTCGGGACCGACACCTTCAACCGCATGTCGCGGGGCTTGTTGAGCGGCAGGGCCCGGTACCAGCCGAGCGCGCCGGGCAGCGCACCGTCGTCGACGATCTCGCGCTGCACGCGGTCGAGGTCCTCGCGCGTCATGCCCGACGCCGCCAGCTGGCGGTCCGACGCCTTGCCGAGCCGGCCCACGACCAGCTCGGGGATCATGGGCACCTGGAAGGCGAGCATGTACCAGGACTTCAGCACCTGTCCCGAGCGCGCCATCGCCGTCACGAAGGACATCGGGTGCGGCACCGACACGGCGGTGAGGGTCGCGACGCGGTCGGGGTGCTGCTGCGCGACGCCCCAGGCGACGACGGCGCCCCAGTCGTGGCCCACCACGTGCACCCGTCCCTCGGGACCGACCGCCGCGTCGACCAGCGCCATCACGTCGGCGACCAGCTCCTCGATCCGGTAGTCACGGCGCCGCTTCGGCCGGGCACCGCGCGAGTAGCCGCGCTGGTCGATCGCCAGCGTGCGGTAGCCCGCGTCGTGCAGCTGCGGTGCGACCAGCCGCCACGAGCTGGCCCGCTCGGGGAACCCGTGGAGCAGGACCACGACCTCGCCGTCGGCCGGACCGTCGTCGTACACGTCGAAGGTGAGGGAGTCGCGTCGGACCGTCGTGATCCGCCCGGTCCCCGAGATCGTGTCGGGCTTGTCAGTCATCGATGTGCACCACCTGGTAGACGTCGCGTTTCGGGATCCCAGCCTGTACGGCGACCGCGGCGATCGCGTCCTTGCGCCGCATGCCGGACTCCTCGAGCCCGGCCACGGCAGCGCGCAGGCTCGCGGGATCGGTCGCCACGGCTGCTGCGGGGTCGGCGCCGGCGACGACGATCGTCACCTCGCCGCGGATGCCGTCGGCCGCCCACGTGACCAGGTCGCCGAGCGGGCCGCGGCGTACCTCCTCGTGGGTCTTGGTCAGCTCGCGGCACACCGCCGCGGCGCGCTCGGCCCCGAACACGTCGCGCATCGCCTCCAGGGCGGCCTCCGTGCGGTGCGGCGCCTCGAAGAAGACCATTGTGCGCTGCTCGGCGCCGAGGTCGGCGAGTCGGCGGGAGCGCTCGCCAGCCTTGCGCGGCAGGAAGCCCTCGAAGCAGAACCGGTCGACCGGCAGCCCCGAGACCGCCAGCGCGGTCAGCACCGCCGAGGGGCCGGGGACCGCGGTCACCCGGATGCCCGCCTCCACGGCCGCGGCGACCAGCCGGTAGCCGGGGTCGGAGACGCTCGGCATGCCGGCATCGGTGACGAGCACGACCCGATCACCGTTGAGCAGCGCCTCCACGAGGGACGGCGTGCGCGCGGACTCGTTGCCCTCGAAGTAGGACACCACCCGGCCGCCGAGCTCGATGCCGAGGTCGGTCGTGAGCCGGCGCAGCCGTCGGGTGTCCTCCGCCGCGACGACGTCGGCGCCGGCCAGCTCCGCGGCGAGCCGTGGCGGCGCGTCGCCCGCCTGGCCGATCGGCGTGCCCGCGAGGACGAGGACTCCAGTCACGGCTCCATCCTTGCAGCCGGGTCTCGGGACGGTTGCTGCGCAACCTCCTCGACCACCGGAGCTAGGCTTCCGGACCGTGACCGTCGCCGAGGAGGAGGCCCGCACGTCCGCGGGCCCACGCAGCCTGACGACGCTGTCCACGACGGCGACCGGGCGACGCGTTCCGCACGCCATCGACCGGGCGCTCGGCCCGCTCCGGGGCCTGCGCGGCCGCGACCGGCTGGTCGGCTGGCTGGGGCCGCTGGGCGTCACGCTGCTCGCGCTCGGCCTGCGGCTGGTCCACCTCGGCGACCCGGACCGGTTCGCCTTCGACGAGACGTACTACGCCAAGGACGCGTGGTCGCTGCTCAACAACGGCTACATCCAGACCTACCTGACCGACGTCGACGGCAACACCAAGACCGACATCAACGCCGACATCCTCGCCGGGCACACCCAGGGCGTGTGGACGGGCGAGCCGTCGCTCGCCGTGCACCCCGACGTCGGCAAGTGGCTGATCGCGCTCGGCGAGAAGGCCTTCGGCATGGACCCCTTCGGCTGGCGGATCGCGTCGGTGGTCGCCGGGTCGCTGATGATCCTGGTCCTGTGCCGGCTGGTACGACGCCTCACCGGCTCCACGATGCTCGGCTGCGTCGCCGGCCTCCTGCTGATGCTCGACGGCATGCACTTCGTGCTGTCCAGGCTGGCGCTGCTCGACATCTTCCTCGCGCTCTTCCTGCTGTGCGGCGTGCACTGCCTGGTCGCCGACCGCGACTGGCTGCGCCGCAGGCTGGCCGCCCGCGCCGCGCTCACCGCCGACGGCACGCTGCACGGCTGGGGCGGCCGGATCCTGTTCCGGCCGTGGCTGCTGGCCGCGGGCGTCTGCTTCGGGCTGGCCGTCGGGACCAAGTGGACGGCGCTCTACCCCCTGGCCGCGTTCGGCGTCCTGTGCTGGGTCTGGAGCGCGGGCGCGCGGCGGATGCTCGGCATCCGGTGGGCCGTGGCGAAGGGGGCGCTCGCCGACGGCGTACCCGCCTTCCTGCACCTCGTGGTCGTGGCCGGCCTGGTCTACATCGCGACCTGGGGCGGGTGGTTGGCCCACGCGCACGAGTACGAGGAGCACCTCAGCTCGACGCAGTACCGCCAGTACACCGGCCACGGGCACTGCGCCAAGGACGACGACTCCTACGTCGCGACCGACCTCGACGACTCGAGGAAGTGGCCCACCGCGACCGAGAAGGACGCCCACGGCATCGGTGAGGCGTGGCAGTCGCTGCGCTCGCTCTGGTACTACCACCAGGACGTCTACACCTTCCACACCCACTTCCTGAACTGCTCCGAGCACTTCTACGAGTCGAAGCCGTCCAGCTGGCTGCTCATCAACCGTCCGGTCGGCGTGGCCGTCACCAACGACATCTCCCCCGACGCCGAGGGCTGCGACGCCCCCGCGAACAGCGACTGCATCAAGCAGGTCCTGCTGCTCCCCACTCCGGTGCTGTGGTGGGGCGGCGTGGTCGCGCTGCTCTTCGCGGTCGTGATGTGGATCGGCGCGCGCGACTGGAGGTACGGCCTCGCCGTCGTCGGCGCGCTGTCGACCTGGCTGCCCTGGATGCAGTACGACGACCGGCCGATCTTCATCTTCTACGCGATCGCCGTCCTGCCGTTCACCGTCATCGCCCTCACCCTCGCGATCGGCACCATGATCGGCCCCTCCCGGCTGCCCTCGGCCCGTCGTACCGCCGGGGTGATCGTGAGCGGTGCCTTCGTGATCCTGGTGATGCTGAACTTCGCGTGGTTCTGGCCGATCTGGACCAACCAGATGCTGACCCACAGCGAGTGGCTGAACCGGATCTGGTTCACCCGCTGGGTCTGATCATGGGCGCGAGCGCGTCTCCGCCGCAGGTGGGGGCAGCAAGCTGCCGGAGGCGCGGCTCCCGCCGCGCTGCCGCGCTCGCGGTTGCCTCCGGTGGAACCCACGCCCGCCTGGCGGCAAGCCTGCCGTCTGCCCGGGAGCTCAGTGGTTGCGCAGGGCGTCGATGAGCTCGCCCTTGTTCATCGACGAGCGGCCCTCGATGTCGAGCTCGGCGGCCCGCTCGTGCAGCTCGTCGACGGTCCAGTCCTCGTAGTCGCCGGCCTTGCCGCCACGACGGCCGATCTCCGAGGCGCCCTCGGACTTCGCCGCGTTCGAGATCCGGGCGGCCTTCTCCTTGCTGGCGCCGTCCTCGCGGAGCTCCTCGTACATGTCGGGGTTCTTGATCCCCGGGCCGTGCTTCTTGCCGGGCATGGCGTCCTCCGTCCGTGGGGTCTCTGCTTCTCCCCAGTCGCTACCCGAGGAGGGGGGTGACAGACGCCCGGTCGGAGACGCGGACTTCGCGCTGGGCCACGTCGACCTCGACGCCCGGGCCCATCGCGACCACCCGCGCGTGCCGGTGCAGCCACCGCACCAGGTCCGCGACCAGCCACGGGCCGGGCTCGCTCCGGCGGTCGTAGCCGAGCAGGGCGCCCGGCCGGCCGGGTCCGACGATCAGCGCGTCCACGACGGTACGACGCCCGTCCGGCACGGAGACCATCCGCGCGTCGAGCACCCGGGCGCCGCGGTGCAGGCCGGCTGCGGCCGGCGCGACCACCGGTAGCTCGAGCAGCTGCCCCAGCCGGAGCCGGTCCGCCCCCGCCTCGCCCTCGGCGCGCGGCCGGAGCAGCCCGGCCCGGGGCACGGACAGGTGGACCTCGCTGGTGACCTCGGCGACCAGGTCGAGGTCGATGACGTCGGGCACCGACCGGTGCGCCTGGGCGTCGAAGACCCGCGCGTGGGTCCGCGTCAGGACGCCGCCCAGGTGCGGGCCGAAGCGCGGCAGCAGGGCCGGCAGCCCGACCAGGATCCCGGTGGGGACGAGGGATCCGTCGGGTGCGGTGGCGATCTCGATGTCGTCCACCTTGCACACCAGGCGGCCCTCGCTGTCGACGACCTGCCGGTCGAGCAGGTGGAGCGCGGCGTCGTACGAACCGGTCATCAGCCCTGTCCCATCGAGGTCGCGATGATCAGCGGGATCGCAGCGACGGCCGCGACCACGATGACCACCAGGTAGACGAGGCCGAGGAGGTTGGCGAGGCGCCCGTTGCGGTGCTCGCCGAGGTAGTCCGGGTCGTTGGCGACGACGAGGATCGGGAAGTAGGTCAGCGGCAGCGCGACCGCGGAGAAGACCACCGAGATCTCGGTGACCATGATCGGGTCCACCCCGGTGAGCAGCACGCCGGCGGCCAGCACCGTCATGACGAGCAGGATCACGTGGAAGCCCGCCGCCTCGGGGGTCCGGACGTACTTGCCCCACTGGAAGCCGAAGTACTGCGCCAGGCTGTAGCCCGTCGACAGGCCGGTCTCGCACGCCGCACCGAAGGTGGCCGCGAAGAAGCCGAGCACCACCACGGCCAGCCCGACCTTGCCGAGGGCGACCGCGACGGGAAGCCCCACCTGGCCGAGCGTCTCCACCGCGATCCCCTGCGGCATCAGCACGACCGCGGCGCACCCGGCGATGGCGACCGACAGGATGCCGCCGAGCGGGAAGCCGATGAGGACGTTGGCGCGCATCACGCCGATGTCCTTGCTGGTCCACCGCTCCTCGACGCCGCCGCTGGAGAAGAAGAAGACCTCGTAGGGCGTCATCGCGGCGCCGAAGAGGGCGACGCCGAAGAAGGCGTAGGTCGCCCACGACTCGGCTCCCGGCTTCTCGGCCGGCGACAGGGTCGAGGCCAGCTCACCCCAGTCCGGGCCGAGCTGCCACAGCGCGACCGCGAAGCCGATGAGGGTCAGGCCCAGCAGGCCGAGGACGTTCTCGATCGACGAGAACTTCGCCCGCCACAGGACGATCCACACCGCGGCCGCGACGAAGGGCACCAGCAGCACGTGGTTGACCGAGCTCACCAGCTGCAGCGCCAGCGCCACGCCGCCGATCTCGGCGATGAAGGTCAGCAGGGTGACCAGCATCGAGCCGACCAGGTTGAGGAAGCCCATCCGCGGCCCGAGCCGCTCGCGCACGAGGTCGAAGGTCGCCCGCCCGCTCACCGCGGCGATCCGCCCGGACATCTCCGCGAAGACGCAGATGCCGACCACGCCGAGCACCACCACCCAGACGAGGGACAGTCCGAAGCGGGCGCCGACCTGGGCGTTGGTGACCAGGTCCCCGATGTCGACGAACCCGCCGATGGCGGTCAGCACGCCCAGCAGGACGTTGAGGTAGCGCTTCACGGCACCTCACCACCGGCTCTCGGCCCGTTCGAGCCGGTCCGCCGCGCGGTCGAGCGCGACGAGGACCGCGCGGTCGTCGTACCGTCCGTCGACGGCGTGCTGGCGCGCGTCCTGCACCGCCGTGGCCGCCTCGTCGAGCAGCGCCTCGAGGTCCTCGGCGTCCTGGTCGCGGCCGGCGGGCACCTGCAGCCGGGACGTGTCGTCCTGCACGGTGCCCATCGCCTTCTCGGCGTCCGCCACCAGCACCACCGTGTACGACGACCAGGTCCGCTCCTCGTGCGCGGTCTCGACCGCGAGCCGTGCGGTGGCGACCTCGCTCGTCGCGTCGGTCACCGCCTGCCGCGCCTCCTGGTCCCACGCCGCCACGTCGGGCTGACCCACCAGCGAGCAGCCGGACGTGGTGGCGAGGACGGTCACCAGGAAGGGCACCAGGAAGGGCACCACGACGGCGGTCGTACGCCAGGCCCGCATCATCGCTCGCGGTCCCGCAGGGTGAACGGGACCGCGGCCCACAACGCGATGAAGGCCAGCGCGACCGCCGCCGCGGCGATCGGTGCGGCGGATCCGCCGAGGACCACGTCGAAGACGAGGTAGACGACGGCCGCCGAGACAACACCCAGGCCGACGATGCCGCCGAGGCAGCACAGGTGGGCCGCCCGGACCAGCCAGTCCCGCTCCCCCTGCCGGAAGAGCAGGCGGTGGTAGCAGACGGGCGCCACGATCGTGCAGGTGGTGATGACGGCACCGAGGAGGATCCCGAGGTACAGCCGGTGCTGCCCAGCGGTCAGGTCGTGGAAGCGCTCGGTGAACGGCACCGTCAGCAGGAAGCCGGTGAGGATCTGCACGCCGGTCTGCATGACGCGCAGCTCCTGGAGCAGCTCGCCGAGGTTGCGGTCGAGCTGCCGGGGCGGCCGCTGGTGGTCCCCCAGCGTCGCCGGGGGCGTCACGCGCGGTCCTCCTCCACGTCCTGCACGCGCGGGTAGGCGTCGTCGTCCTCGTCGGCAGGCGAGCCGTCCTCCTCGTCGACGACGGCCTCGGGGTCGAGGTCCTCCTCGTCCACGACGGCCTCGGGGTCGCCGTCCGCGACGTGGTACTCCTGCGCCGCGTCGACGTCCTCGTCGCCGGTGCGCGCGTCCGGTCCCGCGGCGCCCTCCTGGACGTCGTCGTCGAAGGGGTGACCGGCGACCGCGTCACCGGGCGTCACCGGACCGGCCGCCTTGCGGCTGGACACCTCGGACAGCTCTCCGGAGTTCTTGTCTTCACCAGGCATGGACGAGCGGTACCCGGGCCCCGCCCGGTCAGAACACCGGCTTGCCGCCCGTGACGCCGAGCACCGTGCCGGAGACGTACGACGCCTCCGCGGGCGAGGCCAGGAAGACGAAGGCGGGTGCGACCTCGGCCGGCTGCCCGGCCCTGTCGAGCGGGGTGTCGGCGCCGAACCTCTCGACCTTCTCCGGCTCCTGGGTCGCAGGCTGCAGGGGCGTCCAGATCGGGCCCGGCGCGACGGCGTTCACCCGGATTCCGTCGGGACCGAGGGAGGCCGCGAGGTTGACCGTGAGGTTGTTGATCGCCGCCTTCGTGGCGGCGTAGTCGAGGAGGGCCGTGGACGGCTCGTACGCCTGGATCGAGGCGTTGTTGATGATGCAGCCCGGACGCTTGCGCAGGTGCGGGACGGCGGCGCGGACCAGCCACATCAGGGCGTAGAGGTTGGTCTTGAAGGTCCGGTCGATCCGGTCGTCGCTGAAGTCCTCGATCGCGTGGTCGCGGGCCATCTGGTAGCCGGCGTTGTTGACGAGGACGTCGAGACCGCCGAACTCGTCGACGGTGCGCTGCACCGCCTCGTCACACGCCTCCCGGCGGGTCAGGTCGAGCGCCATCGGTACGACGCGGCGCCCGGCCTCCTCGACGAGGGTGACCGTGGCGTCGGCGTCGGGCTGCTCCTCGGCGAGGTGGGTGAAGGCGATGTCGGCACCTTCCCGGGCGCAGGCGATCGCGACCGCGCGGCCGATGCCGGAGTCACCACCGGTCACGAGCACGACCTGGCCCTCGAGGCGACCGTTCCCGACGTACGACTGCTCGCCGTGGTCGGGCTCGGGGCGCATCTCGCCGGTCAGTCCCGGCGGCGTCTGCTGCTGGGCGGGGAACTGGATGTCGTCGGTCATGCCCGGGCGGTACCCGGGCCGATCCGCCGGATCCGGCCCGGGAGCCCCTAGGACGCCGGGGGCGTGCGGCGCGTCGTCAGGTCGTCGAGCAGGCTGTCGAGCAGCCGGCGCAGGCCGGGGTGGCTGACGTGCCCCTCGCGCGCGACCTGGATCAGCCGGTCGGCGACCTCGCGCACCTTGACGTTGCGGTTGCGCGACCACCACTTCAGCATCGCGAAGGCCGCGTCGGCGTCCAGCCCGTAGCCGAGCATCAGGATGCCCTTGGCCTGCTCGATCGTGTCGCGGGCCTTGGCGGAGGCGGCGACTGCCGCGTCGGCGGCGGCGCTGCTCTCCGCCACCATCTCCGGGGTCAGGTCGAGGTAGTAGCCGACGAGGCGGTCGGCGCCGCTGCCGATGGCCGTGCCGTCGTCGTACTCGCCCTCGCCGACGAGCACGACCCGCCGGATCTGGTCGCCGACGATGATCCGGTAGTAGATGTTGAAGGGCGCCCCGTCGACCACCGCGGCAGCCAGGGTCTCCTCGACGAGCTCGCGGTCCAGCTCGTGCTTGTGCTTCATGATCAGCTCGGTGGTCGGTTCGACCTCGCCGGGCCGGTAGCCGTGGATGGCGAAGACGTCGTCGTCCCACTCCCAGGTGCTCGTCGCGACGTGGAAGACGAACCTGCCCGTCTGGCGGTCCTGCCCCACCTCGGCGAGGGATCCGACCTGCTCCACGTGACCTCCGCTCGACGAATGCCCGCAGCACCCGGGGGCCCGTGTGCCGGCAGGCCTCCGGGGTACCACGGCGACCACGAACGTGACGCGGGCCCAGCCCCCCTTGCCTGCGGACCAATCATTCCGAACGTCACGCCGGGCCACAACACCGGCCCCACCCACTCATGAAGGAACGTGTGATGCGGCTCCCCGAACCGTGCGGCCCCCTCAGCGAGGGCGTCGTGCGCGCCCTGACCGCCGAGGCGACCGGCCCCCACCCCGTCCCCGAGCCGCGCGCCGTCGGCGACGTGGTCCTGCCCCTGGCCGACCGCGACCTCCAGCTCGCGCTGTGGATCCTCTACGAGCTCCACTACCGCGGGTACGACGGCGTCGACCCCGGCGCCGAGTGGGACCCGCTGCTCCTGGTCAGCCGCGCAGCGCTGGAGCGCGTCTTCGAGCGGGCCGTGAGGTCGCTCGCCGACGAGTCCGCTCCGGAGGACGGGCTGGGCCACGTGGGCGACCCGGCCGAGCGCGTCACCCGCGAGCTCACCCGGATGACGGTGAAGGAGGGACCGGGCGAGACCGTCCGCTTCCTCGAGCGCCGCGCCACCCGCGAGGAGTTCGTCTCCTACCTGCGCCGCCGCGCGGTCCACCACCTGCGCGAGTCCGACCCGCACAGCTTCCTGCTGCCGCGCCTCAGCGGCGCCGCGAAGGTCGGCCTCGCCGAGCTGCAGTACGACGAGTACGGCTCCGGACGCCCCGACCGGCTGCACCAGGAGCTGTTCGCCGCCGCGCTGCGCTCCCTCGACCTGTCGACCGACCTGGCGTCGTACGCCGAGGAGGCGGACGCCGCCACCCTCGCCTCGGTCAACGTGATGTCCCTCTTCGCGCTCAACCGCCGGCTGCGGGGTGCGGCCCTGGGCCACCTCGCCGCCTTCGAGGCGACCAGCTCGCTGCCCTGCGACCGGATCGCCCGGGGTGCCCGGCGCCTCGGCCTGCCCGACGAGGTGGCGGCGTACTACGAGGAGCACGTGGTGGCCGACGCCGTGCACGAACAGCTCGCGATCCGCACCATCTGCGGCGCCCTCGTCACCGACGAGCCCGAGCTGGCCGACGACGTGCTGATGGGGGCACGGGCCTGCCTGGCCCTCGACGGGATCGCGGGACAGGCGCAGCTCGACGCCTGGCTGGAGGCCAGGTCCGCGCCGCGCCAGTCCACCGGCCGGAGGGCCGGATGAGCGCGCGACGGGTCACCGTCACCGAGTGCCCGGGCGGGCCGCTGCTCATCCGCGGCGCCGACGAGGTGGTCGGCATCGACGGGACGACCGGCACGGTCGACCGGGCCGTCGTCGCGATGTGCCGGTGCGGCCGCTCCGAGCGGCTGCCCTGGTGCGACGACAGCCACCGCGCAAGGAAGCGCAGGAAGAAGAAGGAGCAGACGGACGAGTAGTCCGCGAGCCGGAGGAGGCGACGCATGAAGGCAGTGACGTGGCAGGGCAAGGGCACGATGACGGTCGAGCAGGTCCCGGACCCACGGATCAACCGCCCCGACGACGCCATCATCCGGGTGACGTCCTCGGGCCTGTGCGGGTCCGACCTGCACCTCTACGACCCGCTCGCCCCGTTCATGGAGGAGGGCGACATCGTCGGCCACGAGCCGATCGGCGTCGTCGAGGAGGTGGGCGCCGGGTTGACCTCGCTGCAGCCGGGCGACCGGGTCGTGGTCCCCTTCAACATCAGCTGCGGGACGTGCTGGATGTGCTCGCGCGGCCTGCACAGCCAGTGCGAGACCACCCAGAACGTGGAGCACGGCACGGGCGCGAGCCTGTTCGGCTACAGCAGGCTCTACGGCCAGGTGCCGGGCGCGCAGGCGGAGTACCTCCGCGTGCCCTTCGGCGACACCCTGCCGATCAAGGTCCCCGACGGTCCGCCGGACGACCGGTTCGTCTTCCTGTCCGACGTGCTGCCGACGGCCTGGCAGGCGGTCGAGTACGCCGGCCTCCAGCCCGACGACACGCTGCTCGTGCTCGGTGCCGGCCCGATCGGTGACATGTGCGCACGGATCGCGCTGCACCGCGGCCACCGGGTGATCGTGGTCGACCCGGTCCCGGAGCGCCGGGCGCGGGTGGCGGCGTACGGTGCCGAGGTGCTGGACCTCGCCGACGAGGTCCCGACGCTGGCGCAGGTCCGCGAGCTGACCCGCGGCCGCGGGGCGGACGCGGTCATCGACGCCGTGGGCATGGAGGCGCACGGCTCGCCGGTGGCGGAGTCGATGGCGAAGGTCGTCGGGATGCTCCCCGACCGGATGTCGCGGCCCCTCATGCGGTCGGCCGGCGTCGACCGGCTCGCCGCGCTCCACCTGGCCATCGACGCCGTCCGGCGCGGGGGGACGATCTCCGTCGTCGGCGTGTACGGCGGAGCGATGGACCCCATGCCGCTGATGGAGCTCTTCGACAAGCAGGTCCAGCTGCGCATGGGACAGGCCAACGTGCACCGCTGGAGCAGCGACATCCTCGAGCTGCTGATGGAGCCCGAGGACCACCTCGGCGTGGAGTCCTTCGCGACCCACCACCTCGCGCTCGACGACGCGCCGGCGGCGTACCGCGACTTCCGCGACAAGCGCGACGGCATGGTGAAGGTGCTGTTCAAGCCGTGACGACGACAGCCGTCGACGACGGCCCTCCGACCGGACGCGTCGAGCGTGTCAGGCGATCTCCGGTCGGTGGGCCGTCGTTCGGCCGGCGTGCGCGCCTAGGCTGCGCGCGTGGTGCCGAGCACGCTCCGGCGCAGATCCGTGAAGATCCGCTGCAGGAGGCGGGACACCTGCACCTGCGTGACCCCGAGCTCGTCGGCGATCTGCTGCTGCGTCATCTGCTCGTAGAAGCGCATCTGCAGGATCCAGCGGTCCCGCGGCTTGAGCTTGCGGCAGGCAGGACCGAGCAGGACGACGGCTTCGCTGTGGTCGAAGCCCGGCTCGACGGTGGGCAGCAGCTCGGCGAGGCTGCTGCCGGTCTCGGACACCGGCTCGTCGAGCGAGGACGCGTGCGCGAGGTCGCCGCAGGCCATGGCCTCCTCGACCTCGTCCACCGGGGCGTCGACGGCCTCGGCGAGCTCCTCGAGCGACGGCGGCCGACCCAGCTCCTGGGTGAGTTCGGCCTCCATGGCGGTGATCCGGGGCCGGATCTCCTGGACCCGGCGCGGGGGCCGCACCACCCAGCTCGCCGAGCGGAAGTGCCGCTTCAGCTCACCGAGGATGGTGGGGACGGCGAAGACCAGCAGGTCGTCGCCGAGCTCCGGGTCGAAGGACTGCACGGCCCGGGTCAGGGCGAGGCAGGCGACCTGCTCGAGCTCGTCCTGGCTCTGGCCCCGGTTGCGGTAGCGCGCGGCGAGCGTGCGGGCGACCGGGATGTTGATCACGATGACCTGCTCGAGGAGCGCCTCGCGCTCCGCGCCGCTGGTCTCGCGGGCCTGGGCGAGCAGCTCCGCGGTGCGGGCCTTCCGCTCGTCCGAAGGCAGTGCCGGCTCCGGATGGGCCGACGGGATGGTGGGTACCTCAACTTCAAGGGCGATGGACATGGACTACTCCCGATGGTCGGAAGCGGTGTGGCGGTGGGCTTGGCCACATGTCGCGCATCTGCAGCGCCGATACCCAACCTAGCGCGAATCCATACGTATGACCACCCGTATGAATCAGGATGAATAGTCCGAAAGGACTAGTTGCGAGAGGACGGCACCGGGCATAACACCACGGTCGGACCACGGTTGATCACTGTGTCCGGCACCGAGCCGGACGTCGACCGCACGGAGGATCCGATGGAGCAGATCGTGGTGGCGCTCAGCCCGTTCACGCGGCGCAGCCGCTCGCTCGGCGTCAGCCACCGCGACCACTACCTGTCCCGTGGCCTGGAGCCCGGCGAGCACGTCCTGGTCCACGACCCGCTGGCCGACGAGCACTTCCGAGCGGTCGTCGCCGACGTCGAGTTCGAGCTCGACGACACGACGTACCGGCTCGAGATCGGTGGCCGGATCACCGCCGACGAGGCGGACGAGTGGCTCTCCCCTCCGGCCGGCGACGGACACCTGACGACCGTCGAGATCGTCGCCCTCCTCGAGGAGCTGCGGCGCAGCGAGCGCGACGTCCACGCGGCCCTCGCCGACCTCCGCGCCCGCTGAGCGGGCCTGCGCGAGGGAACTCTCCCCCGTTCGGTCCCGGGCCACTGGCCCGTTCGGGCCATGCCGCAAAGACCTCCGGCCCTACCTGCCGGTATCGGTGGTTTTCCACTCAGGTTGGCCCCGAGAATCGTCACGTGACTGAGCAGACCCCGATCCGCGTATACCTCGTCGACGACCACGAAGTGGTGCGTCGCGGCGTCGCGAGCCTCCTCGAGACCGACGACACCATCGAGGTCGTCGGACAGTCGGGCAGCGCGACCGTCGCCCTGCGCGAGATCCTCGAGCTGCGGCCCGACGTCGCGATCCTCGACGCCCACCTCGCCGACGGCACCGGCGTCGACATCTGCCGCGAGATGCGGTCCGTCGACCCCGACATCAAGGGCCTCATCCTGACGACGTACGACGACCCGGACGCCATCTCGGCGGCGATCCTCGCGGGTGCCTCGGGCTACGTGCTCAAGCGCATCGAGGGGAACTCGCTGCTCAGCGGCATCAAGCTGGTCGCCGGCGGCCACTCGCTCATCGACCCGACCGTCGCGAGCCGCGTGGTCGAGCAGATGGAGATGCAGCGGCGCTCGCTCGACGTCATCTGCGAGCTCACCCCGCAGCAGCGCAAGATCTTCTTCCTCATCGCCGAGGGCATGACGAACCGGCAGATCGCCGAGGAGCTCTACCTCGCCGAGAAGACGATCAAGAACCACGTCACCGGGCTGCTCGCGCGGCTCGGGCTCCAGCACCGCACCCAGGCCGCCCTGCTCGCCGTACGGCTGCGCAGCGGCGAGGGCACCAGCGCTCCGCCCATGGCCGAGCGCCGCGTGGGCTGACGAGCTCCCTCCGGGAAGCTCCCTCCGGCCGGGCCGCACCGGGGACGTGGCCCGTACGACAGAAGACCCCCGCCAGGCTCACCTGGCGGGGGTCTTCGCGTTCCCTGGGAGGGTCTGTGGCCCTAGAGGCTGAACCGTCCGACCAGGTCCCGCAGCTGGCCGGCCATGCCGGTGAGCTCGGTGGCCGAGGTCAGCGTGTTCTCCGCCCCCTCGCGGGTGTCGGCGGCAGCCGTGGCGACCTGGGTCACGTCCTCAGCGATGCCGTTGGCACCGGCCGCCGCCTCGGTGACGGAGCGGGCGATCTCGTTGGTCGTCGCGGTCTGCTCCTCGACGGCCGAGGCGATCGTCGACTGGATGTCGTTGATCTTCGCGATCACGTCGGCGATGCGGCTGATCGCGGAGACGGCACCCTGGGTGTCGCTCTGGATGGCCTCGATCTTCTGGCCGATCTCCTCGGTCGCCTTGGCGGTCTCCTTGGCGAGCTCCTTGACCTCGTTGGCGACGACCGCGAAGCCCTTGCCGGCGTCACCGGCGCGGGCGGCCTCGATGGTCGCGTTGAGGGCGAGCAGGTTGGTCTGCTGCGCGATCGAGGTGATCACCTTGATGACCTGGCCGATCTCGGCGCTGGACTCGCCCAGCGACGCGACGGTGCCCTGCGCCTCGGAGGCGACGGTCACGGCGTCGGTGGCGACGGTGGCCGCCTCGGTGGCGTTCTTGGCGATCTCGCGGATCGACGCGGTCATCTCCTCCGCCGCCGTGGCGACGGTCTGGATGGACGCCGACACCTGCACCGACGCGCTCGACGCCGACGCCGCACGGTCGGACGTCATCGAGGCGCCCTCGCCCATGCCCTCGGCCAGCGACGTGAGCTGGCCGGCGGCGGCGGCGAGCGACTCCGCCGTACCGCCGATGTCGCCCATGCTGGTGCGCAGGGTGGTGAGCAGCGTGCGCAGGCCCTCGGCCACGCGGCCGACGGCGTCGTCGCCCTCGATGTCGAGCTCGCGGGTCAGGTCGCCGGCCGCCGCGGCCGAGACCACGTCGAGGATCTGCTCGACCTTGCCGGCGAGGACCGCGGCGGCCTCGCGCTCGGCGGTCTCGCGGTTGATCCGCGCGATCGCCTGGGACACCAGGCGGCCGATGTTGCGCAGTGCCTCGAGCCGCTGGGGGCTCGGCTGCAGGGTCTCGGTCGCGAAGAAGTCCATCGTCGCGACGACCTCGCCCTCGACGATGACCGGGAAGCAGACACCGGACTTCACGCCGACCTGCTGGGCCACGGGCGCCCGCACGCAGTCGGTCATCTCACCGATGTCGGGGGTGAAGTAGAGGTCGCGCTGCGCCCAGGCCCGGCCGGACAGGCCGACACCCTCGGCGAAGGACGCCTGGAGCGTGACCCGACGGAACTCGGGGCCGGCGTCGCCGGACTCGCGGTCGAACTTCAGCGTCCGGTCGGCCGGGTCGACCTTCCAGAACGAGCCGTAGGCCCAGCCGAACTCCGTGCGGACCGTGTCGAGGGCGCTCTGCACCGCCTGCTCGACGTCCGTCGCGGACCCGAGGGTGGCGAGGATCTTGTTGACGGCCGTGGTGTCCGCCTCCGCCTCGGCCCGCTCGCGCTCGGCACGGAGCCGGTCGGTGATGACCTCCCAAGTGGCCATCGCGCCGATGTACTCGCCCTTGGCGTCGGTGATCGCGCTGACGAGCAGGTCGAGCGTCTCGTCGCCGACCTTGATGTCGGCGCGACGGGGCAGGTGCTCGGCCGTCTCGAGGATCCCGCGCTGGTAGGCGGGGTTCTTGTGGAAGATGTCGAGGCTCGAGCCCACCACCTGGTCGGCGGTGACCGGCAGCGCGCCCTCGAGCCCGCGCAGGGTGTTGAGCGAGGCCGGGTTCATGTAGCGGATGACGAAGTCGCGGTCCGCGAACATCATGTTCGTGGGGCTGTTCTCCATCATCGAGGTCACCCGGGCGACCTCCTCCTCCATCCGCACCTTCTCGGTGATGACCTCCCAGGTGGCCATCGCGCCGACGTACTCGCCGGCGGCGTCGCGGATCGGCGAGACCAGGAGGTCGAGGACCTCGGGACCGACCTTGATGTTGGCGCGACGCGGCAGGTTGCCGGCGTCGGAGAGGATGCCGCGCTGGTAGCTCGGGGTCTTGTGGAAGATGTCGAGGCTGGACCCGACGATGTCGTCGGCCTTGACCGGCAGGTGCTCCTCCAGCTTGCGGAGGGTCTCGAGCGACGCCGGGTTCATGTAGCGGATGACGAACTCGCGGTCCGCGAACATCATGTTCGTCGGACTGTTCTCCATCATCGACAGGGCGAACGCCGAGGCGTCGGTGCCGCCGACCTGCTGGTCGGGGACGGGGATCGCGGTGCGGGCCTTGGTGGCGCGGGTCGACTTGGCGGGACCGGTGCCGTTCACCGGCACGTCCAGGGTCTCGGTCACGGGTTTCCTCCGGTGGTGTCGGGCGTGGTCGCAACGTCGACCGCGCGGTCTGCGTCGAGGACGAGCAGGATGGTGTCGGGCAGCGGGCGCACCCCGCGGACGACGTCCTGCACCTCCTTGGGCATGTTCGAGGGGGCCGGCTGGGCGTCCACGCCGGCGGTGTCGATCACGTCCCCGATGTCGTCGACGAGGAGGCTGACCACCTCGCCACGGCTGCGGACGATCACGTTCATGGGGACCTCACCGGCGGCACGCGCCGGCAGGCCGAGCCGGACCCGGAGGTCGACGGCGGTGACGATCTGGCCGCGCAGGTTGATCAGGCCGGTGACGGCCTCGTCCGCACGCGGGACGGGCGTCATCGGCTGCAGGCGCAGCACCTCCTGCACCTCGTCGACCGCGACGCCGAAGAAGAGGCCGGAGACCCAGAAGGTGCAGTACTGCTCGGCGGTCCGGGCGGTGGCGGTGATCGTCATGCGGGGACTCCTGACCGGGCGACGACGGCCTCCAGGTCGACCAGGTCGGTGACCCGGTCCTGCACGACGGCGCTGCCCGTGACGCCCGTACGGCGTCCGACCTCGCTCGCGCTGACCGCGACCTCGACCACGTCGAGCACCCGGTCGATGACGATGCCGACCGCTCCCCCGGCGCCGTTGCCGCCGCCGGTCTCGTGCACGACGACGCTCACCTGGTCGCTGCGGTCGCTCGTGTCGGGCAGGCCGATCGCCGTCGCGAGCCGCACCAGCGGGAGGATCCCGTCGCGGTACTGCACCACCTCGGCCGTCCCGCTCCGCTCGATCCGCTCCCGCTCGAACTCCTCGAGCCGAGCGACCGCCGCGAGCGGGAGGGCTGCGCGGCGGCCGTCGGCGACCTCGAGCACCAGCAGTGCGGTGCGGTCGTCGGCGACGCCGGTGCGGAGGTCGACCGCCTCCGCCTGCGTCGCTCCGACGCCGGACGTGGCGGCGATGCCGGCCACGTCCAGGATGAGGGCGACACGGCCGTCGCCCATGATGGTGGCGCCTGCGTACATCGCCAGCCCCTTGAGCTGGCGGCCGATCGGCTTGACGACGATCTCCTGGGTGTCGTGGACCGTCGAGACGCACAGGCCGAAGCGCACGTCGTCGGACTGGAGCACGACCACGGTGATCGCCTCGCCGCTGGGCGCGGGCTCGCCGCTCAGCACGCCGGCGAGCGACACGAGCGGCAGCAGCTTGCCGCGCAGCCGCAGCACCGGGGCGCCGGCGAGGTCCTCGACGTCGCGCTGCAGGTCGTCGCCCTCGATCCGGACCAGCTCGACCAGGTTGGCCTGCGGGATGGCGTAGCGCTCGCTGCCCTCGCCGACGACGAGCGCCGGGATGATGGCCAGCGTGAGCGGGATCCGGACCCGCGTCGTCGTACCCCTGCCGGGCTCGGAGCTGACGTCGACGCTGCCGCCGATCCGCTCGATGTTCGTCCGTACGACGTCCATCCCGACGCCGCGGCCGGAGATGTTGGAGACCGCGGCCGCCGTGGAGAAGCCGGGGCGGAAGATCAGGCCGAGCACCTCGCGGCCGTCCATCCGGGAGAGCTGGTCACGGGTGACGACGCCACGCTCCAGCGCGACGGCCGCGATCCGCTCGGGGTCGATGCCCTTGCCGTCGTCGGCGATCTCGACGACCACCTGGCCGGACTCGTGGTAGGCCCGCAGGCTCAGCGTGCCCTTGGTGGGCTTGCCGGCCGCGGCGCGTACGTCGGGCGGCTCGATGCCGTGGTCGAGGGAGTTGCGCACCAGGTGCGTCAGCGGGTCCTTGACGGCCTCGAGGAGGCTGCGGTCGAGCTCGGTCTCGTGACCCTCCATCACCAGCTCGACCTCGCGGCCCAGCTGGTGGGACAGGTCGCGGACGACGCGCGGCATCTTCGACCAGACCTGGCCGATCGGCTGCATGCGGGTCTTCATCACCGACTCCTGCAGCTCGCTCGCCACCAGGTCGAGCCGCTGGCTCGCGCGCACCAGCTCGAGGTCGTCGGAGGCGAGGCTGCGCTGGATCAGCTGGTTGCGGGTCAGCACCAGCTCGCCGACCAGGTCGACCAGGTCGTCGAGGAGGTCGACGTCGACGCGGACCGACGACTCCACGCGGGTCCGGCGCTCGACGCCGTCCCACGGCTCGGCGGGGTCGGACGCGCGGCGCTCGACGCCGTCCCACTCGGGCTCGGCGGGCGCCGCGGCTTCCGGCTCGGGGGCCAGCTCGGGGGCGGGCTCGGGGCTCGGCTGCGGGGTCGGCTCGAGGGCGAGCTCGGGCTCGGGCGCCGGCTCGGGGGCCGGCGGTGCCGCGAAGGAGTCCGCCGGGGACACGACCGGCTCCTCCGCGGCTCCGCCGGCCTCGGACGCCACGAGCGTCCCGGTGCTGGGCTCGGGCTCGCGCCCGGCCAGCAGGTCTTCGATGACGGCGACGACCGGCGCGACGTCGACCGCGGGGTCGGTGTCGCTGCTGGTCCGCTCGATCACGTCGAGCAGCGCGCGGACGGTGTCGACCATCGACAGCAGCGCCTCGGCGATCACCGGGGTCATCACCGCCTCACCGTCACGAAGGCGCGACAGGAGGGTCTCGCCGACGTGCGTCAGCTGCTCGAGACGATTGAAGGCGAGGAAGCCACTGGTGCCCTTGATCGTGTGGATCGTGCGGAAGATGCTCGACAGCCGCTCCCGTGAGTCCGGCTGCTGCTCCAGCTCGACCAGGTCACGGTCGAGCTGGTCGAGGTTCTCGTGGGACTCCACGAGGAACTCCGCGATGATCTCTGCGTCGTCGTCCATTGGCCCTCCCTTCCGCGCTGTCCATCGGCGCGGGCCGCAGGCGGATGAGGGGCGATCGTGGAGTCGGGACCGGGGTCCCGGGTGGTGGATCCGTTCGGGGACGTCGAGACGCGGGCCCTGGTGGTGGATGGGTTGCCATGGGCCCCGGAGATGGAGAACCGACCACGCCTCTGCGTCGTCGACGGGCGAGGTGATCCGGCGAGTCCTCGCGGCCGAGGCCGGGAGGAAGTCCGGCTGAGTCTGTCCCGGACGCGCCTGTGGCCCCGCCGGTGGGGCGGGGTGTGGGGCTTGATGGTCAGTAGCCGTCGAGGATCGTGGTGCCGGCGGGGCCGACGTGGAACATGTGGCCGTGGGGGCTGGTCCACAGGTAGTGGCCCGGCGCGACCACCAGGTAGCGCCAGGTGGAGTGGGTCTTGGCGCGGTGGTGCCGTCGGCAGAGTGGGACCAGGTTGCAGGGACACGTCTTGCCGCCCTCGCCGTGGGGCTTGGCGTGGTCGAGGTCGCAGCGGACCGCTTGTTGGGGGCAGTTGGGGAACCGGCACGTGTGGTCGCGGAGGCGGACTCGTCGTTGGTGGCGGTCGGGGATCTCGTAGGAGTCGACCGGAACGCAGTCGGCCAGGTTGATCACCGGTCGCACGATGACGGTCGTGCCCGGGACCTGGAGCCATTCCTTCACCTGCGTCACCTGGACGGGTGACCGGGTCTCCTCACACCGCCCGACGTTGTTGCCGCTGGTGGTCGAGGAGGTCGCGCAGCGACCGTCACGAGACCCCTGTGCCTGTGCTGCCAGGGCGGTGTCGGTGATGTGGACGTTCAACTCCACCCGACGCCCGGGTGACTCGGCGAGGACCTCGCCGGTGGTCTCGTCCGCGATCAGCAGGTCGAGGGCGAGGTCACGGCGGGCGATCGCACCCACGGCCTTCGCCCGCCGGACGTCGAGGGAGTCGGTGTCGCCGAGCTGGCCTCGCAGTGCTGCTTCGCGGGCGACGGCTTGGTTGAAGTCGTGGCCGTCGGCCGCATCGAGGTAGGCGTCGAGGTGCACGTTGCCGTGCTCATCGGTGTCGGTGATGTTGCAGTGACGGTGCTCGTTCGCGGCTTGGCGTTCGGCCTCGGCACGTTCGGGGTCGAACCGCAGGATCGCCTCGGTCACAAGACGTTCGAGCTGCGCCCACCCGACGCCGCCGACGGCGGCGTTGAGGTGCCGGTCCACGAACTCCGCTGCCTCTGCCGGCAACGACCTGGTCAGGTCGGCGATGCGATGGGCCCGCCACGGCGCAACCCGGCCGTCGAGGACGGCGGCGTAGAGCAGCGGGAGGCGCCAGGCGCACTCGATGACCTGACCGACATACGACCGGCCACCGTCCGGCGAGCGGCCGAGCACGGCGATGAGCTCCATCAGCTGGAACTCCGACACGAGCGGTGCGCCGGGGCCGGCGATCGGGACACCGGTGTCGAGGTAGCCCTCGGTCAACGTCGCGGCGCCTTCGACGGTGTCGACGATGTTGGCGCCGGCCCAGGCGACGATGTTCATCCACTCCCGGATCAGGAGGTGGTCACGGACCTCGGCGTCGTCAGCGATCCACGACAGCAACGAGGCCGTCGAGACCGCTGTCGCGGTGCCGCTGGTTCCGAGATCCATGACTGGATTCTCCCATCGACCTCCGACACAACGAAGCGACGGAAACCCGCCTGTGGACAGGGGAAACTCCATCCCGGGCATGTGCAGAACAAGTGGCGCAACGAGTGATCACGGGGACGCCGGACCGTACCCGACCGCCGGAACCCAGCCCCGCACCCAGCCTCCTCGTCGCTGCCGCTTGAAAATCGGACCACGCACCCAACCGAAGGGCACAGCGGGTGCACCGGAGCCAGGGGTCTCGTGACGGTCGCTGCGCGACCTCCTCGACCACCGGACGGGCCGCACCCGACCGCCGGAACCCAGCCCCGTACCCAGCCTCCTCGTCGCTGCGTTTGAAGACCCGACCACCCACCCGACCGAAGGGCACAACGGGTGCACCGGAGCCAGGGGTCTCGTGACGGTCGCTGCGCGACCTCCTCGACCACCGGACGGGCCGCACCCGACCGCCGAACCCAGCCCCGCACCCACGCCGCTCGTCGCTGCGCTTGAAGACCCGACCACCTACCGAACCGAAGGGCACAGCGGGTGCACCGGAGCCAGAGGTCTCGTGACGGTCGCTGCGCGACCTCCTCGACCAGCGGGGGGTGGCTACTGGCGGGAGCGGAGGGCCTCGGTGAGGGAGGCGACGGCGTCGGCGGGGGGCGAGGCCGCCTCGGCGTTGGCGTCGGCGAGCTCGGCGAGGAGCTCGGCGCGGTGGACGGCGACCGAGCGGGGTGCGTCGATGCCGATCCGGACGACGTCGCCGCGGACCTCGAGCACGGTGACGGTCACGGCGTCGGGCGTGCCCTCACCGATGACGACGCTTTCGCCGACGCGACGGGAGAGAACCAGCACGGATAGAGGCTATCGGGTCAGGCGACGAGCGGGGCGGCAAGCGGCAGGTCCGCGTCCTCGAGGATCACCTGGCTGGCGCGGCGGGTGGCCGGGTTGACCACGAGCGGGGCGCGCAGGTTGACCGTCGTGTCGGCGAGCGACGCGCCGGCCCGGACGACGAGGAGGACCAGGACGTCGCTCGCGTCCTCCGGTGCGATGCCGAGCTCGGTCACGACCTCGTCGCCGATCTCGGGCGTGTAGTCGGGGAAGAACGGCGCCGGCGGTACGACGACGAACTGCAGGTCGTCGCTGTCCAGGGATCGGAAGCCGTGCAGCACGCCGTCGTCGTCCAGGCGCACCAGCGCGAAGCGGGCGTCGTCGGGGAAGCCGGGCATGGGGTGCGCGAGCTCGATGACGGGGATGTCCATGCGGGTCATTGTGGCAAGTCCCCTCAGCGCAGGAAGTCGAGGAGGCTCGGCTGCATGACACGGGAGGTGGCGCCGAGGGCGGCCTGGTAGGCGACCTCCTGCAGCTTGAGCTCGACGGTGGTCTCGGCGAGGTCCGCGTTCTCGATCGTGCTCAGCTGGTTCTTCAGCGAGATCCCGGCGTCGGAGGCGATCTGGTCGGCCTGCTCCAGCCGCTGGAAGCGGGTGCCGGCGGCGGTCCGGGCGCTGGTCACGGTGTCGATGCGGGAGTTGAGCGTGTTGATCGAGGCACTGATTCCCGCCTTGTCGCCGGCACGCAACGCCGTCGCCAGCGCGTCCAGCTCGGCGAACACCGACGTCGCGCCGTCGCCGAAGACCGTCGGCCCGTCGACGTCGACCTTGACCACCACCCCGTCGGCGATGCGCCGGTTGACGTCGCCGAGCGTGCCGACGTAGTTGCCCGCGGCGTCGTACGCCGCTGTCCCGGCGGTGACGCCGCCGAACACCGGGCTGTCGAGGTACTTCGTGTTCGCCCGGGAGACCAGCTCGTCGCGGATCCCCTCGACCTCGACGGCCAGCGCCTCGCGCGCGACCGGCCCGGACGCCGACGCGTTCGCGCCCTGCAGCGCGAGGTCGCGGGCCCGCTTGACCGTGGTGGTCACGGAGTCGAGCGCGGAGTCGACCTGGGTCAGCCAGCCGAGGCCGTCCTGGGCGTTGCGGGAGTACTGCGCCTGGTCGGCCAGCGAGCTGCGCAGCCGCATCGACGCGGTGGTCCCGGTGGGGTTGTCGGAGGGCCGGTTGATGATGCGGCCGGTGGAGAGCTGCTCCTGGACCTTCGCCAGCCGGCCGAGGCCGCGCTGCAGGTTGTCGAGCGAGCCCTCGGTCAGCATCCGCTGGGTGACGCGTCCGATGCTCATCAGCGACCCACCAGCCCGGTCCGGTTGATCAGGGTGTCGAGGACCTCGTCCAGCGTGGTCAGCAGCCGCGCGGCCGCCTCGTAGGACCGCTGTGCGGTCATCATGTTCACCGTCTCCTCGTCGAGGTTCACGCCGGCCTGCTGCTCCCACGTGTCGTCGAGCGACCCGGTGAGCGCCGTCTGGTTGGCGGTCTGCCGCTGGAGCGAGGCGACCGCGGTGCCGAAGCCGTTGACCAGGCGCTGGTAGGCGTCGGCGGCGTCGCCGGCCCGGCTCAGCGCGTCGGCGTTGACGCCGTCGCGCCCTGCCCCGGTCACCGACGACGCGGCGACGAGGGCCGGGTCGGTGATCGCGACCTGCAGGCTGGCCGCGCCGACGAGCGGGTCGTAGGAGAAGAACGTCCCGCCCGCGGCGCCGGCGGCGTCGTACCCGAGCGCGTGCTGGGTGTTGACGGCCGCGGCGAGGTCGGCGGCGATCGCGTCCAGCCCTGCCCGGTACGACGGCAGGGTGGTCGTGAGCACCTGGGTGATCCCGCCCAGCTCGCCGCCGGGACCGGCCGCGCCGGTCGGGAGCACCGTGCTCCCCCAGCTCGCGTCGATCCGGAAGGTGATCGGCGCCCCGTCCGCGTCGCCGGCCGGCGTCACGCCGGAGGCGACCACGAAGCTGCCCGCCTCCTTGCCGGTGACGAGGGCCTCGCCGCCGACGGTGACGTCGAACTGGCCGTCCGCGCGGACGGTCGTGACCGCGCCGGCGAGCTCGGCCAGCCGCAGCGCGAGCTGGTCGCGCTGGTCGCGCAGGGTGCCCGCGTCGGTGCCGTTCTGCTCGGTGACGAGGATGTTGTGGTTGAGCTCGGCGATGCCGGCGGCCGCGGTGTTGACCTCGTCGACGACGTTGTTGAGGTGGACCCGCTGGTCGGCCTCCTCGCCGGCGACGTTGGCGACCTGGATCCGCAGCGCCTGCGCGAGCGTCTCGGCGCTGCCGAGCACCTGCTGCCGCGCGGCGTCGCCGCCGGGGTTGGTCGAGAGGTCCTGCCAGGCGTTGCGGAAGTCGAGGATGGCGGCGTACACGCCGTTGTCGCCGGGCTCGCCGATGCCCTCCTCGACGCGCGCGAGGATCGTCTGCTGCGTCTCGAGGTAGGACAGTGAGCCGTGCTCGCGGCGCACGCGGATGTCGAGCAGCGGGTCGACCATGCGGCGGACCTCGCCGACGCCGACGGTGCCGCCGAAGTTGTCGGAGCGCGACCACATCGCGGGGACGTTGGTGCTGATGCTCTCGCCGACCACGCGACGGCGGACGTAGCCGTCGGTGCTGGCGTTGGAGATGTTGCTGCCGGCGACGTCGAGGGCGACCTGCTGGAAGCGCAGCGCCGCGCTCGCGGAGGTGATCGCGCCGAAGGAGCCCGCCATCACAGGCTCCGGTCGACGAGCCGGGTGGCGGCCGGGGTCAGCACGGCGTCGCCCGACGGGGTGTAGCTCGCGGTCGTCGTACCCCCCAGGGCGAGCAGGGTCTCGCGGGCCGAGCGGTAGCCGGCCGTGATCAGGCCCTTGGCGTCCTCGGAGGTCTCGGCGATCTCACGGGCCAGGGCGACCATCGCGTCGCGGTGGTCGCGCAGGATGCCGGCCCACGGGTCGGGGGCGGCCTCGGACAGCGCGCCGAGCGACGGGTTGGGCGTCAGCCCGAGGGCCTCGGCGGCCTCGTCGGCGGCGGTCGCCCGCAGCACCTCGGTGGCGCGGAGGTCCTCCAGGACCTCCTCGATCTCCCGCGTGACGTTGACCAGCCAGCGGGTCTTGCCGGAGGCGAGCACCATCCGCTCGACCTCGAGCTTGTAGGCGAGTGTCTCGAGCAGCTCGCGCTCACGCCACAGGATCTGCGACAGCCTGTCCATCGATCGTCCGGCCTCTCTGCTCCGCCCCCGAGATGCGGGGTGTCTGTAGCACCCCCATCGATCACGACGGAAGCGACCTGAGCAGTTTCGGCCGGATGTCCCTGCACCCCCACCCCACAAGGAACCACACGGTTCCGGGACCTCGGTCCCGTATTGCCCCACCGAGCGGTCACTCGCATCGAATTCGCGTGCGACACGCCGGACCGTTGCCGGAATCTCAGGGACGTGAACGAGTACGAGGGCACCGTCGCCGCCGAGACGGACGAGCTGATCACCACCCACATGCCCCTGGTCGGCCACATCGTCCGCGAGACGATGGGCAGGGTGCCGTCGCACGTGAGTCGCGACGACCTCACCTCGGCCGGGCTGACCGCCCTCGTCCTCGCCGCCCGGGCCTTCGACCCCGAGCGTGGCGTCCCGTTCGACCGGTACGCCGCCACCCGCATCCGCGGCGCGCTGCTCGACGAGCTCCGCTCGGTCGACTGGGCCTCCCGGTCCGTCCGGCGCCGGGCCCGCGACCTCGCCGAGACCCGCAGCCAGCTCGCCAACGTGCTCGGCCGCACGCCGACCGTCGCGGAGGTCGCGCAGGCCGCCGGGATGACGCCCGACGAGGTCGCCGCCAACGACGACGACGTGTCCCGCGCCCAGGTCCTGTCGCTGCAGGGGTCGGCGACGACCCCGATCGAGGAGCTGGTCCCCACCCGTGCCCCGTCCCCGGAGGACCTGGTCGAGCATGCCGAGCGGCTGACCTACCTGCGCGAGGCGATCGAGGAGCTGCCCGAGCGGCTGCGGATCGTCGTCCAGGACTACTTCTTCGCCGAGCGGCCGATGGCCGACATCGCCGCCGAGCTCGGCGTCACCGACTCCCGCATCTCGCAGATGCGCGCCGAGGCGCTCACCCTGCTGCGCGACGCGCTCAACCACGCCCTCGAGCCGGCGCTGCTCAAGCCCGCCGGCAAGGCCGGCGGCGTGGCCCAGCGCCGCCGGGAGTCGTACTTCGCGGCCGTCGCGGCCCGGCACGCCGACGGTGTACGCCGCGGCGTCGTCACGCCGCTCGACGCCGTCGGCTAGCAGCTGCACCCGGGGCGAGGCGTCTCGTGACGGTTGCTGCGCAACCTCCTCGACGAACTTCCCCCGAAAACCTCTCAAGCCCGGGGTCGGCGTACCGATCACCACCCCGACGGGAGACCACGGACGGTCGCCCGAGAACCATAGAACGACCTGATTCCAGGAGGGAAACATCATGGGTCTTCGCATCAACCAGAACATCGAGGCCACGAACTCGTACCGCAACCTGTCGGTCACGCAGAACCAGCTCTCGAAGTCGATGGAGAAGCTGTCGTCGGGCTTCCGGATCAACCGGGCCGCCGACGACGCCGCCGGTCTGGCCATCTCCGAGGGCCTGCGCTCGCAGGTCGGCGGCCTGAAGGTCGCGGTCCGCAACGCCCAGGACGGCGTCTCGGTCGCACAGACCGCTGAAGGTGCGCTCACCGAGGTCCACTCCATGCTGCAGCGCATGAACGACCTCTCCGTGCAGTACAACAACGGCACCCAGAACACCGAGTCGCAGGCGGCCCTGCAGGCGGAGTTCGACGCGCTGAACACGGAGATCACCCGGATCAAGGACAACACCAAGTTCAACGGTGTCGACCTCTTCGCCGGCGCTGCGCTCACCTTCCAGGTCGGCTACGACAACACCGACACCATCGCGATCTCGGCCACCGCGCTGGCCGACTTCACCGCCGGTGCCGCGGTCGCCGCCGTCGACATCACCGACAGCAACACGCTGCAGGCCGCGATCACCGAGGTCTCCACCCAGCGTGCCGAGCTCGGTGCGGTGCAGAACCGGTTCGAGCACACGATCAACAACGTCAACGTCGCGATCGAGAACCTGTCGGCCTCCGAGTCGCGCATCCGCGACACCGACATGGCCCAGGAGATGATGAGCCTCACCCGCTCGCAGATCCTCAGCCAGGCCGGCACGGCCATGCTCGCCCAGGCCAACTCGGCCCCCAACGGCGTGCTCCAGCTGCTCCGCGGCTGATCCGCACCACCAGCTGAACCCACAAGTGCCGGTGGGGCCGACCGGCCCCACCGGCACTTGCCATTGCCTGGACTGACCAGCGCCCGCACGTGCTCCCCCACCCGCCACCCAGGAGGACCCCATGGCCGGCACGAGCAGCATCGGCGGACTCGCCAGCGGACTCGACACCGCGAGCATCATCAACCAGCTGATGACGCTCGAGGCTGCGTCGCAGACGAAGCTGAAGACGCAGGTCACCACGGAGCAGGGCAAGGTCACCGCCCTCCAGAAGCTCAACACCGCGCTGCAGGCCCTCGCCACGGCGGGCAAGGACATGGCGGTCCCGACGACCGGCACGTGGTCCACCCTCAAGGCGACCTCGAGCAACACCGGTGTCGCGATCACCGCGACGTCCGCGGCGACGCCGGGGGCGTTCACGGTCACCGTGGGCCAGACCGCGCTGACCCACCAGGTCGCCTTCACCGATGCCCACGCGAAGACCGACGTGGTCACCGGCGCGACGACGAGCGTCGTGCTCAAGCGGTCCGGCGAGGCCGACCTCCAGGTCGACACCGCCAACGGCACCCTCGAGGAGCTGGCCGGGGCGATCAACGCCGCCGACGCCGGCGTCCGGGCCACGCTCGTGCGGACCGGGAGCAGTGGCGGGGTCGACCAGTACCGCCTGCTGGTGGAGTCCACCGCCACGGGAGCGAGCCAGGACTTCGAGCTCACCGATAGCACCGGCGCCGCGCTCCTCGGCGGCACCACGGTGCGGGCCGGCCGCGACGCCAGCATCTCGATCGGCGGGATCACGGCCACCTCGACGAGCAACACCTTCGCCGACGTCGTACCGGGGGTGACGATCACGCTCGGCGCGAGCGCCACCGGGACCGCCGACCTGACGGTCGCCCGCGACGCCGACGGCCAGTCGGCCGCGGCCAAGGGCTTCGTCGACCAGCTCAACGCGGTCCTCACCCAGATCGGCACGCTGACCTCCAACACGCCGGAGGCGAGGGGAACCCTCGCCGGCGACAGCACCCTGCGCCGCGTCGCGGGTGCCTTGCAGGACACGATCTACCCGCCGGACGGCACCTCGATGGCCAAGTACGGCATCCAGGTCGACCGCTACGGCAAGGTCACCTTCGACCCGAAGAAGTTCGCCGAGTCGTACGCCGCCGACCCCGTGGCCACCGCCGCCGCGTTCACCGGACCCACCGGCTTCGCCGCCCGGGTCCAGAAGGTCGCCGAGGCCGCCAGCGACAAGTACGACGGCACGGTGACCGCCGCGATCACCACCCACACCTCCACGATCACCCGGCTCAACGCCAGCATCGAGCGGTGGGACGACCGCCTCGAGCTGCGACGCCAGACCCTCGAGCGGCAGTACACCGCCCTCGAGACCGCCCTCTCCCAGCTCAACAGCCAGTCGACATGGCTCACCAGCCAGCTCGACTCCCTGTCCGCATCCACCCAGTGAGGACCACCCCATGTACGCCACCCGATCGGTGCACAGCGCGCAGAGCGCCTACCGCGAGAACGCCGTCGCCACGGCCTCCCCGGCACGCCTGCTGGTGATGCTGGTCGAGCGCCTCGTCCTCGACGGCGAGCGCGCGCTCGCCGCCCAGCAGTCCGGCGACTGGCCGGCGGCCCACCAGCACCTCCTGCACGCCCAGGACATCGTCGTCGAGCTCGAGTCGAGCCTCGACGTCGACCGGATGCCGGCGGGACGGCAGCTGCTCTCGCTCTACCAGTACCTCCGGGGCTGCCTCGTCGAGGCCAACGTGAAGCGCGACCCGGCGAAGTCGGAGGAGGCCCTCGGCCTCGCCCGGCAGCTGTGCGACACCTGGCGCGAGGCCGCGATGGCGGCGGCGATCCAGTGACCGCCGTACCTGCGCCCGGGCTGCCCGAGCAGCCCCGGCGACCCGTGACCTGGCGCGAGGCCCTCGACCGGCTGGAGGCCCACGCGGACCGCGCGGAGCAGCTGATCCGCGGTCACGCGGCTCCGGACGAGCCGCCGTGGGCACCGCCGACCGACCTCGGGCCGATCCCCGACGAGTTCGTGCCCCGGGCGCGACAGCTGCTGGCCCGCCAGCAGCGGTTGATGGCCGCCATCCCCGCGCTGCTGTCGGACAAGCACCACCAGCGGAGGGTGGCGGACCGGGTGGCGGACGCGACCAGCACGCCCGCGCACCCGGTCTACCTCGACATCACCGCCTGAGAGGCGCCGGCCGCACGACGAAGGCCCCGAGGTCCCGCACGGGACCTCGGGGCCTTCGTCGTCCTCGGGACGGCCAGCTCAAGCAGCGCGCGAGCGCCGGACCGCCCCGACGACGCGGTCCGCCAGCTCCTCCAGCGGCAGTACGTCGTCGGCGAGGCCGGCGCCCGCGACCGCACCCGGCATCCCCCACACGACCGAGGAGTCCTCGTCCTGGACGAGGATCCGGGCGCCGGCCGAGGCCAGCTGCCGGGCACCGGCGAGCCCGTCCTGGCCCATCCCGGTCAGCACGGTGGCCAGCGCGCTGCCGCCGTACACCTCGAGCGCGGAGCGGAAGAGCACGTCCACGGCGGGACGGCAGAAGTTCTCCTGCGGTCCCTGGTCGAGCACGGCGCGGACGCCCGTGCCGCGACGCTGGACGCGGAGGTGGAAGTCGCCCGGGGCGAGCAGGACGCGGCCGGCGCGCACCTCGTCCCCGTCAACGGCCTCGCGCACCTCGAGCGGCGAGACCTTGTCGAGTCGCTGGGCGAGCATCGCGGTGAATACCGGGGGCATGTGCTGCACGACGAGCACGGGGATGCCCAGGTCGGCGGGCAGCCGCGGCAGGAAGCGGGCGAGGGCGTCGGGACCGCCGGTGGAGCAGCCGATCAGCAGGGCGGTGACGGACTTCGGCGCCGGTGCCGACCGCTCGCGACGCACGATCGGGCCGCCGGCGCCGGGGGTCAGCTTGCGCAGGCCCGCCAGGGCGCGGATCCGCGGCACCAGCTGGTCGCGCACGGCGGCGATGCCGTCGGCGATCTGCCCGGTGTTGCTCGGCTTGGTCACGTAGTCGCTCGCGCCACGTGACAGGGCGTCGAGGGTCGCGGTCGCGCCGCGCTCGGTCAGTGTCGAGAACATGATGACCGGGAGCCGCGCGTGCTTCTCCCGGATCCGGGTCAGCGCGCCGAGGCCGTCGAGGTTCGGCATCTCGATGTCGAGCGTGACCACGTCGGGCCGGAGCTCGTCGACCATCCGGACCGCCTCGAGGCCGTCCCGGGCCATGCCGACCACCTCGATGTCGCTGGCACTCCCGAGCGCGGTCGTCACCAGCCGTCGTACCAACGCCGAGTCGTCCACGACGAGCACCCTGATCCTGGTCACGGGCCACCCATCGGCCCACAGGGATAGTCCCTGACGAAAAGCACCCGATCGCACGCGATTTCGGTGCTTTTCGTCAGGGACTACCGTGCGCGGCCGAAGGAGCGGGCATGACCGCCCCTTCCGCCTTCGCGTCCGTCTCGGCGCTGGTTCGCCGCGAGACGTCGATGGTGTACGACGAGGGCAAGGAGTACCTCGTCGAAGCACGTCTCACCCCGCTGGCGAACGCCAAGGGACTCGGGCTCGAGGAGTACGTCGCGCGGCTCGCCTTCGACGCCGACGAACGGCGCAAGGTGATCGACGCGCTCACCATCAACGAGACCAGCTGGTTCCGCGACCACACGCCCTACCAGGCGTTCACGGACGCGATGCTCCCCGCGCTCCTGGAGGAACGGGCGACGTCCCGCCGCCTGCGGATCTGGAGCGCGGCGTGCTCGAGCGGCCAGGAGGCCTACTCGATCGCGATGCTCCTCGACCAGCACCTGCCGTCCGGCTGGGAGTACGAGATCGTCTGCACCGACATCTCGACCCAGATGCTCGACCGGGTGCGGGCCGGCAGGTACAGCCAGGTCGAGGTCAACCGCGGCCTGCCCGCGACCAGCCTGGTCCGCTACTTCTCCCGGGTCGGGCGCGACTGGGAGATCGCCGAGCGGCTGCGGGAGCGGGTGAGCGTCAAGCACCTCAACCTCGCGGCGCCCTTCCCGATGCTCGGCACGTTCGACGTGATCTGGCTGCGCAACGTCCTCATCTACTTCGACGCCGAGACGAAGGCGGACATCCTGCGCCGGATGCTGCCGATGCTCACCCCCGACGGCTACCTGCTGCTCGGGTCCTCCGAGACCACCCTCGACATGCCGGCCGACCTCACCGCCTCGTGGCGGCGCGACCAGATCGGCCGCGTGCCCGCCTACCGCCGGGCATCCGCCATGACCCTCTCCAGGACAGGAGCCTGATCGTGCGAGCCATGATCATCGACGACTCCCGGGCGATGCGCAGCATCCTGCGCCGCATCGTCACCGGGCTCGACTTCGAGACCACCGAGGCCGAGCACGGCCAGGCCGCCCTCGACCAGATGAACGCGGGCGTCGTACCCGACGTCTGCCTGGTCGACTGGAACATGCCCGTGATGGACGGCTACACGTTCATCACGCAGGTGCGTGCCAACCCCGAGTGGCGGGACGTGACGCTGATGATGGTGACGACCGAGAGCGAGCAGCGCAACATCGTGCGCGCGCTGGCCGCCGGCGCCCACGAGTACGTCATCAAGCCGTTCACGCCGGACGCGATCGTCGAGAAGCTCTCGCTGCTCGGCCTCGTCCCGGCCGAGACCGAGCAGGGGGCGTGGGCATGAACGTGCTGACCTTCTTCGAGGCCTCCCCCGACGAGGCCGACGCCCCGACCGTCGACGACCTGCAGGCCGTCACCGAGGACGTGTGGCTGGCCCTGGTCGGCGAGGACGAGGTCCTCGTCCCGCGGATGGTGCCGCCCGGCACGCCCTTCGACGCGACCGGCGTCTGGTCGTCCTCGGTGACCGTGAGCGGCGGCTGGGCCGGCGTCGTCACCGTCGAGCTCGACGAGGGCGTCGCGCAGCAGCTCAGCGCCCGGATGCTCGCACTCCCCGAGGGCGAGCCGGTCGCCGACGGCGACATCGCCGACGCGGTCGGCGAGCTGGTCAATATGGTCGGCGGCAACGTGAAGAGCCTCATGCCCGGGCCGAGCGTGCTGTCTCTGCCGGCCGTCGCCGCGGGCCGCGCCGCCTTCGCCAGCGACGTCGCCGAGGTGTGCCGCCTGGACCTCGCCTGGCGCGGCGCGCCGGTGCGCATCTGCATCCACGTGCCGGCCTGACCACCCGATCAACCCGAACCACCCGATCAACCCGAACCACCCGAACCACCCGAACCACCCGAGAACCGGAGCCAGTGAGGTCCTGATGAAGATCCTGATCGCCGACGACAGCCGCGTGATGCGGCAGATCGTGATCCGCACCCTGCGCCAGGCCGGGCACGGCGGCCACGACATCGTGGAGGCCGAGAACGGCCGCGAGGCGCTCGAGATGGTGCGCTCCGAGGCGCCCGACCTGGTCCTCTCGGACTGGAACATGCCCGAGATGAACGGCATCGACTGCCTCGCCGCGCTGCGCGCGTCCGGCTCCGACGTCGCCTTCGGCTTCGTCACCTCGGAGGGCTCCGAGGAGATGCGGCAGCGTGCCGCGTCGGCCGGCGCCGCCTTCCTCATCGCCAAGCCGTTCACCCCGGAGGCGTTCGACGACGCCCTCCGCAGCGTGCTCTGAGGGGGAACCCGATGGTCATCCACCTCCCCCAGCCCAAGCAGGTGCGCGAGCTGCTCGCCGACCTGCTCGGCCGCGACGTCACCCTCGAGCCGGCCGCACCCTTCGCGCCCGGTCCCGACACCGCCGCCTCGATCGCCGTGTACGTCGACGACCAGCTCCGCATCTGCGCGCTGATCGCCTGCGACCTGGCTCTCTCCGCCCACGCCGGCGCGGCGATCGGCCTGGTGCCGGTCGGCGGTGCCGAGGCCGCGATCGAGGACGGCAAGCTGACCGACACCCTCGCCGAGAACCTCTACGAGGTGCTCAACATCGCGGCGTCGATGTTCAACGTGGCAGGTGCCGACCACCTGAAGCTGCACGCCCTCCACCCCGCCGGTCCCCCACTGGACCCGCAGCTGCGGATCAGCGCCCTGACGCTCGGTCGCCGGGAGGACCTCGCCGTGTCGATCGGCGGGTACGGCAGCGGCGCGCTGTCCGTCGTACTGCTGGCCTGACCTGCGGCGGAGACGATCGGACGAACTAGTCGGGACCAAGTCCCAGCGGGTCGGCCTCAGGTCCGGATCGCGAGGACCGATCGGGGGCACTGAGCGACGGATTGCTCACCACCGCCGACGGATCGGCACCGACTGCACCGCAACACAACCCGGACGAACGGCTCCCCACCAGGAGCCGGAGAACCGGTGGCGGTGCCTTCCGAGGAGATCCGCTCGTGTCCTTCGCAGCGTCCGACGCCGTCGGGTTCGTGTTGCACACGGCGATCAACGGACTGTCCACCCGGCAGAACGTGATCGCGGACAACATCGCCAACGTCGACACCCCTGGCTTCCGCGCCCGGGCCGTCGAGTTCGAGTCCGCCCTGGAGCGCGCGATCGAGCGCGGCAGCGCGACCACCTCGGGCCCCGGGGCGGTCGGCGTCACGGTGGACGCGACGGACACGCCGGTCGGTGCCAACGACAACAACGTCGACCTCCGCAAGGAGTCGATCGCGGCGATCCAGACGCAGTACCAGTACCAGATCATGGGCCGCGCGATCAGCGACCGCAGCTCGCGGCTCGCGATCATGGGCGGGGGCGCGGGCTGATGGGCGCCTTCGACTCGCTCCGCATCGCGAACACCGCGCTCGGGGCCCACCAGGTCTGGCTGGACGCCCTCGCCGGCAACATCGCCAACGTCAACACGGTCCGCTCGACCGACGACGAGGCGTTCCGTGCGACGTACGTCGTCTTCGACCCCCGCCAGGACGGAGGCGTCGACGTCGAGGGCTTCGCCCAGTCGTCCGCCGAGGGCCGCGTGGTCAGCTCGCCGAACCACCCCCTCGCCGACGAGGACGGCTACGTCCGGATGCCCGACGTCGACATGGCCGCGCAGATGAGCGAGCTGGTCATGGCGCAGCGCGGCTACCAGGCCTCGGTGCAGGTCACCAAGACCGCCCAGGACACCTACTCCGCGGCGCTCCAGATCGGCAACCGCTGATGGACATCTCGCCGCTCCAGTTCCCGACCCTGTCCGGGTCCGCCGCGGTCAACCCCGCGCTCTCGATCACGCCCAGCACCCAGGTCCAGGCGACGCCGGGCTCCGACACCGAGTTCGGGTCGCTGGTGCTCGACGGCCTCGACCGGCTCGAGGGCCTGACCGACAAGGCCGACGGCCTCGCGGTGCAGGCGGCCACCGGCAAGCTCGAGAACATCCACGACTACACGATCGCCGCCAGTGAGGCGTCGGTCGCCAGCCAGCTGACCGTGGCGCTGCGCAACAAGGCCGTCGACGCGTTCAACGAGATCATGCGGATGCAGGTCTGAGGCCGACGATGCAGCAACGACTGAACAGCGCGCTCACGCGCTTCCGCGACACCTTCGCCGCCTTCACGGCCGGCCAGAAGGCCGTCGCCGTCATCGGTACGGCGGCCCTGCTCCTCGCCGCCTTCCTCGTCTTCCGCTGGGTGTCCGCGCCGAGCTACGCGCCGCTCTACTCCAACCTGTCGGGCGAGGACGCCTCCGCGATCGTCGACGAGCTGACCGCCGAGGGCGTCTCCTACGAGCTCGCCGACGGCGGCAACACGATCATGGTGCCGCGCAACGACGTCTACTCGACGCGGGTGAAGCTGCAGGGCAAGGGCCTGCCGGGCAACTCGGGCGAAGGCGGCTACGGACTGCTCGAGGGCCAGGACCTCACCACCTCCACGTCGCAGGAGAACACCAACTTCAAGCGGGCGATGGAGGGCGAGGTCGCCAACACGCTCGAGGCGATGGACGGCGTGAACACCGCGATCGTCCACTTCGCGATGCCCGAGAAGAAGGTCTTCAGCGACGAGCAGGACCCGACCACCGCGTCGGTGCTGATCGACACCAACCCCGGCACCGAGCTCAACGAGGAGCAGGTGCAGTCGATGGTCAGCCTGGTCGCGCGCAGCATCGACAGCCTCGACCCCAAGAACGTCACCATCTCGGACTCCAGCGGCAAGCTGCTCACGGCGGACACCTCGGACGGTGCGTCCGGCGCCGGGGCCGCGTCGCTGCGGAACAAGCAGGTCGCGGCGTTCGAGAGCTCGATGCAGGGCAAGATCCAGGCCGCCCTGGACACCTGGGTCGGCGCCGGCAACTCCACCGCCACCGTGACCGCCGACCTCGACCTCGACAAGTCGGTCACCAACAGCCGCAGCTACAGCAACGAGAAGAAGAACCCGCCGATCTCGCAGACCAAGTCGTCGGAGAAGTACTCCGGGACCACCGGCGGCAACGACGGCGCGGGTGGCGTGGTCGGCGCCGACGGCCAGATGGACCCGACGGCCGCCGCGAACGGCGGCGGCAGGTACCAGAGGGACGAGGAGGTCCGCGACAACGCCCTCGACGAGGTGGTCGAACGCCGCGAATCGGCCCCGGGCGGCGTGAAGACGCTCCACATCGCCGTGGCCCTCGACGCGACCGCCGCGGCCGACATCCAGCCCGAGGTGATCAAGGACCAGATCGCCAGCGCGGCCGGGATCGACCCGGAGCGCGGCGACACCATCGAGGTCGCGCTGATCCCCTTCGACAAGACCGGGGCCGAGACCGCTGCCGCGGAGATCGCCGCAGCCAAGGCCGCCGACGCGGCCGACCGCAAGAACGCGATGATCCGCAACCTCGCCATCGGCGGCGGCGTGATTCTCGTCGTCCTCATGGCCTGGTGGCAGGCACGCCGCCGCTCCAAGGCCCGCGACGAGGCGACGTCGTACGTCGTCGAGCAGCTCCGCCTGGACGCCGCGAACCGCGCGCCGGCGATCGAGAGCCCCGCCCTGGCGGCGCTCGAGGCCGCCGAGAACGACGAGGAGGACTCGATGCGTGACGAGCTCATCGCGCTCGTCGAGAAGCAGCCCGAGGACGTCGCCGCGCTCCTGCGCGGATGGCTCGTGGAGCCCCGGAAGTGATGGACCGATGACTGCCATGCTCACCGCGGGAAGCGGTTCCGCGATCCTCCAGATGGGCGTGCGCAAGGCCGCCGTCCTGCTCATCCAGCTCGGCAAGGACCGCGCCGCGCAGGTGATGTCGCACCTCTCCGACGCCGAGGTCGAGGCCATCTCCGCCGAGATCGCGCGCCTCGACGCGGTGACGGCCGACGAGACCAGCCAGGTGCTCACCGAGTTCCACGACCTCGCCACGGCGCACGCCCACGTGACCCAGGGCGGCTTCGGGTTCGCCCAGCAGCTGCTCGAGCAGTCGCTCGGGCCGGAGCGGGCCAAGGAGATCATGGAACGGCTGCACGCGGCCGCCGTCCAGATGCCCTTCCAGTTCCTCCACCGGGCGGATCCCGCGCAGCTGCGGGGATTCATCGCCGACGAGCACCCGCAGGTCATCGCGCTGGTGCTCGCCCACATGGCCGCCGACAAGGCGTCGCTGCTGCTGAGCGGACTGCCCGCCCACCAGCAGGCCGTCGTCGCGCACCGGATCGCCGTCATGGACCGGACCTCGCCCGAGATCGTCCGCACCGTCGAGTCGATCCTCGAGCGCAAGCTGTCGTCGATGCTGCAGCCCGCCGAGGTCTCCCGCGTCGGCGGCGTCGACCCGCTCGTCAACATCATCAACCGCTCCGACCGACCCACCGAGCGCCAGATCGTCGAGGGCCTCGAGGGCCTCGACCCGTCGCTCGCCGACGAGGTCAAGAGCCGGATGTTCATGTTCGAGGACATCGTCGGCCTCGACGACCGCTCGGTGCAGCAGGTGCTGCGCCAGGTCGACACGGCCGACCTCGCGCTCGCGCTCAAGGGCGTCAGCGAGTCGGTCCGCACCAAGATCACGTCCAACCTGTCGGAGCGTGCCGCGGAGAACCTGCTCGACGAGGTCGAGATGCTCGGCGCCGTCCGCCTGGCGCAGGTCGAGGAGGCCCAGCAGGGCGTCATCCGCACCATCCGCCAGCTCGAGGAGCAGGGCCAGATCATGGTCCGGCGAGGGAACGACGATGAATTCGTGGTCTGACGTCTCCCATCCCGAGCTGCGGGTCGGGACCTGGACCCGCCTGGGCGGCTCCGCCGTGCTGGGCGACGCGGTCACCGAGTCCATGCTCGACGGCCTCGCCGCCAAGGCGCAGGAGGCCGCCCGGGCACAGGGGTACGCCGTCGGCTGGGCCGAGGGACGCCGCGCGGCCGCCGAGCAGGCAGCCGCCGAGGAAGCCACCCGCGCGGGGCACCACGCCGCCGCGGAGCAGCGTCGGGAGGCCGAGCACCGCGCGGCCGTCGACGCGCTGGGCCGGGCCGCCGAGCAGGTCAGGGGGCTGCTCGGCGACCTGGCCGCGGCGATCGAGGAGCAGGCCACCGACCTCGCCTTCGCGCTGACCACCGAGGTCCTGGGCGCGCGCGTCGCGTCCCTGACCGCGGCGGACGTCGTCGTACGCGTGCTCCAGGTGCTGCCGGCGGTTCCCGTCGGCCGGGTGCGCCTGCACCCCTCGATCATCGCGAGCGGCGCCGTGCAGGACCTCGCCGAACGCGGCCTCGAGGTCGTCGCCGACCCGTCGCTCGGCCGCGCCGACGCGCTCGTCGAGGCACCCGACGGCTCGGTCACCGACCTCCGCGTCGACGAGGCGATGGAGCGCGTCCGGGAGGTCCTGAAGTGAGGCTCTCCCCCGCCGTCCTGGACCGTGCGGCGAGCGCTGCCCGGCCGCTGCGGCTCGGCACCGTCACCGAGCTCGTCGGCCTGCACCTCGAGGTGCGCGGGCTGGCATCCGCCGCCGGCGACCTGGTCGAGGTCCGCACCTCCGGCGGTCCGCTGCTCGCCGAGGTCGCCGCGCTGCGCGACGGTGCGGCCGTCTGCCTCCCCCTGGGTACGACGACAGGGGTCCGCGTCGGCGACCACGTCCACGCCACGGGCGGCCCGCTGCGGATCCTCGTGGGCGACGCGCTCCGCGGCCGGGTGCTCGACGGGCTGGGCCGCCCGGTCGACGGCGGTCCCGCCCTCGCCGACCTCCCCGGCCTCGCCCCGGTCTCCACGGACAACGCCGCGCCGGACGCCCTGTCCCGGCCGCGGATCGCCCAGCCGCTCGGCCTCGGCGTCCGCGCGCTCGACGCGCTCGTACCGGCCGGCCGGGGCCAGCGGCTCGGCATCATGGCCGGCTCCGGCGTCGGCAAGTCGTCGCTGCTGTCGATGATCGCCCGCGGCACCGACGCCCAGGTCAACGTGATCGCCCTCGTCGGCGAGCGCGGCCGCGAGGTGCGCGAGTTCATCGACGGCGACCTCGGACCGGAGGGCCTGGCCCGCTCGGTCGTGGTCGTCGCGACGTCCGACGCACCCGCCGTCGAGCGGCTGCGCGCGGCCTTCACGGCCACCCGGATCGCCGAGTGGTTCCGCGACAGCGGCCGCGACGTGCTGCTGATGATGGACTCCCTCACCCGCGTGGCCATGGCGCAGCGCGAGATCGGCCTGTCCGCCGGCGAGCCGCCCGCGACCCGCGGCTACCCGCCCAGCGTGTTCGGCCTCCTGCCCCGCCTCCTCGAGCGCGCCGGCACCTCCGCCCGCGGCTCGATCACCGGCCTCTACACCGTCCTCGTCGAGGGCGACGACCTCCAGGACCCGGTCGGCGACACCGCCCGGTCGATCCTCGACGGGCACGTCGTGCTCAGCCGCGAGCTCGCCACCGCCGGCCACTTCCCCGCGATCGACGTG
The DNA here is from genome assembly GCF_057586415.1 of Nocardioides sp. SRI_004. NCBI lineage: Bacteria > Bacillati > Actinomycetota > Actinomycetes > Propionibacteriales > Nocardioidaceae > Nocardioides > Nocardioides sp. SRI_004. The sequence goes on from NZ_JBYCZV010000002.1 coordinate 190,324, forward strand.
CTCGAGTCGATCTCCCGCGTCCACCGCGCGGTCACGACGCTCGACCAGCAGGCCGACGCGACCCGGCTCCGCCGGATGCTCGCCGCCCACCGCTCCGTGAAGGAGCTCGTCGAGATCGGTGCGTACGTCGCCGGCGCCGACGAGCACGCCGACGCGGCCCTCGCGCGGCTGCCCCGCATCGAGGCCTTCCTGCAGCAGGGCATGGACGAGCTGACCCCGCCCACCGAGACGTGGGACCGCCTCGCCGGGCTGGTGGCGTCATGAGCCGCGTGCACGCCGAGGACCGGGGCCTCGCCGCGGTCGCGCGGGTCCGCGAGGTCCGCGAGACCGACAGCCGGATCGGCCTCCAGCAGGTGCTCGCCGAGCAAGCCGGGCTGACCGGCCGGCTCACCTCGTTGACCGACACGCTCGGGTCCGCGGTGCTCGTGCCGGTCTGCGCACCCGGCGACCTGCTCGCCCAGCGGACCGCGCTGGCGAACGTCGGCGTCCTCGCCGCCGAGACCCGGTCCGCCCTGGCGACCACCGAGGTCGTCGCCGACGAGGCGCGGGTGCGCTGGGGCGCCGACCGCGCCCGACTCGCCGCGGTCGAGCTGCTGCTCGAGCGTCGGGCCACCGGGCGTCGTACCGAAAGGGCGCGGCGGGAGGCCCGCGAGGCCGACGACCTGGCCGCGCAGGCCTGGGCGCGGGAGGCGGCGCGATGAGCATCGACCACGTCACCTCGCGGATCGCCTCGATCCAGGCCCAGCTCGCGCGCTTCGCGACCACGTCCGCGACCTCCGGTGTGTCCGGGGAGTTCGCCACCGAGCTCGCGTCGGCGACACCGGGTGCGGCCGGCGCCAACGGCGTGAGCGGCCAGGACGTCGTCAACGAGGCGAAGAAGTACCTCGGTCTCCCGTACGTCTGGGGCGGCACCAGCAAGGAGAAGGGCGTCGACTGCTCCGGACTCGTGCAGTCGGTCTACAAGGCGCTCGGCTACGACCTGCCGCGGGTGTCCGCCGACCAGGCGCGTCAGGGCACCGCCGTCGCGAGCCTCGCCGAGGCCCAGCCGGGCGACCTCATCGCGTGGGACAACTCCAGCCGCAACAACGGCGCCGACCACATCGCGATCTACATCGGCGACGGCAAGATGATCGAGGCGCCGCGCACCGGGCTGAACGTGCGGATCGTCGACGTGCCCTCGGAGCCCGACATGATCCGCCGGATCATCGGCACCGGCTCCGGCGCCGCCTCGGGCACGGCCGGCACGGCCGGGATCTCCGCCCGCGTCCCCGCGTCGATCCCGTACGCCGACCTGATCAACTCCGCCGCGGCCCGCACCGGCGTCCCGGGCGAGCTGCTCGCCGCCGTCGCGAAGCAGGAGTCCGGCTTCAACCCGCGCGCGGTCAGCCCGGCCGGGGCCCAGGGCCTGATGCAGCTGATGCCCGGCACGGCCCGCGGCCTCGGCGTCGAGAACTCCTTCGACCCCGCCCAGGCCATCGACGGCGGCGCGCGCCTGCTGCGCTCGCTGCTCGACAAGTTCGGCACCACCGAGCTCGCGCTGGCGGCGTACAACGCCGGACCGGGCGCGGTCAGCCGCTACGGCGGCATCCCGCCCTACCGCGAGACCCAGAACTACGTCCGCAACATCATGGCGATGGTGAGGAGCTGAGAGTGAGCATCGCGCCCTTCCTTCCGGGACTTCCCGTGCCGGCCGCGACCGACGGCGGTACGACGGCCGACGGGTCCGGCGGCGACCCCGGGTCGGCTGCCTCCGCGTTCGGCGACGCCCTGGCCGCCGCCCTCGCGGGCACGCTCGCCGTCGCCCCCACCCCCGCATCCGCAACCGCGACCGCTCAACCGGCGGCGCCCACCCCGGCCACCCCCTCCCCCGCCGACTTGCCGGTCCTCCCGGTCGACTTGCCGGTCACTCGCGTCGACGTGCCGGTCTCGTCGATCGACTTGCCCGTTCCGCCCGCCGAGTTGGCGGTTTCGTCCGCCGAGTTGGCCGTTTCGTCCGCCGAGTTGGCCGTTCCGCCCGCCGAGTTGGCCGTTCCGGCCGCCGAGTCGGGCGTTCCGGCCTCCCGTCGTACGACGGACGGCGCGCCCGCCGGTGGCCTCACCTCGGCGCTCAGCCCGGTCGACGCCGGTGCGGAGTCGGTCTCCGGAGCCTCGGCGCGCGAAACAGCCAAGTCGACCGACCAAACGGCCAACTCGACCGACGAAACGGCCAACTCGACCGACCAAACCGCCAAGTCGACCGTCGAAACGGCCAACTCGGCGGTCGGAACGCCCAACTCGGCGGTGACGAAGGCGGTGGTGCAGCAGGTGTTCCCGGAGGTGACGCGGTTCGTGAGCACGGTGACCGCGACGCCGCCCGGGAGCGCGGGACCGGCCAACGGGACGCACCGGATCACGCTGACCCTGCAGCCCGAGCAGCTCGGCGAGGTGCGCGTGACGCTCGTCGTGAAGGACGGGGCGGTGCACGTCCGGCTCGCCGGCGGGGAGGGCATCGAGGGGGCGGCCGTGCACCGGGCGCTCGCCGGCGAGGCCCCCGAGCTGCAGCGGCTCCTCGAGCGGACCGGCGCCGAGGCGCGGGTGACCGTCCGGGACCCGTTCGCACCCCTGCTGCCCTCGACCACGCCGTCACCGCAGGCGGGCCCGGACACCGACGCCCGCTCGGGGGCGCAGGCCCGGCAGGACCGCCAGGACGCCCAGGACGGCCGCGCCGCGCGCGAGCAGCCCCGCGAGCAGCCCCGGCGGCAGGAGCCGCAGCGGGCGTCGTACCCCATCGAGACCACCCCGGTCGCCGGTCGCCTCGACCGCACCGTCTGACCACCACCAGGAGGCACCATGTCGATCGGATCCACCGAGGGCGTCAGCTACGGCGTCACCGGAGCAGCCAGCACCGGAGGGACCGCGCCCACCGCGACGAGCGGCGACAAGGACATGTTCCTGCAGCTGATGGTCGCCCAGATGAAGTACCAGGACCCGCTCAACCCCACCGACTCCTCGCAGTTCCTCGCCCAGACCGCGCAGTTCACGGCCCTGGAGAAGATGCAGGACGTCGCCGACCAGTCCGCGATGCTGCTCAGCACGCAGCTGGCGTTCGGCGCGAGCTCGCTGATCGGCCAGACCGTGCGCTGGTACGACGACGCGGGCGCCGAGCAGAGCGGCAAGGTGCAGGGCACCACCTACCTCGCCAGCGGTCCCGTCCTCAGCGTCGACGGCAAGCAGGTCCCGATCACCGACGTGATCAGCGTCGGCGACGCACCCACGATCAAGGCGCCCACCACCAGCAGTGGTGGCACCTACGTGCCACCTAGTGGTACCCCGTCCACCACCGCCTGACCCAGCCTGACCCAAGAAGGAGAACCACCATGCTTCGTTCGCTCTTCGCCGGCATCTCCGGCCTCCGCGTCAACCAGACCATGCTCGACGTCACCGGCAACAACATCGCCAACGCCAACACCACCGGCTTCAAGGCGAGCACCACCGTCTTCTCCGACACGCTCAGCCAGATGCTGACCGCGGCGTCGGGCGGCAACGCCGAGCGCGGTGGCACCAACCCGATCCAGATCGGCCTGGGCGTGCAGCTCGCCGCCACGTCGACCAACTTCGGCCAGGGCTCGGCGCAGCTCACCGGCCGGCCGACCGACATCATGCTGCAGGGCGACGGCTTCTTCGTGCTGCGCGACGGCGCGGAGAACGTCTACTCCCGCGCGGGTGCGTTCACCTTCGACCAGACCGGCGTGCTGGTGGCGCCGAACGGCATGCGGGTGCAGGGCTACGCCCTCGACGCCGCCGGCCTGCCGACGGGTGCGCCGGTCGACGTCGACCTGCACATGATCGACGGTTCGCTGCCGCCGGGCGTCGAGCTGACGTCGTACTCGATCGCGGCCGACGGCAAGGTCCGCGGCGTCTTCTCCGACGGCGTCCAGCGCGACGTGTGCCAGCTCGCCGTCGCCGACTTCACCAACCCGATGGGCCTGGAGAAGATCGGCGACACCGCCTTCCGCGAGTCCGCCAACTCCGGCGCCGTCCAGCTCGGCGTCGCCGGCCAGGGCCAGCGCGGCCAGATCATGGCCGGTGCACTGGAGATGTCCAACGTCGACCTGTCCGCCGAGTTCACCAACCTGATCCTCGCCCAGCGCGGCTTCCAGGCCAGCTCGCGGGTGATCACGACCAGCGACCAGGTGCTCGAGGAGCTCGTCAACATCAAGCGCTGAGTCGTTAGGGCCCAGCCTGCGTCCACCGCTCAGACCCGCACCCGTCCGGCCGATGGAACCGGCGGAGTGCCACGGACGGCACGACCGCTCGACCGCTCGACCAGTTGCACACGGAGGTGCCGCGGTGATCTCGCTGACCCGACTCTCGGGGACCACGTTCCTGTTGAACGCGGACCTCGTCGAACGCGTGGACTGCACCCCCGACACGGTGGTGACCCTGGTGGACGGCACGAAGTACCTCGTGTCGGAGTCCCTCGACGAGGTGCTCGCGGCCGTCGTCGACTACCGCGCCGCCATCGTCGCGCGGGCCGCGCTGCCGGACGCCGCCACGCTGCCGCCGGTGCGGCCGCGCCCGACGCGCCTGACCGCCGTACCCCTGCCCGAGCGCACCGAGCGCACCGGCCGCACGCCCGACCGCACCGACCGCCAGCGAGGAGTGACCCCGTGAAGGACATCGCCACGCCGGTCGGGATCGTCCTCGGCCTGGTGATCATCGTCGGCGCCAACGTGCTCGAGGGCGGCAACCCGATGAGCCTCATCCTGCTGCCGCCGATGCTCCTGGTGCTCGGTACGACGGTCATGGTGACCGTCGCCGGCGGCACGATGGCCGACGCGAAGGCCGCCGTGGGCAACGTGAAGCGGGCGATGACCGGCTCGGTCGAGCCGGCCGAGACGCTCGTGCCGCAGGTCGTGACCCTCGCCGAGCGGGCCCGCCGCGAGGGCCTGCTGGCGCTCGAGGACAGCCTGCGCGAGATCGACGACCCGTTCCTGGTCAAGGGCGTCACCATGGCCATCGACGGCACCGACCCCGAGGACGTCCGCGACATCCTCGAGGCCGAGCTGCGCGCGAAGAAGCGCGACGACAAGCAGGCGGCGAAGTTCTTCAGCGACGCCGGCGGCTACGCCCCGACGATCGGCATCATCGGCACCGTCATGGGCCTGGTGCACGTGCTCGAGAACCTGGCGTCGCCGGAGGAGCTCGGCCACCTGATCGCCGGCGCGTTCGTCGCGACCCTGTGGGGCGTCATGTCCGCCAACGTGGTGTGGCTGCCGATCTCGAACCGGCTCAAGCGGATCGGTGAGCTCGAGGCGGCCCGGATGGAGCTCGCGGTCGAGGGCGTCGCCGCCATCCAGTCCGGCGCGAACCCGCGCCTGGTCGCGGAGAAGCTGCGCTCCCTGCTGACCACCAGCGCCGAGGCGGAGGCCGCCTGATGTCCGCCGGAGCCAGCAAGGGGCACGGACCGCCCCGCAAGCGGCACCACCACGACGACGACCACGGCGAGGCCCACGCCGACGAGCGCTGGCTCGTGACGTACGCCGACATGGTGACCCTGCTGATGGTGCTGTTCATCGTCATGTTCGCCATGTCGACCGTCGACGAGAAGAAGTACGAGCAGCTCAAGGAGGGGCTCGCCGTCGGGTTCGGCCGCGAGGACTCGATCCTCAACGGCGCCAGCCCGGTCAGCAACTCCGAGGGCGTGAACGAGCCTGGCGATGCGTCGTACGAGATGCTGCTGGCGCAGGTCCCGGAGTCGCAGCGCGAGACGATGACCAAGGTCCTCCAGGAGTCCGACCGGCTGCGGAACGAACGCGCCTCGGGCGAGGCGAAGGTCGAGGTCGACCGGCTGCTGAAGGTGTGGGGGCGCATCGACAAGGCGCTGCGCAAGCAGGGTCTGCGCGACGACGTCCGCGCCACGATCGACGACCGCGGCCTGGTCGTCAGCCTGGTGTCCGAGCACGTCGTCTTCGAGCCGAACGTCGCCGAGCTGACCGAGCGCGGCCGCCGGGTGGTCGACACCCTGGCGCCGGTGCTCGCCGAGCTGACGGAGCCGGTCGAGCTCGACGGCCACACCAACCAGGAGAAGGTGAAGCCGAAGTACTACCCGACCGACTGGGAGCTCTCGCTCGCCCGGGCCGTGCACGTGCTGCGCCGGCTCGAGGAGGTCCACGGCATCCGGGCCGGACGCCTGCGCGCCACCGGCTTCGGCCACACCAAGCCGCTCGTGGACCCCGCGCGGGCCGGCTCCCAGAAGGTCAACAAGCGCGTCGACATCGTGGTCCTGAGCCAGGCCCCCGCCGAGACCCGGGCGCTGATGAGCGATGCGTACGACGAGATCCGCCGCGAGGCCGGCCTCGACGACCCCGACACCAGCGCGGCCGACCGCCGCACGGGCGAAGCCGGTCCCACGGCAGCGGGCCGCCCCGCCACCACCCGAGAGGAGCTCCCGTGAGCACCACCATCGCCCCGAGCCCGACCGCGCCCACCGACGCCCCGGCCCCGAAGGGCAAGGCGAAGATGCTGGTCGTCGGCGTGCTCGTGCTCGCCGTCGCCGCCGGCGCCGGCTGGTTCTTCTTCCTCAAGCCCTCCGGCCCGAGCAAGCCGCAGCCGGGCGAGGTGATGCCCCTGGAGGCGATCCAGGTGAACCTCTCCGGCGGCCACTACCTGCGCCTGGGCATGGCCCTGCAGCTCACCACGAGCGCGCACGAGGCCGACGGCAGCCAGGCGATGGACGCCGCGATCGGCATCTTCAGCGGGCTCCCCGTCGCCGAGGTGAACAACCCGGGGGCGCGCGAGAAGCTGCGCAAGGAGCTGGAGGAGGAGCTGGAGCACCGCTACCACGGCGACGTGATGGACGTGTACTTCACCGAGTTCGTGACCCAGTAGCCGGCCGACCGGCCACCGGCCCGGGACCGTCCCCGGGACCCTCCGTAGTCATTCGGGACCACGGGACCCTGACCGTCCGGTGCCGGGGCGACCCCTCAGGTCACCCCGCGCTCCGACGATGGGCCAGTCGTGACCCTCGCCCCGCAACGGCCCCGGCGTCGTGCGCGCACGACCGAGCCGACGCCGTACGACTTCCGTCGGCCGATCCAGCTCAGCCGCGAGCACCAGCGCACCCTGCAGCTGGGCTTCGACGGCTTCGCGCGCCAGGCCACGACCGTCTTCACGAGCTCGCTGCGCACGGTCTGCACGGTGGCCCTCGTCGGCATCGAGCAGCGCACTTATGCGGAGTACGTCGACAGCCTCGGCCCGTCGACGTACATGACCCTCTTCACCGCCGACCCGATCCCGGGCACCGGCGTGCTGGAGATCCCGCTGTTCGCGACGATGTCCTGCCTCGACCACATGCTCGGCGGGCCGGGCTCCGACGAGCAGCCCGACCGCCCGCTGACCGAGATCGAGGACGGCGTCATCAGCGGCCTCGTCGAGCGGCTGCTCGGGGAGATGCGCTACTCGCTGGAGGGCCTGGTCGCGCTGGAGCCCGTCGTCAGCGGGATCGAGTACAGCCCGCAGTTCGCGCAGGTCGCGGCCGCCGCCGACGTGATGGTCGTGGTCAGCCTCGAGCTGCGCATCGGCGAGCGCGCCCACCAGATGTCGGTCTGCCTGCCGTTCAGCGGCCTGCTCCCCCACCTCGCCAACGCGTCCGGCAGCGGCGCGATGTCCGACCGCGAGCGCGCCCAGCGCGCCCAGTCGGCGCAGCTGCTGCACGAGCAGTTCAACCGGGTGCCGGTGTCCGTCGCCGTCCGCTTCCGCCCGATCACGCTCGACCCGGGCGTGCTCGCCGCGCTCGAGCCCGGCTCGGTGGTCCGCCTGGAGCACCCCGCGTCCGCACCGCTCGACGTCTGCGTCGACGGCAGCACCTTCGCCCACGCCACCCCCGGAGCCCGCGGCCAGCGACTGGCCGCGCTCATCGTCACCACGCCCGAGGAGACCCCATGACCGCCACCACCCCCGAGGCCCTCGCCGAGGCCGTCGCCGAGGCCGCAGCCGCCGTCCTGCCGTCGGTCAGCCCGCTGGTGCTCGGCCCCGTCCAGCCCGGCTCGCCGCACGTCGCGGCGGCCTTCGCCGGCGGTGCGGTCGCCGAGCTCGACGGCGGCGTGCCCGGTGTCGTCGCGGTCCTCGTCGGCCGCGAGCTGGTCGACGCGCTCGCCTCCAGCCCGCTCGGCGGCCTCGAGGTCGCCGCTGCGGTGCAGCCCGCGCTGGACGCGGCCGCCCACCGGCTCGGCGCCCGGGCCCGCGCCGCGAGCACCCTCGACCTGGAGGCCGACGACTTCGACATCGCCGCCGTGCTGGGCGGGGAGTTCAGCACCGTCCCGCTGATCGGCACCGGGATCGCTGGTGCGGTCCTCGTGCCCGCAACGACCCTCGCCGGGGCGCGCGAGCCGATCACGGCCGACCCCGCCGCCGAGGCGGTGGCCGCGCCGGTCGAGCCGGCCGCTGCTCCCGAGCCGTTCGTGCCCGCCTTCGGGACCGGGCCCGCGGCCGTCGTACCGCGGGGGCTGGAGCTGCTGCACGGCGTGGACATGGAGGTGACCGTCGAGCTGGGCCGCACCCGGATGACCGTGCGCGACCTGCTCGCGCTCACGCCCGGCGCCGTCCTCGAGCTGGACCGCGCCGCCGGGAGCCCGGCCGACCTGCTGGTCAACGGCCGCCTCGTCGCTCGCGGCGAGGTAGTCGTCGTCGACGAGGACTTCGGCCTGCGCGTCACCGAGATCCTCGACGCCGCGGCCACGGCCTGACCGCGATGCTGGCCCTCTCCGCCGCCGACCCGAGCATCGGCGGCCTGCTCCTCCGGCTGCTCGGATCACTCGCCGTCGTCGTCGGTCTGCTGCTCCTGATCGCCCGGTTCGCCGGCCGACGCTTCCGTACGACGAACGGCGCGGCCATCCAGGTCGTCCACCGCCAGGCGCTGGGCCGCGGCCAGGGCGTCGCCGTCGTCGCCGTCGGCACCCGCGTGCTGGTCCTCGGCACCACCGAGCAGCAGGTCACCCTGCTCGCCGAGGTGGAGCCGGACGAGGTCGGCCTCGACCTCACGGCGGACGCGCTGGACGTCGTACCCGGTGACGAGGAGTCCCCCGACGCGCCGCAGGTCGCGAAGGCGGCGCGGACCGACGAGGGACCGCTCGCCGGGTCGCTGCTGTCCGCGCAGACCTGGAAGCAGACCTTCGCCGCGGTCAGCGGGAAGCGGGCGTCGTGACCCTCGCCCAGCACGTCCCCCACGTCGCCCAGCACGTGGTCCACCACCTCGCGCTGGCGATGGCGGACCCGAAGGGGCCCGGCGGCCCGAAGGGTCCCGGGACCGACAGCTCCGTGCAGATCGACCTGACCGGGCTGACCGACAAGCCGAGCAACAGCCTCGTCGTCTTCCTCGCGCTGACCCTGCTGAGCCTGCTGCCGGCGATCGTGCTGACCTGCACCAGCTTCACCAAGATCCTCGTGGTGCTGGGCCTGACCCGCAACGCGCTCGGCCTCCAGCAGACACCGAACAACCAGGTGCTGGCCGGCCTCGCGCTCTTCCTGAGCCTGTTCATCATGGGCCCGGTCCTCGGCGACATCAACGACGCCGGGGTGCAGCCCTATCTCAACGGGGACAAGACCACGTCGGCGGCCTTCCACGACGGCATGGAGCCGCTGCGCGCGTTCATGCTCGACAACACCGACGACGACGAGCTGATGCTCCTGACCAGCGTCGCGGACCGCGACCTGCCCGACGACCGCACGGAGGTCTCGACGGCGACGCTGATCCCGGCCTTCGTGCTCTCGGAGCTCAAGGACGCGTTCATCATCGGCTTCATCATCTTCATCCCGTTCCTCGTCATCGACATCGTCGTGAGCGGGGCGCTGATGAGCCTGGGCATGATGATGATGCCGCCGGTGATGGTGTCGCTGCCGTTCAAGCTGCTGCTCTTCGTGATGGTCGACGGCTGGGCGCTCGTGATCAAGTCCCTCGTCGCCTCGTACGGCGGCGGCTAGGTGGTGACGCCATGACCGACACCGCGATCATCGAGATCGCCCTCAAGACCATGCTGGTGGCGCTCAAGCTGTCGGCGCCGATCCTGGCGACCTCGCTCGTCATCGGCTTCGCGATCTCGCTGTTCCAGTCGATGACGCAGATCCAGGAGTTCACGCTGTCCTTCGTCCCCAAGCTGGTGGGCGTCGGCATCGCGCTGCTCTTCTGCGGCAACTGGATGCTGCACACCCTGATGGCCTTCACGGTGGAGCTCTTCGAGGTCCTCCCGGACCTGCTGGTCTGACGAGGTACGACGTCGTGGTGCTCTCCGTGGACGGTGCGGCGCTGACCGCCCTGCTGCTCGCGTCGGTGCGGGTGGTGGCGTGGCTGGCCGTCGTACCCCCCTTCTCGACGCGGGGCATCCCCGCGATGGCGAAGGTGGTGCTGGCGCTGGGGCTGTCGCTGTCGATGGCACCGATGCTGGCGGAGACGACGCTGCCGACCACGACGCCGGAGCTGGTCCTGGCGACGACCGCGCAGGCGCTGATCGGGCTGGGCATGGGTTTCGTGACCATGCTGCTCTTCTCGGCCGTCGGCGCTGCGGGCTCGCTGATCGACCTCTTCGGCGGCTTCGCGCTCGCCTCCGCGTGGGACCCGCTCGGCATGAACATGAACACCGTCTTCGGCCGCTTCCACCAGATGCTCGCCACCGTGCTGCTGCTCGCGACCGGCGGCCACCTGCTGGTGATCGGCGGCCTGCTCAGCACGTTCAAGTACCTGCCCCTGACCGGGCTGCCCGACATCACCGACTGGGACGGCGTCCTGGTGACGGCGTTCTCGATGTTCTTCACCGTGGCCGTGCAGATGGCGCTGCCGATGATCGCGGTGCTCTTCGTCGCCGACCTCGCCCTCGCGCTGCTGACCAAGGTCGCGCCGCAGCTCAACGCGCTGAACGTGATGTTCCCGGCGAAGGTGGGGCTGACCCTGCTGCTGCTCGGGATGTCATTCCCGATGCTGCCGGGTGCGGTCGAGCACCTGGTCGAGCTCGCCAACGAGGCGATGGCGACCATGGCGGGAGCGGGCTGATGAGCGACCAGGAGAAGACCGAGAAGCCCACACCGAAGCGGAAGAAGCAGGCCCGCAAGGACGGCCAGGTCCCCCGCACGCCCGAGCTCGGCGGCTGGCTCGGCCTGCTCGTCGTCACGCTCGCGATGGGCCCGCTGCTCGACCGCGAGGGCGACGCCCTGCGGACCATGATGAGCACCCACCTGCGCGCGGCCGAGCAGCCCTCGATCCCGCTGGCGCTGGGCATGCTCGGCGACGCGGCGCGCCACGTGCTGATCACCCTGGTCGTGCTCGGCTCGATGGTGCTGGTCGTCGGCGTCGTGTCCGCGCTGGCGCAGGGCGGCTTCTACCTCTCCCCCAAGCTCGCGAAGCCGGACCCGAAGAAGCTCAACCCGTTCCAGGGCGCGAAGCGGCTGTTCGGCCCGCACGCCCTGTGGGAGGGCGTGAAGGTGCTCGGGAAGAGCACCGTCGTCGGGCTCCTCGCGTGGGGCGCCATCCGCTCGATCATGCCGCTCGTCGGAGGGCTGCTGCCCATCCAGACGGTGATCGCGACCGCGACCGCGGAGGTCTCGCACCTGCTGACCACGGTCGCCGTGGCGGGCCTGGTCATGGCCGCCGCCGACTACGCGATGATGCGCCGCCGGATCGGCAAGCAGACCCGGATGAGCCACAGCGAGATCAAGCAGGAGCACAAGCAGGCGGAGGGCGACCCGATGCTCAAGGGCGCCATCCGCAGCCGCCAGCTCGCCGCCGCCCGCAACCGGATGATCGCCGACGTCGGCACCGCCGACGTGCTGCTCGTCAACCCGACCCACGTCGCGGTGGCGCTGCGGTACGACCCCGAGCAGGGCGCCCCCCGGGTCGTCGCCCGCGGCGCCGGCGCCATCGCCGCCCGGATCCGCGAGCGCGCCGCCGAGGAGCGGATCCCGCTCGTCCAGGACGTGCCCCTCGCCCGCGCGATCTACCGCCACTGCCAGGTGGGCCAGGAGATCCCCCGCGAGCTGTGGGCGGCCGTCGCGCAGGTGCTGGCGTTCGTGCTGAGCCGCCGGAACGCGGGCCAGTACGGCGGGGAGCACCGCACCCCTCGTCGTACCGATGAGCTGCCGGAGGTCGTGGCCCGAGCTCGGCGGCGGGGGTGAAGGGGGTGCAGGAATCCCCGGCTGAGCGGGGATTCCTGCGCTTGTTGACGGTTGCATCCGTCATCAACCGCGAGTTTCCCCGCTCCGGCGGGGATTCCTGCAGGGCGTCAACCCCTCATCCCCAGCCCCACCCTGCCGATCAGACCCCCGGCGACAGGACGGCGCCACTCGTAGTGCCACGGACGGCGCTCGCTCTGTCGTGAGAGGCCCGAACGCCCCATGCCCGTGAAGTCGCTGACGAAGCTCGGCGTGCCCCTCGGCATCGTGCTCATCGTCGTCATGCTGGTGGTCCCGCTGCCGGCGATGATGCTCGACCTGCTGATCGCCCTCAACATCACCGGTGCGCTGCTGGTCCTGATGGTCGCGATGTTCATCCACCGCCCGCTCGACTTCGCCGCCTTCCCGTCGGTGATCCTGGTGATGACCCTCTTCCGGCTGGCCCTCAACGTGAGCGCGACCCGGCTGGTCCTGCTGGACGGGTACGCCGGCAAGGTGATCGACACGTTCGGGCACTTCGTCGTCGGCGGCTCCCTCATCGTCGGCCTGATCGTCTTCTCGATCCTGCTCGTCATCCAGTTCGTCGTCATCACCAACGGCGCCGGCCGCGTCGCCGAGGTGGGGGCGCGGTTCACCCTCGACGCGATGCCCGGCAAGCAGATGGCGATCGACGCCGACCTCAACTCCGGGCTCATCGACGAGGAGGAGGCGCGGCGGCGGCGGGCCGAGGTGCACGCGGAGGCGGACTTCCACGGTGCGATGGACGGCGCGTCCAAGTTCGTGAAGGGTGACGCCATCGCGGCCATCGTGATCACGCTGGTCAACCTGCTGGGCGGCTTCGCGATCGGCGTCGCGCAGTACGGCATGCCGTTCGGCGACGCCATCAACACCTACTCGCTGCTGTCCATCGGCGACGGCCTGGTCTCGCAGATCCCGGCCCTGCTCCTCAGCGTCGCGACCGGCCTGATCGTGACCCGCTCGGTCGCCGACTCCGACATGGGCTCCGACATCGTCGGCCAGATCTTCGCCCGGAAGATGCCGCTGCGCGTCGCCGGCTTCGGCGCGCTCGCGCTGTGCGTGATCCCCGGCCTGCCCAAGCTCCCCTTCCTCGTCGCCGGAGGCGCGATGCTGATCGCGGCCAGCCGGATCGACGACTCGGCCGCGAGTACGACGACGGAGGCCGCCGCCGCGGCGGAGCTCGTCGAGTCGCCGGACTCCCCCGAGGCCCTGGTCGCGGAGATCCGGGTCGACCCGCTGGGGCTCGAGCTGTCGGCCGACCTGATCGACCTCGTCGACACCCGAACCGGCGGCGACCTGCTCGACCGGGTCAAGGCGCTGCGCCGCAAGGTGGCCGGCGAGCTCGGCATCGTGATCCCGCCGGTCCGCACCCGCGACAACCTCGAGCTGCCGCCGAATACCTACGCGATCACGCTCTTCGGCGCCGAGGTCGCGCGCGGCGAGGCGCCGCGCGGGACCGTGCTCGCGATCGGCGACTTCCTCGGCTCGCTGCCCGGAACGCCCACGCAGGAGCCGGTCTTCGGCCTCGAGGCGAAGTGGATCCCGGCCGAGCTGCGGCACCAGGCCGAGATCGGCGGCGCGACCGTGGTCGACCGGGCGTCGGTCGTCACCACGCACCTGTCCGAGGTCGTGCACCACCACGCCAGCCGCCTGCTCGGCCGCGAGGACGTCCGCCTGCTCACCGACATCGTCAAGCGCAGCCACCCGGTGGTGATCGAGGAGCTCACGCCGACCCAGCTCCCCCTCGGCGAGGTGCAGCGCGTGCTGCGCTCCCTGCTCGAGGAGCGGATCCCGATCCGCGACCTGGTCTCGATCTTCGAGGCGCTGTCCGTGCGCGCCTCGGTGTCCAAGGACCACGACGGCCTGGTCGAGGCGGCCCGTGCCGCGCTCGACCCGTCGCTCGCCGCGCCGTACGTCGTCGACGGCGCCCTGCACGCGATCAGCCTCGAGCCGGTTCTCGAGCAGCAGATGCTCGAGGGGCTGCGGCCGACCGAGCAGGGATCCGTGATCGTGCTCGATCCCGAGACCGCGCAGAACGTGCTGCTCGGCCTCGTCCAGGCCGCCCAGGCCGCCGAGAACAACGGCGTGCGACCGGTCCTGGTCTGCGCGCCCCAGATCCGCGCCGCGGTACGACGCCTCGTCGCACCTGCCGTCGACCGGCTCCCCGTGCTCGCCTACTCCGAGCTCGGGGCCGCACGCGAGGTCCGCTCCGTCGGGGTGGTCGGTGCCAGCGGCGCGCATCCCGCGCTGCTCGCGGCAGGGGCCCACCCGTGAGCGCGCGCAAGCGCCGGCCGGTGCCGGACACGCCCGCCCTCATCGACCTGCGGGTGCTGTTCGTCGCCGCGGTCGTGTCCGCGCCGGCGGCGTACCGGGCGGGGCAGGGACTGCTCACGCCGGACCAGGCACTGGTGCGCTTCGTGGTGGTCCTGGCCGGCTGCACGGCGCTGATGGCGGTGCTACGGGCGGCGTGGCCGCTGGTGGCCGGCGAGCCCGCGACACCGGCGGTCGAGACCGCCGAGATCCCGGACCAGGCAGACCCGGAGGTCAGCCCACCGCCGGGATGACCCACTCCAGGACGGTGCCGGCACCGGGCGACGAGGTCACCGTGACGTGACCGCCGAGGTCCGCGGCGCGGGCCCGGATGTTGCCGGTGCCGTGGCCCTTGACGACGCGGCCGGGGTCGAAGCCCACGCCGTCGTCGGTCACGCGCACCCGGAACCACGCCGACGAGGCGGTGAGCTCCACCGAGACCGACGAGGCCCCGGCGTGCCGGGCGACGTTGGACAGCACCTCGCGCAGCGTGGTCAGCACGTGGGTCCCCGCCTCGGGCACGAGCGCGCGGTCGACCGGCCCCGAGACCCTCAGCACCGGCTGGAAGCCGAGGATGCCGGCGTACTCGCCGAGCAGCGAGCGGACCTCGTCGAGCAGCGGTCGCCCCGATCCGGTGCCGAGCTCGAAGATCGCGGCGCGCAGCTCCTTGATCGCCACGTCGAGCTCGGCGACGGCGCCGTCGACCCGGCTGCGCAGCGCGGAGGCGTCGAGGTCGCGCGCACCCTGCAGCTGCATCCCCGTGGCGAAGAGCCGCTGGATGACGAGGTCGTGGAGGTCGCGCGCGATCCGGTCGCGGTCCTTGGCGACGAGCAGCTGGGCGCGGTCGCGAAGGGCCTGGTCACGATCGAGGATCAGGCCGACCTGCACGGCGGTCACGGCCACGAGGTCGAGCATGATCCCCCGCAGCGACGGGCTCTCCTCGGCCTCCTCGACGATGATCACCCCGGAGCCGGCCAGCCGGGTCTGCACGGGTACGACGAGCGTGGCCCGCCCCGGTCCGGCGTGGATCCGGGTGGGGACGCCCGAGCCGTCGACGTCGCGGATCTCGGCGCTGAGCCGCTCGGCGACGGCCGCGGCGTCGCCCTCGCCGGCGACCTGACGGATCTCGAGGAGCTCGCCGTCACGACGCACGTAGGCGACCAGCCGGGCGCCGCACAGCTCCCGCAGCGACACCACCAGCTCGTCGAGCGCCTCCTGCACGCGCAGGGTGCCGGAGACGTCGCTGCCGACCTCGGCGGTGCTGGCCACCCAGCGGCGCCGCCACTCGACCTGCTCGAAGGTGCGCGCGTTGTCGATCATGACGCCGGCGGCGCGGGCGAGCGCTTCGACCAGGGCCTGGTCGGTCGTGGTGAACCCCTCGCCGCCGCGCTTGTTGCCGAGGTAGAGGTGCCCGAACGCCTGGTCGCCGACGAGGACGGGCGCGCCGAGGAAGCTGTCGACCAGGGGGTGCGTGGGCGGGAACTGCCCGGTGGAGACGGGGTGGTCGGCCACGTGGTCGACGCGGATGGCGCGCCGCTCGCGCGGCACCAGCCCCAGCAGGCCGTGGCCCTCGGGCATCCGGCCGATCCCGGCGAACTGCGTCGCGACCGCCTCGTTGGGGACCAGGTCGGTGAAGGCCCCCTCGTCGTCGACGATGCCCAGGACGCCGTACTCGGCATCGGTGAGGCGGCACGAGGCCTCGACGATCCGCGTCAGTACGCCGCGCAGGTCCAGGTCGGACCCGATGGCGACCATCGCGTCCAGCAGTGCGCGCGCCTCTGGCGGCAGCTCCAGGTCCATCAGGTGTCCCCTCCCCTGCGTTCCCTCCGGCGTCAGGTTATCGCTTCCGGTAACCAGCGCGCGCGAGTCGAGACCGGTATCGGCACCGGGACCTTGGACCTGAGTCCTCGGGGCCCGGTCGGACGGTCCCGTCAGCCCAGTCGGCGCAGCTGGTAGAGGCCGTGGGTCCGGGCGACGACGGTGCCCTGCTCGTCCGTGACGTCGGCGTCCAGCACGAAGTCGGACTTGCCGGTGGCCTCGGTCTCCGCCAGCACGCGGGCGATCGTCTCCTCGCTGAGGGTGGCGCGGGCGACGACGTCGGTCGTCGCCGGGCGCAGGAAGTCGATGGTCACCTGCTTGACCAGCGGTACGGCGCCCTCGAGCACGAGCGACGTGCTGGCGTAGACCCCGCCGAGCACCTCGGCGACGGAGAACAGCGACCCGGCGTAGGTCGTGCCGAAGTGGTTGACGTTCGGACCCGAAGGGAGTCGCGCGGCGACCGTGGTCCGGCCGGCCTCGACGATCTCCACCTGCATGGCGTCGAAGATCGGGATCATGGTCCGCACGTGGGCGGTGACTTCCTCGGGTGTGGCCACGGGCTCAACGTAGTGGACGCCCACGGCCCCCGTCGGAGCACCCGTGCCGCACGCACAGCGGCGGCCCGTCGCGCTGTCGACATGAACAGTGCCGTGTGACTGCCGTCACTGCCATACTCCCGAAATCGGCCTCATGGGGCGGCCGCGGCAGGAGGTTCCCAGACGTGCGCGAATGGTCGGAGATCGTCGACGACGTCCAGACGAACTGGTGGATCTACGCCTCGATGCCCTTCCTGGCGGGGCTGATCGGCTACCTCACCAAGCTGGTCGCGATCAAGATGATGTTCCGGCCCCACACGTACAGGGGCATCAGGCCGTTCGGCTGGCAGGGCATCATCCCGCGCCGGGCACCGGAGATGGTCGCCGTGCTCTGCGAGACGCTGACCTGACCACTGGTCTCCGCCGGCGACATCGTCAGCAAGGTCGACGGCAAGGAGCTCGCCAAGCGGATCGACCGGCCACTGCGCAAGGAGATCGCGCGGATCGTGCCGTTGGTCGCGGAGGAGTACCAGCCGGCCCTGTGGCACGTACTGCCGGGTCCCGCCCGCGACCTGGTCGTCCAGCGCGCCCAGGACACCGCGATCGAGCTCGTCCCCAAGCTCGTCAAGACCATCCGCAAGAACATCGACGACGTCTTCGACCTGCAGGAGATGGTCACCCAGGAGTTCCTGTCCGACCCCGACATCCTCGAGTCGATGTTCCTCGACGTCGGCAAGCTGGAGTTCCGGTTCATCCGCCGCAGCGGACTGGCGTTCGGCTTCGCGATCGGCATCCTGCAGGCGGTGCTGTGGGCGGCGACGCACTCGCCCTTCGTGATGCCGGTCTTCGGCCTCTTCATCGGATGGTTCACCGACTGGGCGGCGCTGCGCCTGATCTTCAACCCGAAGGAGCCGAAGAGGTACTTCGGCCTCGTCACCTGGCAGGGCCTGTTCCTCAAGCACCGGATCTCGGTGTCGGAGGAGTACGGCCGGCTGATCGCGACTCGCGTGCTCACCTCCGAGCGCGTGGTCCGCAGCATGTTCAACGGGCCCTCGCAGCAGAAGATGGTCGACCTGGTCGCCCCGTTGGTGCAGGACGCGCTGCGCACCGAGCTGGTGGACATCGAGAAGCACGTACGCCGCGAGCTCGGCCGACTCGCGCCTCGCGAGCTCGACGAGCTCGGGGTCGGCGAGCTCACCTTCGGCGGGGTGCTCGGCGTCCTCGGCAGTGCCGTGACCCGGCCGGTCCGGGAGGCCGCCGGCGTCGGCCTCGACATCGCCCAGGTCGGCCCGATGGCGCACACGACGTCGGAGGAGTTCGTGGCCGTGCTGCCCGCGCTGCTGGCGGAGTCCTACGGCTACCTCGACGACCGGCTCCAGATCGAGTCGCTGATGTCGGAGAAGATGGCCCAGATGACGCCCGAGCAGTTCGAGGGCGTGCTGCGCCCGGCGTTCCAGGCCGACGAGCGGACCCTGATCGCGGTCGGCGCCGTCCTCGGCTTCCTGGTCGGCGAGCTCCAGGTCTTCCTCGTCGAGCACCTCACCCACGAGCCGGCGAAGGCCGAGGCCGTGGCCCGGCTCCTCGGCCACTGACCACCCGCGACCGGTGACGACCGTCACAATGCGTTGCGTAAAACACTATGCACTGCGTAATCTCGTCCTCGTACAAGCGTCACCCGCCCACCACACCCGAAGGAGCCCGTCATGGCGAAGAAGAACAACGACAAGCAGGTCACGAACTACGTCTCCGGCCTGGTCGACACCACCAAGAGCCTGCTCGACGACCTGACCTCCACCGCCGGCGACCTGGAGAAGAAGGCCAAGAAGAACGGCAAGAAGGTCACGAAGGCCGTCGTACCGTCGAAGCAGAACGTCAAGGACCTGCAGAAGCAGATCAAGGACCTGGGCAAGCAGGCCGAGAAGCTCGCCAAGGTCCGCAAGGGCAAGTGAGCCATCCCGCGCCGCCCGCACCACCCGCCAGAGCGCCCGCCGGTCGAGGACCGGACGGGCGCTCTCGCACGTCAGCACTCCGCGACCTTCTGCGACGCGTAGCGCGCGCGTAGAGTTCGAGACCTCCGAGGAAGGGACCCACCCGTGACCGACGACCCGCGCGTCATCAAGCGCTACGCCAACCGCAAGCTCTACGACACCGCCCTGCGGCAGTTCACCACCCTCGACGACCTGTCCGGCCTCCTCGACAAGGGCATCCGCTTCGTCGTGCGCGACCACGACTCCGGCGACGACCGCACCGACGAGGTGCTCGCACAGGTGCTCGGTCGACGCGTGCGCGGCGGTAGTGGCGGCACCGACCTGTTGGCCGGGCTGCTCCGCGCACCGGGGCAGATCGCCCAGCAGCTGGTCGACGAGGCCACCGGCAACAGCCGCACGGCGGCACCGGAGGAGAGGCCGAAGAAGAAGGCCGGAGGCAAGAAGGCCGGTGGCAGGAAGGCCGGCAACAAGGCTGGCGACAAGGCCGGCAAGAAGGCCGAGGGCGGGAAGCGGGCGAGGTCCGCCGAGGCCGACGAGATCGAGCGCCAGCAGCAGGAGATCGCCGAGCTGCGCAGCCAGATCTCGGAGCTGACCGCCGCGGTCTCCCTGCTCGTCCAGGACCGGATCGACGCCCACGAGGCGGCCGACGCCCCGGCAAGGGACGACGCCTGACCCACGAATTACGCACCGCATAGTGATGTGGGTCACAATGCGTTGCGTAATGATCTACGCTCTGCGTAAAGTTGAGGCATCGGCAGGACCGCCACCCACCTCAGCAAGGAGCACGATCATGGCGAAGAAGAGCACCGACAAGCAGGTCACGAACTACGTCACCGGCCTGGTCGACACGGCCAAGGACCTCCTCGACGACCTCACCTCCACGGCGGGCAAGCTCGAGAAGAAGGCCCGGAAGAACGGCAAGAAGGCCACCAAGGCCGTCGTCCCCTCGAAGAAGGACATCAACGGCGTCCGGGACCAGATCAAGGACCTGGGCAAGCAGACCGAGAAGCTCGCCAAGGTCGCGAAGTGACCGGCGCCGCGGACACCGAGGAGACGACGATGACCACCACGACGACCCGCAAGGCACCGGCCCGGAAGGCGCCCGCCCGCTCGACGACGGCCCCGGCCACGAAGGCCGCCACCACGAAGGCGAGCCCGAAGGCCCCGGCGAAGTCCGCGAAGAAGTCCTCGAAGAAGTCCGACCACGCGATCACCGACTACCTCTCGCGCCTGGTCGACACCACCAAGGACATCCTCGACGACCTGCTGGACACCGCCGGCGACGTCGAGACGAAGGCCCGCAAGCGGACGAAGAAGGCCGCGAAGGCCGTCGTACCGTCGCGCGAGGACGTCGACGGCGTGCGCGACCAGGTCAAGGACCTGGGCAAGCAGACCCGCAAGCTGGCCAAGCTGTCGAAGTGACGCCCGGCGCAGCCTGAACGCACGAGCGCCCGGACCGGTGACGGTCCGGGCGCTCGTGCGCGTGTGCGGGCGGGGCCGGCTCAGGCGACGTCGTAGCGCGCCTGGCCCAGGCGCGGGTGGTTCGAGCCCTCGAGGAGGACGTCGACGACGAGGTCGACGTCGTCGACCATCGGCACGTGGCCGCACTTCGGCAGGGTCACGTGCGTGGCGTCCGGCAGCGCCTTGCGGGCGCGCGTGGCCTGGTAGGGCAGCAGCACGAGGTCCCGGGTGCCCCACGCGACGGTGACCGGGATCGACGGGTCGATCGGGCGGTCGAAGGGCTCGCCGCCGTCGATGATGGTGCGCAGCGCCGGCTTGGCGTGGATCAGGCCCCGGACGTCGCCGAGGGCGCGCTCGGCGTCGAGGCGACCGCCGTGGGTCATCAGCAGGCCCATCGCGGCGGCCCGGCCGGGGGCCGTCCGCATGACCGCCGGGGCGACCGGCTCGAGCAGCGTGGCGGCGCCGGTCAGGGCCACGAACACCGCCCGGATGTAGAGGAAGTCGAGGCTGCCGCGCCAGAAGCCGGCCGGGGCCAGCGTCGTGGCGCTGCTGACGAGGTCGTCGGCGGCGGCCTCGAGGGCGATCCGGCCGCCCAGCGAGTTGCCGGCGATGTGCGGGCGGTCGAGGCCCTGCTCGGCGAAGAAGTCGACCAGCACGTCGTGCAGCTGGTCCTTGATCGGCCGGCCGTCGGGCACGAGGGCCGGCGACTCGCCGTGGCCCGGCAGGTCGAGCAGGATCACCTCACGGTGCTCGGCCAGCCGGTCGACCACGGGGTACCACGCCTGCCGGCGGTGTCCGATGCCGTGGACGAGGACCAGCGGTTCTCCCGATCCGATGCGTTCGTGGGCGAGCATGGTGACCTCGATTCCGCGCACCGACGCTGGTGCGACTTAGGTGCAACTAGGAGTTGCGGATACCGAGAGTAGGTCCGGTGCTAGCTGCGCGCAAGCACCCGTCCCAGCGGCAGGGGTGTGGTCAGGGTCACATCCCGGATCCGGGCACGCCCGTGACGGAGGTCAGCCCTCGCGGATGCCGAAGCGCTCCTGCACGCGGCGCAGCGGCGCCGGCGCCCACCAGTTCGCCTCGCCCAGCAGGCGCATCAGGGCGGGCACGAGCAGGGCCCGCACGATGGTCGCGTCGATGAGCACGCCGAGCGCCATGGCGACCGCGATCTGCTTCATGAAGAAGACCGGGCTGACCGCGAAGGCGAGGAAGACGACGGCGATCATCACCGCGGCCGCGCTGATGATCCGGCCGGTGCGAGCCACGCCCTCGGCGACCGCCTCCTCGTTGGGCAGGCCGCCGTCGTGGAGCTCCTTGATCCGCGCCATCACCAGCACGGCGTAGTCCGTCGCGAGCGCGAAGGTGACGGCGAACAGGAAGACGAGACTGGTCACCTCGACGGCGTACGGACCGGGGTAGTCGAGGAGCTGGGTGCCGACCTTGCGCTCGAAGACGAGCACGAGGATGCCGAGGACCGCCGCCAGGGTGAGCGCGTTCATCAGCAGCGTCTTCAGCGGCAGGATCACCGAGCCGGTCAGCAGGAAGATCAGGACGACGATCAGGAGCACGATCAGCGCGACGACCAGGGGCGCGTGGCCGATCAGGCTGGACTTCTCGTCCATGAAGCGGGCCGTGTTGCCCGACACCAGCATCTCCCCGGGACCGTCGACCGCGCGGATGCCGCGGACCGCGTCCTGGGCCCGTTCGTCGAGCGCCGGGGCGTCGAGGACCACCGTCGTCCAGGCGACATCGGCGTCGGCACGGGCGAACGGCGCGACCGACTCGACGCCCGGGACCGCGCCGACCCGGTTCGCGAGGGCCGCCAGGGCGTCGTCGTCGACGTCACCGCGCACCACGATCGAGGTGGCCTCGGTGAACGCCCGCCCGTACTGGTCCTCGATCGCACGGTTGACCTCGTACGACTGCTGGCAGGGCGGCACCGCCTGTGCGCTGGGCCCGGTCAGCGTCGTCGCCACGAGCGGTGCGGCGAGCGCGAGCAGGCCCACGGTCGTCGCCACGGCGACCAGGACCGGCCGCCGCATGACCGCGTGCGCGAGCCGGAACCAGCGGTCCGAGGTGGCGGCGAGCGAGGGACCCTTCCGGATGGACAGCGCGTCGATGCGCGGGCCGAGCGCAGCCAGCAGGGCCGGTACGACGACCACCGCCATCACGGCCGACAGGACGCCGACCGCCGCGCCCGCCGCGCCGATCGAGTAGAGGAAGCGCTGCGGCATCACCATGAGCGCCGCCATCGCGGCCGCCACGGTGAGGCCGGAGAACAGGCTGGCCCGACCCGCGGTCGCCACCGCCCGGCGATGCGCCTCGAGCGTGTGGCCGTGGACCAGGACCTCCTCGCGGTGCCGCGACACGAGCAGCAGCGCGTAGTCGACGGCGAGCCCCAGGCTCAGCGCGGTGGCGATGTTGAGCGCGAACAGCGAGGTGTCGACGAGGGCGGCCATGATCCGCAGCGCGAGCAGGGTGCCCAGGATCGACAGGCCGCCCAGCAGCAGCGGCACGGCCGCCGCGACCACGCTGCGGAAGACGACGAGAAGCAGGATCCCGAGCAACGGGAACGCGATCAGCTCGGCCCGGGTGAGGTCGCGCCGGGTCTGGTCGTTGACCTCGTTGAAGCCCGGCGCGAAGCCCGCGTAGCCGACGTCGACGATGTCGGAGCGGACCCGCTGGCGCACCGACTCGTCGGCGAGGCCGCCCTCGTCCTCGAGGTCCGTCGTGGTGAGCTGCGCCGGCAGCAGCACGGACCGCTCGTCGCTGGCGATCAGCCCGGGCGTCTCGAACGGGTCGGGCACGTGGCCGACGTACCGCGATCCGCGCAGCTCCTCCGCCAGGCGCAGCACCTCGTCGCGCACGGTCGAGTCGCTGAGGTCGAGGGCACCGCCGTCCCTGGGCCGCACGAGTACGACGAGCCCGGGCTCGGCTCCGTGCCCGAGCGCGTCGTGGAGGACCGCGGCGGCGCGCTCGCTCTCGGAGTCGGGGTCCGTGAAGCCGGCGGCCTTCAGGTGGTGCTCGACGTCGTGGCCGAAGAACCCGGCGAGTGCGGCGAAGAGGAGGGCGCCCAGCAGGATCGACCGGGGCCGCCGCCAGGTCAGGTCGGCGATGCGACGGAGCATGGCCGGAAACTAGTGGTCGCGGCCGCTCCTTGTCTGTAGCCGGATCAGCTCACCGGGCTCAGCCGGCGCGCAGCGCGCCCACGCAGCAGGCGAAGGACGCCACCAGCGCGAGGGTGCGGACCAGGTGCAGCCGGTTCCACGAGTCCTCGAACGCGCTGCGCGCGGCGTCCCAACCGGCGGGCCCGTCGGGGGTGCCGGCGGCCATGAGGGCGTCGTTGAGCGGGATGTTGCCGGCCTGGGTGATCGCCACGTTGGCGACGTACAGGACCAGCGCGGCGACGACCCACCACCGTGCCGGCCCGGTGAGGGCCGCGACCGCGAGGCAGCCCAGCGGGGCGACGAAGAGGGTCAGGAAGAGCGGGTTGAGGATCGCGACGTTGATCGCCTGCATGGCGACCACGAAGGTGCGGTCGTCGGCGCGCGCGAGTCCCGGCATCACGGCGGTCGAGAAGGCGAGGAAGAGGCCGGCGACCAGCCCGGTCGTCACGGTGCCGCCGATGGTCGCGGCCTGACCGATGCCGTTGACGACGCCGTTCACGACGCCGCCTCCGCCAGCCACGCGCCGTTGCCTGCGGCCCGCCGCGCCCAGGTGGCGAGGTCGGTGGCGGGGCGGCCGAGCGCGGCCTCCACCCCGTCGGCCAGGTGGGCGTTGTGGCCGGCGAGGACCTCGGTGAACAGGCCGACCAGCGCGGCGGCGTCGTCGGCCGGCAGGCCCGCTGCGACGAGGCCGCTGCGCAGCCGCTCCGGGCTGACCTGCTCGTAGCCGATCGGCCGACCCACGGCCCGTGCGATCCCGGCGACCGCCTCGGCGAAGGTGAGCAGCTCGGGGCCGGTCAGCTCGTGCACCCGGTCGCCGGGCAGCTCCCCCGTCATCAGGCCGACGACCACCTCGGCGACGTCGTCGAGGTCGACGAAGGGCTCCCGGACGTCGCCCGCGACGAACGCGACGTGGCCCGCGGCCAGCGGTGCGGCGAAGAGGCTCTCGTCGAAGTTCTGCAGGAAGAAGGCGCACCGCACGACGGCCCACCCCGCGCCGTGGCGCCCCGCTGCGTCGGCCACCAGCCGTTCGGCGCGCTGCGCCTCGGCCTCGCCGCGACCCGAGAGGAGCACGACCCGTCGTACACCGGCGCGGGCCATGCGCTCGGCCACCTCGGCGACGGCCTCGGGGGCCCCGGGGAAGGTGAGGTCCGGCGCGAAGGTGAGGTACGCCGCCGCCGCGGGCCGCTCGACGGCGGCCCAGGTGGCGGGGTCGGCCCAGTCGAACGCGGGGCGTGACAGCGCGATGACGGGGAGGCCCCGGTCCTGGAGGAGCGCGGTGACACGGCGACCGGACTTGCCGGTGCCGCCGATGACGAGGTGCTGGTCGATGTCCATGGATCCACCTCATCGCGGAATGCTGAGACTCTCCATGGCTCTGGGTCTTGATTCCATGCGTGATCGTCCAGCATGGTGGAGCCGTGGACGGACTCGGTCACCTGCTCTCCGGTCCGCGGGCGCGGCAGGCGTTCGCGCTGCGGATGGTGATGGAGGCGCCCTGGGGGGTGCGGATCGAGGACGACCCGGCACTCACGCTGATGTCGGTCGCCCGCGGCTCGATGTGGCTCACCGGCGAGCTCGGGGAGCCGGTCGAGCTGCGCGAGGGCGACGTCGCGGTCATCCGCGGCGGCCCGGTCTACACCGTCGCCGACCACCCGTCGACCCGGCCGGGCATCACCATCCTGCGGGGCAACGTGTGCGTCGACCCCGACGGGCAGCTGCTGGCGCAGCGGATGGCCCTCGGCGTGCGGACGTGGGGCAACAGCCACGACGGGTCGACGGTCCTGCTCGTCGGCACCTGGGAGGCCGAGACCGAGGCCGGCCGTCCCCTGCTCGGCGCGCTGCCGCCGCTGATCGTGCAGCGGCGCGACGACGCGTCCTCTCCCCTGCTCACCGTGCTCGCCGACGAGATCGTCCGCGAGGACCCCGGCCAGGAGGTCGTCATCGACCGCCTCCTCGACCTCGTCCTGGTCACCGTGCTGCGCTCGTGGCTGGCCGACGACGCGCAGGTCACCCGGGGCCTCGCCCACGCCGACCCGGTCGTCGGCGAGGCGCTGCGGCTGATGCACCACCACCCCGGCCACGCGTGGACGATCGCCTCGCTGGCGGCCGAGGTGGGTGTGTCCCGGGCGGCCCTGGCGCGGAGGTTCGGGGAGCTCGTCGGCGAGCCGCCGATGACCTACCTGACCCACTGGCGGCTCTCGCTCGCCGCCGACCTGCTCGTCGCCTCGGACGAGGCCATCGACACGGTGGCGCGACGGGTCGGCTACGGCAGCGGGTTCGCGCTCAGCGCCGCGTTCAAGCGGGTTCGCGGGGTCAGCCCGCAGCAGCACCGGCGAGCGGCGCGGGGCTGAGCCTGGATCCAGGCCGGCGTCACAGCAGGGAGCGCATCTTCGTGGTGTCGAAGGACGCCGCGAGGTCGGCGACCGAGCTGCCGGCCAGGGACCGGCGCCAGGCCTGCTCGGCCGCCGCCATCACGCGCGCGACGCCGCAGGGCCGCGTGCACTGCTCGGGAGGTGCCGCGAGCTCGCCCTGCTGGCGGATCTCGGTGCAGCGGAACGCCGGCTCGGGGCCGTCGATCGCCTCGACGACCGCGAGCACGCTGACCTCGGCCGGCGGCCGGGTCAGCTCGTAGCCACCGTCGCGGCCCTCGACCGGACGCACGATGCCGGCTCGGGCCAGCGCCTGGAGGTGCTTGGCCAGGTAGGTCCGCGAGACACCGTGCAGGTCCGCCAGCCGGGCGGCGGGGACCGGCTGCTGCGCCTGACTGAGCACGACGCAGCAGTGGATCGCCCACTCGACACCCGCACTCAGCTTCACACGGGGAACCCTAGTTGGCCGGCACCGGGCGCGTGGCCAGCCAGTCGTCGTACGACGTCGGGGCGAGCCACGCACCGGCGCCCGGGGTGGCGACCAGCGCGGTGTCGTCGAGGGCCGCGCCGAAGTAGCCGGCGGCAGGGTCGGTGACCACGGTGCGGGGGTCGCCCGTGGCGGCGAACAGCCGCCGGACCAGCTCGTCGATGCCGACGACCTCGGGTCCCGCGATCTCGACGACACCGTCGGCCGGCGCACCGGTCACGACCTGGGCGAGGCGTGCGACGACGTCGGCCGACGCGATCGGCTGCAGCTTGCCGGGCGTGGCCCGGACCGTGTCGCCGGTGGTCGACGCGTCGGCGATGCCGGGCACGAACTCGAAGAACTGGGTGGACCTGACGATCGTGAAGGGCACGCCCCCGGCCCGGACGCCCTCCTCCTGGGCGAGCTTGCCGCGCATGTAGCCCGCGTCGGTCAGCCGGTCGAGGCCGACGATCGAGAGGATCACGTGGTGCCGCACGCCCGCCGCGGCACCGGCGGCGACCAGGTGGGCCGTCGAGTCCCGGAAGAACGCGAGCACGTCGTCGTCGGCCCAGGACGGCGAGTTGGTGAGGTCGACGACGACCTCGGCGCCGGCGACGGCCTCCGCGACGCCTTCGCCGGTGGTGGTGTCGATGCCGGCCTCGCGCCCCAGCGCCACGACGTCGTGGCCCTGTCCGTCGAGGTACGCCGCGAGCTGGCTCCCGATCAGTCCTGCTCCGAAGATCACGATCCTCATGTCCGCCTCCAAACTCAGATGATGTTTGTCTGAGATTACTACGACATATACTGTCCGAGTCAAGTGACGGCCCCGACGAGCGACGCGGTCCCGCTGAGCAGCACCAGCCCGATCGTCAGGTCGTCGAAGCGGCGCTGGTCGATCAGTTCGGCCAACCGCAGCCCGACGGCGTTGCCGACCATCCCCACCAGGAGCCACGCCGCCGTCTCCGACGAGGGCTCGACGACCGGCACGTCCGCCACGACCGCGAGCGCGGCGAGGGTCAGGCAGTTGCCGACGACGAAGAAGGCGCTCAGGTCGGCGAGCCGGGCCTTCACGGTCGCGCCGCTGCGGGCGAGCAGCACCGCGGGAGGGATGCCGTTCAGGCTGGTGGTGACGCCGAGGACGCCGCTGCAACCGCCCGCCACGAGGGCCGCCCGCGTGCCGGCCCCCGACGGGGTCGTCGCCGGGCGCCGTCTCCCCCGCACCAGGTGCACCCCGCTGGCCAGCACCACCAGGCCGGCCCCGACCTCGAGCACGCCGGCGGGCACGAGCCGCGCGACGACCAGACCCGCGGCGATGCCCGGGACGCTGCCGGCCAGCATGGCCGTCGTACGACGGCGGTCGAGGTGGTCGCGCAGCACGACGACCGACGGCAGGCGGGTGAGCACCGCCATCACCAGGTTGAGTGCGACCGCCTGGGACAGCGGCACGCCGAGCACCAGCAGGACCGGCAGGTAGAGCAACGAGCTCGCGAACCCGACCAGCCCACCGACGGTGTAGCAGGCGAAGGCGCCGAGGGCGCCGAGGATCAGGACCACCGGCCGGACGGTGTCGGTTCGCGTCGCGGCGTCGTACCGCACCTCCCGGTGAGTGGGATCGGCCGACGTCCGCCGGAGCCGGCCGCTCCTAGCGTGACGAGCGACACAGACCGGGGGTCTCGGGCCGTCGGACCAACCCACTTGGAGGATCAGTGAGGAACCGCATCGCGGCGCGCAGCCGCGTCGCCACCGCGCTCCTGGCGACCACGTTGCTGGTGGCCGGATGCGCCAGCTCCGAAGGCAGCGAGGACGGCAACCAGGACACCTCGTCCCTGTCGAAGGAGGAGATCTACGCCGCCGGCATCGTCGGCGTCTCCGGCGACGAGGGCGACCCGAAGGACGGCGGCACGCTCACCCTCGCCGACTACTCCGAGGCGCGCAGCCTCGACCCGACGAAGACCATCCCGAACGGCGCCGCCGGCGGCAACGCGCTCGCCGCCGTGTACGACGTGCTGATGCGCTACGACCAGCCCTCGAACTCGTTCGAGCCGTGGCTGGCCAAGTCGCTCACCACGGAGGACAACACGACCTGGACGCTGGAGCTCCGGGACGGCGTGACGTTCAGCGACGGCACCCCGCTCGACGCGAACGCCGTCGTCGGCAGCATCGGCTACTACATGAAGAACGCCGGCTACAACACGCTCCTGCTGGCCACGAACATCAAGGACATGAGGCCCGAGGGCGCCACGAAGGTCGTCTTCACGCTCAACCAGCCGTGGATCACCTTCCCGAACATGCTGGCCAGCGGGCCGGGCATGATCATGGCGCCGGCGGCGTACAAGGGCGGGCCGGAGAAGTTCACGCCGATCGGCGCAGGCCCGTTCGCGCTCGACACGTACAAGCCGGCCGAGGAGCTCGTCCTCGAGGCCAACCCGGACTACTGGAACGGCAAGCCGCACCTCGACGCGGTGCGCTTCGTGTGGCTCGGCAGCGACGCCGACCGCCTCTCGTCGCTGGCCGACGGCTCCGTCGACGTCGCCAACATCCGCGCCGCACAGACGCTGGAGAAGGCCCGCAAGGACGGCTTCGCCGGGATCATGGCCCCCAGCGGCCTGGGCAGCATCTACTGGCTGAACAATCGCGAGGGCCGCGCTGCGTCGGACGTCCGCGTGCGCCAGGCGATCAACTACGCGATCGACCCGACCGTCGTCGCCGAGCGGGTCAACGGTGGCGCCGGCCTCCCCGGCCGCAACATCTACTCCCCCAGCGCGCCGTACTACGAGGACTTGGAGACGTCCGACTACGACCCCGAGAAGGCCAAGGCGCTGCTCGAGGACGCCAAGGCCGACGGGTACGACGGCAAGATCGTCTACATCGGCCAGTCCGACCAGGCCTCGCAGACCCAGGCCGTCACCGTCGAGGCGATGCTCGAGGCCGTCGGCTTCACCGTCGAGACCGACCTGCTGCGCAATATCGCCGACCAGACCCAGCGGATCTACGTCACCCACGACTACGACCTCGCCGTCGCGGCGATGAGCGTCCCCGACGAGGACCCGTACTCGCGGCTCGCGACCAACCTCAACAGCCAGTCGCCGCAGAACCCCTCCGGCTACGCCAACCCCGAGATGGACGAGCTGATCGCAAAGCTGCAGGCGGCCTCCGGCGACGACGCCACCGCCCTGCTGAAGCAGATCAACGAGCTGTGGCAGGAGACGGTCCCCGGCGTCGCCATGGGCGCGGGCGCGTTCTTCATGCCGTGGAACAAGGACGTCCACGGGATCACCTCCACCTCCGAGACCCTGCTGCTCCTCGGCGGGGCCTGGAAGGCCTGAGCACCACACAGGAGCCCCTTCCCCTCGCCACTCGTGGTGAGGGGAAGGGGCTCCTCGTCGTGCGCGAAGTGTGGAGGTTTCTCCGCCGAAGTGTGCGGTTTTCTCCGCCCAAGTGTGAGGTTTTCTCCTCCGAGGTGTGCCGTCAGCGCCTCCGGCGCCACCTGTACGACGGATGGTCGGGACCGCGGGAGTAGATCCGCTTGCCCGCGCTCACCGGCGTCCGTTCCGCGATCACCGCCGCGAGCTCGCCCAGCCACTCGGCACGTCGCTGCGCCGTGAAGTCCCCCTTGCGCAGGACCAGGATGATCCAGCCCGCGTCCGTCAGCGCCGCTCTCCGGGTCTCGTCCCGTTCGCGGTCGGCCGTCGAGCTGTGATCCGCCTCTCCGTCGTACTCGACGGCGACACGCAGGTGCGCGTAAGCGTTCTCGAGCCGAGCGCGGCCCCAGCCCGGCACCACCACCTCCACCTGCGCCTCCGGCACCGGCAGGCCGGCGTCGCGGATCATCAGCCGGGTCCACGACTCGGGTTGTGAGTCGGCCCGATCGGTCGACAGGGGGATCAGCTCCCGCAGCTGGATGACGCCGCGTCGGCCCCGGAAGCGCGGGAGCTGAGCGGACAGGTCGGCGACGGAGAGGCGATGCTTCCGGCGGAACTCGTCCAGCGTCGCGATCGCGCGGTAGCGGCCCAGGAGACAGGCGACGTCGCAGGCCGTGCGCACGGGAATGGTCACCTTGACCCCAGGGTGCAAGGTCATTACGTCGGCCGCGGACAGGTCGCGTTTGCCGCCGAAGACTCCCACCCGCCTCGACGGCTCCTTCCCACCCACCGAGACCGCGTCCAGCTCCGGGACGAGGTCCAGCTCCGCGAGGTCCAGGATCTCGACGTCGTGGAGCCATGCCGCCGAACGGTCGACGACCACCGCGTGGTCGGGCATGACCAACGCTGCGGCGCTGGCTCGGAGCTCGAGGGAGTCCTTGACGCACGTCGCGACGTACACGTCGGACAGCACCTTGCGCACCTCACCCGACGCCACGAGCTTGTGGAGGCAGTTGCGCGTGAACCCTGCTTCGCGGGCCATGGCAGCGGTGAACGGTCTGTCGTCGAACCGAGAGGAGATGGTCATCGCTCGAGGATCGGCGCGATGGCCGTCGGCGACGGGCTGCCGGGAACGACCTGTGGATCGGGGCCTCTCTCCACAGGGACGTCGCGCCTCGTCGGTCCTCCGACGCACCCGTGGGACGGATGGGACAGCGCTCAGTCACATCTCGCGGGAGAAACCGTCACACCTCGCAGGAGAAAACCACACACTTCGGCGGAGAAACCCTCACACTTCGCGCGCTACAAGACTCACCGGTACGACGGCGCGAGGAGCTCCCAGGGTCGGGCGGCCTCGAGCTGGGTGGCCAAGGCGAGGAGGGTGCCCTCGGTGCCGAGGTCGCCGATGAAGTGCGCGCCCAGAGGGAGGCCGGCGGTGTCGAGGCCGGCGGGGATCGACATCGCGGGCATGCCGGTGGCGTTGGCGACGGCGGTGAACGACGAGTAGTCACCGCCGCGCTGCCACATCACGGCCGGGTCGGAGGTGTCGAGGACGCCGAGCTCGGGGACGGGCAGCGGGAGGGTCGGGGTGAGCAGGAGGTCGTACGACGAGAAGCTCGTCCCGAGCTGCCAGCCCGCCTGCTGGACCGCGGCGAGTCCGTCGTACACCTGCACCGGGGTCATGGTGGCGAGGTAGTGGTCGTGGATCATCCGCGTGAACGGCTCGAGGTCGTCGTCCCGCAGCTCACGGCCGAGCGCCTCGAGCCGGTGCCGGACGTCGGCGAGCAGCGAGACCCCCATCAGGGTGGCGAATCCGCTCATCACGAGCTCGTGGTCGTGGGCCAGCGTGGTCTCCTCGACGACGTGGCCGAGCTCCTCGCAGAGCGCGGCGACGGACCGTACGGCGGCCACCACCTCGGGCGACACCTCGCCCCCGTCGGCCCGCTCGACAGCGAGCCCGATCCGCAGCCGCAGCGGTGCGGTGGCGGCCTGCTCGACGAACGGCGACGACGGCGTGGGCGCGGCGAGGGCGTCGCCGTGCAACGGCGCCGACGACAGGTCGAGCAGCAGCGCGCTGTCGCGCACCGAGCGGGTCAGCACGTGGTTGACCGACAGCGGCGCGGCCAGCATCCCCGCCACCGGGTACGACGACACGCGGCCCCGGCTCGGCTTGAGACCGAACAGCCCGCAGGCCGACGCCGGGATCCGGATCGATCCGCCTCCGTCGTTGCCGTGGGCCACCGGCACCAGCCCGGCGGACACGGCAGCGGCGGCCCCGCCGGAGGAGCCACCCGGCGAGTGGGTGGGCGCCCACGGGTTGCGGGTGGGGCCGTGGAGGAGCGGCTCGGTGCTCGCGTTCTTGCCGAGCTCGGGGCTGTTGGACATGCCGATGACGACCATGCCGGCGGCGCGGTAGCGCCGTACCAGCTCGCTGTCGACGGCCTGGACGTCGCCGTCCCACAGGCGGCTGCCGCGGGTCAGCGGGAGACCGGCGACCTGCATGCCGAGGTCCTTGATGAGCGTCGGCACACCGTGGAGCGGTCCGGCGGGCAGGCCGGCGTCGACCTCGGCGAGGGCCTGCTCGAAGCGCTCCGCCACGACCGCGTTGAGGGCGGAGTGCTTCTCGATGCGGGCGATGGCGTCCTCGGCGACCTCGCGCGCGGACACCTCCCCGGACCGGATGGCGGCGGCAGTGGCGATCGCGTCGTCGTACATCGGGGTCATGCCTCCACGTGGTGACAGGCCACGAACTGTCCGGGGCGGACCTCCCGCAGCTCGGGCTCCTCGCCCGCACACCGGTCGGTGGCGAGCGGGCAGCGGGTGCGGAACCGGCACCCGGACGGCGGGTCCAGCGGCGAGGGCAGCTCGACCGCCCGCGCGGGCTCGGCG
Organism: Nocardioides sp. SRI_004; assembly: GCF_057586415.1. NCBI lineage: Bacteria > Bacillati > Actinomycetota > Actinomycetes > Propionibacteriales > Nocardioidaceae > Nocardioides > Nocardioides sp. SRI_004. Next base: position 222,849 of record NZ_JBYCZV010000002.1, read on the forward strand.
CCCTCCCCGTCGGGCGCGGCCGCCTCGGGCACCGACGCCAGGAGCAGCCGCGTGTAGGGGTGGAGCGCGTCCTCCAGCGACGCCGACGGCAGCACCTCGCAGGTCTTGCCGAGGTACATCACCAGCACCCGGTCGCTGATGTTCTTCACGACGGCCACGTCGTGGGCGATGAAGACCATCGAGAGCCGCAGCCGCTCCCGCGCCTTCTCCAGCAGGTTGAGGATCTGCGCCTGGACGGACACGTCGAGGCTGGAGACCGGCTCGTCGCAGATCAGCACGTCGGGGTCGAGCGCGAGCGAGCGGGCGATGCAGACCCGCTGGCACTGGCCACCGGACAGCTCGTGCGGCCGCTTGTCGCGCACCGTCGCGGGGTCGAGCCCGACCGACGACAGCAGCTCGTCGACGAAGTGGTCGCGGTCCCGCGCGCCCCAGCCCCAGATCTCCAGGCCCTCCACGACGAGGTCCTTCACGCGTCGCCGTGGGTTGAGCGCGGAGACCGGGTCCTGCAGCACCAGCTGCATCCGGGACCGGGCCTCGCGCATCCGCCGGGCGGGCAGACCGGTGAGCTCGACCTCGCCGAGCCGCACCGATCCCGACGTCGGAGGCGGCAGCTGCATCACCGCGCGCCCCGCGCTGGACTTCCCGCAGCCGGACTCGCCGAGGATGCCGAGGGTCTCCCCGGGCAGGAGGTCGAGGCTGAGCCCGGACACGGCGTGCACCGTGCCGCGCGCGACGGGGAACTCGACGACGAGGTCGTCGACGACGAGCGCCCGCTCCCGGTCCGGACGCAGGTGCGCCGTACCGCTACCGGCCATGCTCGGCTCCTTCCAGGACGGCAGTGCGCAACGGGTGGTGGCAGGCCACCTCGCGCCCACCCGGTACGACGGCCGCCACCGGCAGCGCGTCGCGGCAGGTGTCCGTCGCGAACCCGCAGCGGGGCGCGAACCGGCAGCCCGCGGGCGGGCGGGTCATGTCGGGCGGGTTGCCCTCGATGGTGCGCAGGACGGTGTGCGGCGCGTTGCCGAGCCGCGGGATCGAGGCGAGCAGCGCGTCGGTGTAGGGGTGCGCGCGCGCCGCGAAGACCGGCCGCGTCGGACCGGACTCGACCGTGCGGCCGGCGTACATGACCTGCACCCGGTCGGTGCGTCCGGCGACGGCGCCGAGGTCGTGGCTGACCAGCAGCATCGCCATGCCGCGCTCCGCGACGAGCGAGCCGAGCAGGTCGAGGATCTGCTTCTGCACGGTGACGTCGAGGGCGGTGGTCGGCTCGTCGGCGATGAGCAGCCGCGGGTCGCAGGCCAGCGCGGTCGCGATCACCACGCGCTGGCGCATGCCGCCGGAGAGCTCGTGGGGATACTGCCGCAGGCGCCGCGCGGGCTCGGGGATCCCGACCTGGCGGAGCAGGTCGACCGCACGCTCGGTGGCCTCGGCGCGCGAGCAGCGGAGGTGGCGCCGGAGGGTCTCGGTGAGGTGGGTGCCGACCCGCTTGACGGGGTTCAGCGAGGTCATCGGGTCCTGGAAGACCATCGCGACCTCCGGCCCCCAGAGCCGCCGGCGCGCCGACGGCCTGAGCTCGTGCACCGAGCGGCCGCCGAGGCGCACGGTCCCGCTGACCGTGGTGGTGCCACCGGAGGCGACCAGCCCCATGACGGTGCGGCCGAGCACCGACTTGCCCGAGCCGGACTCCCCCACCAGTCCGAGGGTCTCGCCCGCCGCGAGGACGAAGGAGACGCCGTCGACGGCGCGCACGTCGCCGCGCGGGGTGTGGAAGGTCGTGCGGAGGTCCTCGACCTCCAGCAGTGCGGTAGGAGTGCTCACAGCTTGGCCACCCTCGGGTCCCAGCGCTTCTGCGCCCTCTCCCCCAGCAGGTTGAAGGAGAACACGGTCAGGAACAGGCAGATCCCCGGCACCACCACGATGAAGGGGTGCTTCTCCATGACGCCGCCCTGGCCCTCGGCGATCATGTTCCCCCACGTCGGCTGCGGCTGCTCGATGCCGATGCCGAGGAAGGACAGCGACGCCTCCGCGACCACGAGCACGGAGATCATCACGACCGCGAGCGACAGCACCGGCAGCACCACGTTGGGCAGCACCTCGCGCAGCATCAGCCGCACCCGGCCGGCGCCGAGCGCCCGCGCGGCGAGCACGTACTCCCGCTGCGCGACGGTGATCGTGTTGGCCCGCGCGAGCCGCACCATGCTGGGGATCGTCAGCAGGGACAGGGCGAACGCGATGCTGCGCACGCTCGGGTCGAGCACGGTGCCGAGCGCGATGAGCAGGATCAGCGGGGGTACGGCGAGCAGCGCGTTGGCCAGGATCCCGACGACCCGGTCGGTGGCGCCGCGCACGAAGCCGGACACCAGGCCCACGAGACCGCCCACGGTGGTGCCGATGAGCACGGCCAGCAGGGCGACGAGGATGGAGGTCCGGGCGCCGTACACGGCACGGGCGAGGACGTCGAGGCCGTAGTTGTTGGTGCCGAGCGGGTGCTCGGCACCGATCCCGCCGGGAGGCGTGAAGATCGGCGAGGTCAGGCCCTTCACCGAGTCGTCGGCGTTGCCGAGCGGCAACCAGGGCGCGAGGGCGGCGGCGCCGAGGACGAGCACCAGCCACGTCATGCCGAGCCAGAAGACGACATCGACGGGCCTGCCCCGCACGGCGCGGGCCACCCGGCCGAGGCCGGCGATCGCGGCGAGCAGGCCCGCGACCAGCACGAGCATCCGGACCAGGGTGACCAGCACGGTGGTGCCGGCGGCCCAGCCGGCGACACCGAGACCGGCGGCCAGCAGGAGGACGCCCGTCAGCAGGAGCGTCGTACGACGGTCGCGCAGGGCGGGACGGGGCGGGACGACGGGTTCAGGCGCGAGCACGGCGGGTCCTCGGGTCGAGCAGTCCGTAGGAACGGTCGATCAGGGCGTTGCTGCCGACGTACACGACGGCGATGACGAGCACCGCGCCCTGCACGACCGGGTAGTTGCCCTGGTTGGCGGCGTCGATGACGAGCTTGCCCATGCCGGGCAGCGCGAAGAGGTACTCCACGATCACGGTGCTGCCCACGAGTCGCCCGATGCTCAGCCCGAGCACGGTGACGAGCGAGAACGACGAGGGTCGCAGCGCGTCGCTGACCATGATCCGCAGCGGCGACATGCCGCGGGCGCGGGCGGCGAGGATGAAGTCCTCGTGCAGCGTGGTGACCAGGTCGTTGCGCAGGATCCGGGTGAACATCGCCGCCTCCATCAGCGCGATCGTCAGCGCCGGCAGGAAGGCGTGGGACAGATTGCCCGCGAGGCTGTCACCGGGGCGCACCCACTCGTTGCGCGGGAAGATCCCCAGCGAGTTCACCAGCACCGCGATCAGCACGATGCCGATCAGGAAGGACGGCATCGACAGCAGGCCGAACGTGACGGCGCTGATGGCGCGGTCGGCGCGGCCGCCTTGGTGGTACGCCGACCACATCGCCAGCGGGACCGCGATGAGCAGCGCCAGCACCAGCCCGAGCACGGCCAGCTCGAGGCTGACGGGGAACGCGGACGCGATCCGGTCGAGGACGTCGGTCTGCGGCGGGACCAGCGACGTGCCGAGGTCGCCGTGCAGGACGCCGCCGAGCCAGTCGGCGTACCGGGTCAGGAGCGGGTCGTCGAGACCGAGCTGCTCGCGCAGGGCGTCGTACTCCTGCGGGCTGCGGCCCTCGCCGAGCACGGCGACGGCCGGGTCGCCGGGGACCAGCGACAGCAGCAGGAAGACCCCGATGCTGACCAGGAACAGGACAGCGACCAGCTCCAGGAGCGGGAGGAGGAATCGGCGGGTCACGGAAGGAATCTCCCAGTCCGGTCAGGATCCGTGATGTGACGCGTCCCACTCACCGGAAGGGCCCGGCGTGGTGGCCGCGTAGCCCTCCGGCTTGCCCCAGCTGGCGCTGCGGGTGGTCCGCCGGTCGACCAGCACGCAGCGGGTCCCGGTGTAGTTGGTCGGCATGCACTTGTTGCAGTGGATGCACAGCGAGCGGCGCGTCTCGTCGGCCTGCATCCGGTTGACCAGGTCGGGCTCGCGCAGCAGGGCGCGGGCCATCGCGACGAAGCCGAAGCCCTCGGCCATGGCGGTGTCCATGACCTCGCGGCTGCTGACCCCGCCGAGCAGCACCATCGGCAGGTCGACGGCAGCGCGGACCTGCTTGGCGTCCTCCAGCAGGAAGCCGTCGGTGTAGGGGTAGGCCTTGAGCAGCCGGTGCCCGACTGCCTTCACACCGGCCTTGATCGGCTGCGGCATGACGCCGGCGAACTCGTCGAGCGGGACGTCGCCCTTGAAGAGGTACATCGGGTTCAGCAGCGAGCTGCCCGCCGTCATCTCCAGCGCGTCGAGGGTGCCGTCGGCCTCCAGCCACTGCGCGACCGGGATCGCCTCGTCGAGCCAGAACCCGCCGGGGGCGCCGTCGTCCATGTTCATCTTGGCGACGATCGCGATCCGGTCGCCGACCGCGTCCCGCACCGCCTGGAGGATGCCGCGGGCGACCTTCGCCCGGTTGCGGAGGCTGCCGCCGAACTCGTCGTCGCGCCGGTTGAGCTTGGGACTGAGGAAGGCGCTGGCGAAGTAGTTGTGGCCGAGGTGCACCTCGACGGCGTCGAAGCCCGCTTCGACGGCCCGGCTCGCCGCGTGCCCGTGCGCCGCGACGATCCGGTCGATGTCGGCCCGCGTGGCGGCCTGCGAGCGGTTCATCGCGATCACGTTGGTCCGGGCCGAAGGTGCCAGCGCGGGCGACCGGTTCCCCCGGGCCTCCGCGACCGGACCACCGTGGCCGATCTGGGCCGAGACCGCCGCACCCTCGGCGTGCACGGCGTCGGTGAGCGCCCGCAGGCCGGGCATCGCCTCGTCGGTCCAGAGCACCTGGTGCCGGTCCGTGCGGCCGTCCTTCGCGACGGCGAGGTAGGCGACCGTCGTCATCCCGACCCCGCCCTTCGCGTAGGCGACATGGAAGTCGACCAGGTCCTGGGTGACCCGACCACGGTGGCTCAGGCCCTCGTAGGTGGCGGCCTTGATCGTGCGGTTGCGGAGGGTGAGCGGGCCGAGCCTGCCCGCGGAGAAGACGTCGGGCGCCTCGTTCCGGGTGCTCACAGGGTCACCGCCGGGCGGACGACCTTGCCGGTGGCGTTGCGCGGCAGGGGCTCCGCGGCGACCCGCCAGTGCGTGGGCACCTTGTAGTGCGCGAGCCCGCGGGCGGCGTACTCCTGCAGCTCGGTGACGAGCGCGGCCGCGTCGGTCCCTGCGTCCTCGGGTACGACGACGGCGCCCACCTCCTGGCCCAGGTCGTCGTGGGGTACGCCGAGCACGACGCACTCGCGCACCGCGGGGTGCTCCACGAGGAGGCCCTCCACCTCGGCGGGATAGACGTTCTCACCGCCGCGGATGATCAGGTCCGAGCGGCGTGCGGCGAGCCGGATCCGGCCCTTGTCGTCGAAGGTGCCGATGTCGCCGGTGTGCAGCCACCGGTCGGCGTCGATCGCGGCCGCGGTGGCGTCCGGGTTCTCCCAGTAGCCGAGCATGTTGTAGGCGCTGCGGACGCAGATCTCGCCCTCCTCGCCCGGCGGCAGCGGGTTGCCGAGCGGGTCGCGCACCTCCATCTCCACGCCGATGATCGGCGTGCCGAGGGTGCCCGGCGCCTCGGCGAGGTCGAGGGGTGTCGCCAGGGCGACCGCGGTGCACGACTCGGTGAGGCCGTAGCTGTCGACGAGCGCACCGGCGAACGGCAGGTGCGTGCGCAGCCGCTCCTTGAACGCGGTGCTCGACGGCGCGGACGCCAGCGAGAAGGCGTAGAGGGAGGACGTGTCGTAGTCGCCGACGCGGTCGAAGCCGAGCAGGCGGTTCGCCATCGTCGGCACGGCGCCCCAGTGGGTGACCCGGGCGTCCTGGACCAGCTGCAGCACCTTCGCCGGGTCGAACGCACCCAGGTGGAGGGCGGCCGTGCTGCCGTTGGCGAGGCGCGGGACGGCCAGGTTGTGCAGGCTCCCGACGTGGAAGAGCGGCATCGCCAGCAGGTAGACCTTGTCCTGCGGCGCCACCGGGTCGCCGTACTGCGCGGCCAGGGCGTCCATGCTGCGGTGGAAGCCGATCACCGAGCAGAGGTTGCGGTGCGTGTGCACGGCGCCCTTGGGACGCCCCGACGTGCCGGAGGTGAAGAGGATGACCGCGGGGTCGTCCTCGGCGACGTCGGCGCTCGGCAGTGGGGCGTCCGGGTGCAGCGTGGCGAGACGGTCGTGGTCGTCCTCGAGGCTCAGGACCGGCGCCGTGGTGGCGATGTCGGCGAGGAGCGCGCGGCGGCGGGCGTCGGCGACGACCAGCTTGGGGGTGGTCAGCTCCAGCGCGTCCTGCAGCTCGCGCGCCGACCACCAGGCGTTGCAGCCGACGGCGATCGCGCCGATCGAGACCGTCGCCCAGAAGGTCTCGATCCAGGCCTGGGAGTTGGCGGCGTCGATCGCGACCCGGTCGCCCTTGTCGATGCCGTACGTCGTGCGCAGCTCGTGGGCGAGCGAGGAGACCCGGCGGGCGTGCTCGGCGAAGGTGAGCCGGCCCTCGAGGGTGACGACATAGGGCCGGTCGCCGTGCGCGACCGATGCGGCCAGCACCTCGTGCAGCGCGCGGAAGCGCTCCGCGAACACCTGGACGGGCGCCCCGAGGACGTCCTCCACCACCAGCTCGGTCGTCGTCACTGTCGTGCTCATGGCGGGGAGTATTCGGCGGCCCTCGCCGCGCGGGCGCGGACGGCTCCCGGTGACCGGGACGCGTCGACGGTGGCGGGCGTCGTACCGGCGAGGGTGCGGGCATGAACGCACTGCAGGACAAGGTCGCCGTCGTTACGGGAGCCGGTCAGGGAGTCGGCCAGGGCATCGCCCTCGCGCTGGCGTCGGAGGGCGTCTCCGTGGCCGTCGTCGGCCGCACCCTCGCCAAGCTGGAAGGGACCTGCGCCTTGCTGCGGGAGCGGGGCGTGCGCGCCGAGGCCTACGAGCTCGACCTGCTCGACACCGAGGCGATCGCGCCGCTCGTGGACCGGATCGCGGGCGACTTCGGTCGCCTCGACGTGGTGGTGAACAACGCCTACGACGGCGTGATGATGCCGCTGCTCGACATGAGCCTGAAGAACTTCACCAAGGGCTTCGTCTCCGGCCCCTTCGCCGCCTTCGCCTTCATGCAGGCCGCCCACCCGCACCTCGTGGCCGCCGGCGGCGGCTCGATCGTCAACCTCGTCACCTCTGCGATGGTCCGCTGGGACCCCACCACCTACGGCGCGTACGCCGCCGCCAAGACCGCGTTGCGCTCGCTCACCCGCACCGCCGCTGTCGAGTGGGCCGCGGCTGGGATCCGGGTCAACTCCATCGCCCCGCACGCCCTCTCCCCCGGCCTCAAGTGGTGGACCGAGAACAACCCCGAGGAGGCGGCCGAGTTCGTCGCCGCGATCCCCATGAAGCGGATCGGCGACCCCGAGGCCGACATCGGCCGTGCGGTCGTGGCGCTCGTGGGGCCGGACCTGGCGTACCTGACCGGCGCGACGATTCCGTTGGATGGGGGGCAGGCTCACTTCTGAGCCGGGGTGGGAGTTTCACCGGCCGGCCGGTGAAACTCCCGCGCTTGGACGAAGAAACTCACGCTTGGACGACGAAGTTTCATCGTCCAAGCGTGAGTTTCGTCGTCCAGCGTCAGGCCGCTGACTGCAGCGCACGGAGGATCCGGGCCACCGTTGCCTCGGGTCGCGCCAGGTCCGCCCAGGTGATGCGGACCATCGTCCAGCCTGTGAGCTCACGAAGCCGGTCCTCGCGTTGCTTCTCACGCATCACCATGTCCTCGATGGTCTCGCCGGGACGGCGGTGGCGGTGGTACTTGACCATCCCGTCGAACTCCAGCATCACCCGATGCCGTGGCCACGCGAAGTCGACCCGACCGACCAGCCGGCCGTTGTGGTCGTGGATCTCGAGCTGCGCGATTGGCGGCGGCAGCCGGTGGGCTCGGCACATCAGCCTTGTCCTCGTCTCGCCGACCGACTCTGCCTTGCCGTCCACGAGTCCGAGGACGCGGTGGAGCCCGATCGATCCCGGCCACTCCGCCATCCGCTCGTGCAGTTGTCGCAGCTCGTCGATCGTGGTGAGCGCGTTCTGGAGGTACCAGTCGACGACGGCGACACCCGCCTCCTGATTGACCAGGCAAGCAGTGTCGAGCGCCGTTCGTGCGGGTGCAGTGATCCAACCTTGGGCGTCGCGTGTGACGTCCGATACCAGGCAGACGCCCCGATGGTGGACGACCTTGCCCACGCTCCGCTCCCCCTTGCCGGTCAGGTCCGTCAGGTGCACCACCGAGAGATCCATCCCCCACGTCGGCCCGCCCTGCTCCACACACCCGCTGATGTGGGATGCAGCGACGCCGTCGCCATACAGGAGCCGGACGCCCTCGAGGAGCAGACGATGTCGCTCCAGCGAGTTCGCCTGCTCCCATACCGCGGCAAGGACGTAGACGCCTTGCCGCATCCGAACGAGGAAGCCCGCGTCGATGCCTCGCCTGAGGGCGTTGTCGTCGACACCCGCTGCAAGGGCGTCACGCCGGAGGAGGATTCCGCTGTCGTTGACCAGGTACTCGATCATTCGCCCAGCATCAGCAACGCGGACCGGCCAGTCCTCTGGACGTCGTACAGCTTGTGGAGAACCAGCCCGCCGAAAGCGGTTGTGGACTCTTCGCGGATGGTTGGACGACGAAACTCATGCCACCGTGAGCGCCTCGGCCCCACCGTCGACGAAGACCACCTGCCCGGCCATGTGCGTGTTCTCGGGGGCGAGCAGCCACAGCAGCGCGTGGGCGATGGCCTCGGGCGGTGCGTAGCCGTTGAGGGGCATGGGGACGGCGGCGTCCATGACGGCCTTCCACTGCGGGTTGGAGACGAGCTCCTCCGTCATCGGTGTGAGTACGACGCCCGGTGCCACCGCGTTGACCGCGATCCCCGCTCCGGCGAACTCGGGCGACACCGCGGCACGGCGCAGCCACCGGTTCAGGGCAGCCTTGGTCGAGGCGTAGATCTCGTGCGGGCGACCGTCGGCGACGGCGGCCTCGGCCAGCTCCAGCGCGGTCGCCTCGGTGCCGGCGAGGCAGGCCTCGACGACGGCTGGGTCGTGGGGCTGGGTCGAGGAGATCGAGCTGACGAGGGCCACGCGCGGCGCCGCGGAGCGGGCCAGCAGCGGCTGGAGGCCGAGCACGAGGTCGACGGTGCCGAAGTAGTTGACGCTGACCTGCGGGGCGCCCGCGCGGCTCAGGCCGGCGCAGGTCACGAGGCCGTCCAGCGCGTCCGGGCCGACCAGCTCCGCGACCCCGGCGACTGCGGCCGACCGGCCGGCCGCCGTGGACAGGTCGGCGCACACGTCGACGTCGCGCAGGTCCACCCCGATGACCCGATCACCCCGGGAGCGCAGCAGGGACGCGGTGGTGGCGCCGATGCCGGAGGCGGCCCCGGTGACGACGACCGTCCGCAGCGGGCCGCTCACGAGGCCGATCCCTCGTCGTACCGGGGTCCGAGCAGGAGGCGGGCCGCGAGGCGGATGTCGGCGTCGGCCTGGTCGATCGTGATCACGCCGTTGAGCACGGAGACCAGGACGCCGTACCAGGTCTGCTCGGTGATCCGGACCATCCGGTAGTCCTCGTCGTCGGGCTCGGTGACGCCGAGGGCGCGCAGCAGGACGCCGTGGAAGGCGGCGTTGGCCTCGGTGTACTCGCGTCCGCCCTGCAGCTGCGCGGCGTTGTTGGCCTGCAGCATCGCCATCGCGAGCTGGGGACGCGCGAGCATGCCGCGACCCGCGCCGATCAGCACCTCGGCGACCGCGGCGGCCCGCTCGCCCGCGGGCGCTGCCGCGACCACGCCCGACCCGGACCCGGAGCCGGAGCTGAGGTGCTGGATCTGCGAGTGGAGGACGCCGACGAAGAGGTCGGTCTTGGACGGGAAGTAGCGGTAGAGCGTGGCGATCGCGACGCCGGCCTCCTTGGCCACGTCGTTCATCTGCATCCGCTCCAGGCCGTGCTCGGCGCCCAGCTTGCTGGCGGCACGGAGGATCCGGCGGTAGCGGTCCTTCTGCTCCTCGGAGACCGGCTCGGCGGGCTTCCGGGCCTCGGCGATACGAGCCACGCGTCTCTCCTGATCTGGTCGGGTGGTCTGGTCGGGCACCCTGCGGTAGGGGCCGACGACCATCTTGGGCCCGCACCCGCTCCGGCGTTCCAGCAGGCTACCGGTGAGTGGGACCGGCGGCGGCGCACATCGTGCGGCCCGACCCACACTCGGCCCATGACGAGCACTGATCAGGTCCGGCAGATCGAGGTGGACGCGGGCCCGCGCCGGTTCGCGCGCGGCTGGCACTGCCTCGGCCTCGCCCGCGACCTCGCCGACGGCAAGCCCCACCAGGTCAACGCGTTCGGGCAGAAGCTGGTGGTCTTCGCCGGCGCGGACGGCGAGCTCAACGTCCTCGACGCCTACTGCCGCCACATGGGCGGCGACCTGTCGCAGGGCGAGGTCAAGGGCAACGAGATCGCCTGCCCGTTCCACGACTGGCGCTGGGGCGGCGACGGTCGCTGCAAGCAGATCCCCTACGCGCGCCGCGTCCCGCTGCGTGCCCGTACGGCGGCGTGGCCGACCATGGTGCAGGACGGCATGGTGTTCGTCTGGAACGACCCGGAGGGCAACCCGCCCCCGGCCGACGTGACGATCCCGCGGATCCCCCAGGTCGAGGACGAGCGCTGGACCGACTGGCTCTGGTACGAGACCGTGATCGAGGGCGCCAACTGCCGCGAGATCGTCGACAACGTCGTGGACATGGCGCACTTCTTCTACATCCACTACTCGTTCCCGACGTACTTCAAGAACGTCTTCGAGGGCACCAGCGCCTACCAGTACATGAACGGCGCCGGCCGCGAGGACGTCCGTCCGGCCCGGCCCTCGAAGAGCAACCCGGCCGTGCTCGGCACGACGAGCGTGGCGGCGTACCACGGGCCCAGCTTCATGATCGACGAGGTGACCTACCACTACGAGGACCTCGACGTGGACACGATCCTGATCAACTGCCACTACCCGATCGACGAGAACTCCTTCGTGCTGCAGTACGGGATCATCGTGGAGAAGAAGGAGGGCATCTCCGACGAGGAGGCCGACCTGATGGCCGCGAAGACGGGGGCCTTCATCAAGTACGGCTTCGAGCAGGACGTCGCGATCTGGAAGAACAAGGCGCGCATCGACAACCCGCTGCTGTGCGAGGAGGACGGGCCGGTCTACCAGCTGCGGCGGTGGTACCAGCAGTTCTACGTCGACGCCGCCGACGTGACGCCGGAGATGACCGACCGCTTCGAGTTCGAGATCGACACCACGCGGCCGAACGAGGCGTGGCGGTCCGAGGTCGAGCAGAACCTGGCCGCCCGCTCCGCACGGCAGTCATGAGCCCGCGGCAGGACGTGCGCCTCGAGACCGCACCGATGCAGCCGGTCTCCTGCCTGACGTGCGGTGCGGAGGTCCTCGCCCGCAAGAGCAGCTGGGACCAGTCGACCCTGCAGTGGACCGCGGCCGCGCTGGAGCGGTGCGTCGAGCGTCGTACGACGACAGCCCGGTCCGAGCGCCCCAACCGCAACGCCTTCCCGGGTTGCTCGGCGTTGCGGGCCTCGGTCCGCGAGGCTGCTGTGCGGGGCGAGCTCGAGGTGCAGTCCGACGAACCCCTGAGGACCAACCCGGAGGCACTCCATGACTGACCTGTCCCCGTACGGCCCCTGGGCCGTCATCGCCGGCGGCTCGGAGGGCGTCGGCGCTGAATTCGCCCGAGAGTTGGCGGGTTCGGGCGTCAACCTCGTCCTCGTCGCCCGCACGCCCGGGCCGCTGGAGTCGACCGCTGCACGGCTCCGCGAGCTCGGGGTGGAGGTGCGCACGGTCGCCACCGACCTGACCGCGCCCGGCGCGATCGGCGAGATCACCGCCGCGACCGCGGACGTCGAGGTCGGGCTCCTGGTCTACAACGCCGGCGCCAACACCCACGGCCGGGCCTTCACGCGCGGCACGCTCGACGGGTTCGCCTCGGTGATCGACCTGAACATCACCGCGATGCTGGCGCTGGTGCACCACTACGCCGTACCCATGCGCGAGCGCGGCCGCGGCGGGATCCTGCTCGTCGGCTCCCTCGCCGGCTACGTCGGTACGTCGACCGAGGGCGTCTACGGCGGGGTCAAGGCGTTCGGCCGGATCTTCGCCGAGGGCCTGTGGGCCGAGCTGCGGGAGTACGGCGTCGACGTGCTCGAGCTCGTGCTCGGCGTGACCCGGACCCCCGCGATGGAGCGGGCCGGGCTGAACTTCGACGTGCCCGGCATGCACGTCTCCGAGCCGGTCGACGTCGCTCGGGAGGGCCTGGTCGCGCTCCCCCATGGACCGGTGCACGTGGTGAGCGGCAACGAGGCGATCGTCGAGATGCGCTCCTCGGCGGATCGGGCGCGGCTGGTGGCCGGGACCGAGAAGGTCATGCGGCTGCTGGTGCCGCACGACTGATCCGCCGCCGCGGCGGGGCCAGCCTGGACGACGAAACTCACGCTTGGACGATGAAACTTCGTCGTCCAAGCGTGAGTTCTGTCGTCCCAGCGCGGGAGTTTCACCGGCCGGCCGGTGAAACTCCCTCAGTCCACGACGTGCAACCGCCGACTCAACGGATCCACGTCCGGGAACAGGTCGGCAGCGATGCGCCGCGTGGCGTCGAGCACCAGCGGCGCGACCCGCTCGAGCGCCGTACCTGCCGCGGCGACGATCGAGATCGCGCCGACCGGACCTCGCGGCCCGCGCACCGCGGCGGCCACGCAGGCGATGTCGGGGAAGCACTCGCCACGTTCCAGCGCGAGCCCCGACCGCGCCCGGATCCGGGCGAGCTCGACGTGGAGCTCCTCGAGACCGGGGATCGTCGAGGGGGTGCGGGGCCGGAGCTCCTCCCCCACGAGCGCGTCGACGTGCTCGGGCTCGAGCCAGGCGAGCATCGCCTTGCCGAGGCCGGTGCAGTGCGCGGGCGCGGAGCCGCCGACCCGCGAGGGCACGGTGGTCGCGAAGCGGCCGCCGAGCTTGTCGAGGTAGGTGACCCGCGCGCCCTCGAGGACGCCGAGGTGGATCACGGCGCCGGTGCGCAGCAGCAGGTCGTGGAGGTACGGCGATGCCGCGGAGCGGAGGTCCGCGTGCTCGGCGGACCCCCCGCCCAGGACGAGCGAGCGGCGGCCCAGCCCGTAGCCGACCGAGGCGTGCTCGAGCCAGTCGAGGCGGACCAGCTGGTCGAGGATGCGGTGCGCGGTGGAGCGCGGGAGGCCCGTCGAGCGGGCGATCTCCTCCAGCGTCAACCAGGTCTGCCGCTCGGTGAACAGGTCGAGGATCAGCGTCATCCGCTCGACCATCGACGGCGGCAGCTCGCGCGCCGTCGTACCCGTCGTGACGTCCGCCTGCTCCATCGCGAGTGCCGACATCGCTACCTCCCACAGCCAAGAACTGAAATGAATTCTAGTGACGACGCTAACACCGCCGAGCGACGGACGGAAGACCATTTCTGAAATTCATTCTAGTTAGCTGTCCCGCCCGGTCACCGGGACCGGTCCGCGCCACCGGACGCCGCCGACGGCTTGGATGGGGACCCGTCCACGAGAGCGAGGAGCACCATGCGCGTCGGCATCACCAGTCCGGTCGTCACTGCCCTGCCCGGCTTCTTCGGCGCCTGGGAGCGCACGGCCGGCCCCGCCGGGCTGGCCGCGATCGCCACCGCAGCCGACCGCCTGGGCTTCGACCACCTGACCTGCTCCGAGCACGTGGCCGTCCCGACGGCCATCGCCGAGCAGCGCGGTGGCACCTACTGGGACCCGCTGGCGACCCTGGGCTATCTCGCGGCCCACACGCAGCGGATCCGGCTGGTCACCCAGGTCCTCGTGATCGGCTACCACCACCCGCTCGCGATCGCGAAGCGCTACGGCACCCTCGACGTCCTCAGCGGCGGCCGCCTCGTCCTCGGCCTGGGCGTGGGGTCGATCGAGGAGGAGTTCGACCTGCTCGGTGCGGCGTACGCCGAGCGCGGCGCCGTCGCCGACGACGCCCTTCCGGCACTGCGCGCCGCGCTGTCCACGGCCACCCCCGTGTACGACGGCCCGCGCTTCCCCTTCGCCGACGTGGTCGTCGAGCCGCACGCGGTCCAGCCTCGGGTCCCGTTCTGGATCGGCGGCCACACGCCCCGCAGCCTGCGCCGCGCCCGCGAGCACGGCGACGGCTGGGTGCCCTTCGGCCTCCCCCACGACCGGCTGCGGGAGATGCTCGACAAGGCCCCGCTGCCCGACGGCTTCGAGGTGGTGCTGGGCGCCGGCCGCCCGGTCGACCCGATCGGCGACCCCGACCGCACCCGCCGCGCGCTCGACCGCACCGTCGCGGCCGGTGCCACGGTGGTCAACGTCCACGTCACCGCCACCTCGGCGGACCACTACGTCGACCAGCTCGCCGCCCTCGCGGACCTGGCCGACCTGACTCCCCTGGAGGCCCGATGAGCAACCCCACGAGCAGGCCGACGAGCAGACCCCCGAGCGGGCCCCCGAGCAGGCCCAGCGTCGAGGAGCGCCTGCAGCGCCTCGAGGACGTCCAGGCCATCACCCAGCTGATCGCCTCCTACGGCCCCCTCGTCGACGCCGGCGAGGCCGAGCGCGTCGCCGACCTGTGGACCGAGGACGGCGTGTACGACGTCGACGAGCTCTTCATGGGCAGCCGCGCCGAGGTCGACGCGATGGTGCGCTCGGACGCCCACCAGGGCCTGATCGGCAACGGGTGCAGCCACTTCCTCGGCCCGGCGCACGTGGCGGTGGACGGCGACCGCGCGGTCGCGGTGTGCGAGTCGGTGCTGCTCGTGCGCCACCACGGCAAGGTCTTCCCGGCCCGGATCGGCGCGAACCACTTCGAGCTCGTCCGCACCGACGACGGCTGGCGCACCACCCGTCGTACCACCCGCGGGCTGGACGGGAGCGCCGACGCCCGTGCGCTGCTCGCCCGCGCGGGTGGGCCCGTGCGCTGACGCGCCCGCCGGCGCCCCCGTCGCCCGGATCCCTCCCGCGCCGGCCCTCCGTCCGGGAGACTTGCGCCCGTGGCCCGCATGTCCGACCTCGAGTCCGTCTTCTGCCGTACGCCGCCGTGGCGCGCGTTCGCCCGCCGCTTCGTCGTCCCGCGGGTGCTCCCCCGCGATCCCGCGGCCCTGGGCGCCGAGGTGCTCGAGATCGGGTGCGGCAGCGGTGCGATGGCGGCCGAGGTGCTGCGCGCGCGACCGGACATCCGGCGCTACGTCGCCACCGACGTCGACCCCGCGATGGTGGCCCTGGCGCGACGGCAGCTCGCCGGGTTCGGCGACCGGGCCGCGGTGGAGGAGGTGGATGCGTCCGGCCTGCCGTTCGCCGACGGCTCCTTCGACGCGGTCGTCAGCTGGCTGATGCTCCACCACACGATCACCTGGGAGCAGGTGCTCGCCGACGCGGTGCGCGTGCTGCGGCCCGGTGGGCTGCTCGCCGGCTACGACCTGTCGGACTCACGTCGCGGCAGGTTCGTCCACCGGGTCACCCGCTCGACGGTGCGGATGGTCGCGCCCGACGACCTCACGGCCGAGCTCGAGGGCCTCGGCCTGGGCGACGTCACCGTGCGCCCGCTCGGCATCGCCGGCGCCTACCGGTTCTCCGGACGGCGCTGAGGTGGCCCCGGCCGCACGACGGACCTGCCCGTGGTGGGTGCCGGCAGCCGTGCTGGTCCTCACCGTGGGCCAGCTGGCCGTCGCGACCTTCGTCCCCGGGATCGACCGCTTCGAGGGCAAGGCCTTCGGTGGACGCCTCCTCGCCTACCCGGTGCTGATGCTGGTGGTGCCTGCCGTCTGGTGGCTGCGCGCGCGTCGTACGGCCGACGCCGGCGGCGCACCGTGGGGCGCGTTCGCGCTCGTCATGATGCCGTTCCTGGTCGACGTGACCGGCAACAGCCTCGACCTCTACGACACCGTCGTGTGGTGGGACGACCTCAACCACTACGCCAACTGGGCCCTGCTCTGCGGCGGCCTCGGCCTGCTCGTCGCCGGCCGGCTCGAGCCCGGCTGGGTGATCGTCGCCGTGACCGGCATCGGCGCCGTGCTGGCGATCGGGTGGGAGCTCGGCGAGTGGTTCACCTTCATCCGCCACGGCACGGAGCTCGACACCGCCTACGAGGACACGCTCGGCGACGAGGTCCTCGGCACCCTGGGCGCCTTCACGGCAGCGTTGCTCCTCGCCCGGCGGCAGCGCGGACGGCCTGCGCGTCCGGTGGGGTGAGGTTCGGGATGGTGCGCAGCCGCGCCGTCGCGACTCCCGAGCAGGTCAGGAGGACGACCGCGAGCAGGGTGACGCCCGGCCAGCCCCCGGCCGACCACGCACTGCCGCCGAGGCTGCCGAAGACGGACGAGCCGACGTAGTAGGAGCAGAGGTAGAACGCCGCCGCCTGGCTGGAGCTCGCGCCCGCGAGGTGTGCGCGCACCGCGACCCAGCTGCTCGCCAGCCCGTGCATGACGAAGAAGCCGGCCGTCAGGCAGGCAAGGCCGGCGACGACCGCAACGAGCGACGGCAGCAGGGTGAGCAGGACGCCGGCCATCGCGAGCGCACAGCCGGCCGGCAGCACGGCCCGACGGCCGAACCGGTCCGCCAGGGCCCCGGACACCGACGAGCTGACCGTGCCGAGCGGATAGACGAGGTAGAGCAGGCTGATCGCGCCGAGGCTGAGGTGGTACGGCGCCGCGGTCAGCCGGAAGCCGAGGGCGTTGAACACGGCGATGAGCGTCCCCACCGAGCAGGCGCCGAGCAGATAGAGGTGGCGCAGCGCCGGGTCGGTCAGCGCTGCCCGGGCCATCCCCGAGCGGCCCGCCCGGCCCCGCGGCCGGGGCACGAAGTTCCGCGACGCCGGCAGCGTGAGGGTCATCGCCAGCGCGCAGGCGAGCGCGAGCCCGGCGGCGGCCGCCATCGCCCACCGCCAGCCGGCGAGGTCGGCGACCGGAGCGGTCAGCAGCCGCGACGCCATGCCCCCGATCGCGTTGCCGCCGATGTAGAGCCCGGTCGCGCGCGCCAGCGCGCTGGGGTGCAGCTCCTCGCGGAGGTACGCCGTCGCCACGGCCGGCAACCCCGCGAGGGCGAGGCCCTCGACCAGCCGCAGCCCGAGGAAGGCCGGCCAGGACCAGGCGAACGGGCACAGGCAGGCCACCACCGCCGCCAGCCAGACCGACCCGGCGACCAGCGGCGTACGGCCGAGGACCTCGGAGGCGGGGCCGGCCACGAGCAGGCCGACGGCGAGGCCCGCGGTCGTCAGCGACATGCTCAGCGTCGCCTGCGCCGGCGTCACGCCGAACGCGTGGTGGAGCTCGGGCAGGAGGGCCTGGGTGGCGTAGAGCAGCACGAACGTGGCGACGCCTGCCGCGAACATCGCGACCATGACACGGCGGTAGCCGTCGCTTCCCGGGACGTGCCCCGACGCCTGCTCCTCGATCGTCCGCGTACTGACCACCCGACGAGGGTGCGCTCCCGGGAGCCATGCGTCCAATGTCTTCCCGATCGGATCTCGATACGTCAGGCGTATGATCAGGCTCGTGCTGATGCGCGACCTCGCCTGGCTCGTCGAGCTGGCCGACACCGAGCACGTGACCGACACCGCGGCCACGCTGGGCGTGAGCCAGCCGACGCTGTCGCGGGCGCTCGCCCGTACCGAGCACGAGCTCGGCGCCCGACTCTTCGAGCGGGTGCCCCACGGCCTGGTCACGACACCCGACGGCGAGCTGGTCGTCGACGCCGCACGGGAGATCCTCGGCCGCTACCACCAGCTCGTGCGCGACCTCGCGGGCCGGCGGGACCCGGACCGCGGTGTCGTCCGGCTCGCCTTCCTCGACTCGATGGCGACCTCGCTGGTCCCCCGGATCCTGCGCGGCTTCCACGAGCTCGCGCCCCTCGTGCGCGTGGAGCTGGTCCAGGAGCCCGGGCACGACATCATCCGCGACCTGCACCGCGGCACCGCCGAGCTCGCCGTCACCTCGACCCGGCCGGACGGCGACTTCGCCTGGGTGCCGCTCCAGGAGGAGCGCCTCGTCGTGATCGTCGGCCCCAGCCACCGGCTGCGCGGGCGCAAGCAGGTCGCCCTGGCCGAGCTGGCCGACGACGAGCTCGTCACGACCCCCGTCGGCTTCGGTCACCGTACGCTCGTCGACAGCCTGCTGGCCGATGCCGGCGTCGCCCCACCGGTCTCCTTCGAGAGCGCCGACCTCGTGACCATCGAGGGCCTGGTCGCCGCCGGCCTCGGCCTCGCGATCGTGCCGGAGGCACAGGCGGGCCTGTCGGACACCCTCTCGCTGCGCATCCTCCACGCCCGCGCGCGCCGCACGATCGGCCTGACCTGGCGCACCGACCGCCCGCTCGCGCCGCCGGCTGTCCGGCTGCGCGACCACGTCGTCGCGGAGGCGCCGTACGCGACCGCGCGCTGAGCGCCCGGCTCGGTCGCCCGGGTGCGACGATGCCCCGGCCGCGGAAATTGATTGACGTCAATCAATTTGCGGGCGACCGGGTCGTCAGCCCCGCGCCTTGATGTCGGCGAACATCGCGTGCAGGTCGGGCGAGATCTCGGCGAGCTCGACCAGGCCGGCGCCGGCAGCCGTCAGGTCGAGGTAGGCGAAGCGCATCAGGCCGCCGGCCATGGTGCCGGCCTGGACCACGTCGAGCCCGCCCTCGGCCGCCTGCGCCAGCGCCGCGTCCATGTCGTCGACCTCGCAGCAGACGTGGTGCATTCCGGGCCCCCGCTCGCGGAGGAACTCCTCGTAGATCGACGCCCCGCTCACCGGCCGGATGAGCTCGAGCTGCAGGTCGCCCGCATAGGCCAGCGAGATGTCGGCGACGAAGTCCGCGGGCGCTCCCCGCAGCACGCAGTCCTCCGGGCCGAAGTGGATGCCGGGCATCCGCGTCCACGCGCCGGCCCCGAGGGTGGCGTGCAGGGCCTGCTCGGTCGCCTCGAGGTCGTCGGTGACCCAGGCGAGCTGCACGACCGGGCCGAAGGGCGTGGGGAGCATGACCCGCAGACTAGGGGCAGGCGCCCTCAGGCCGACTGCGACACGAGCTGCCCGACCGCGTCGTTGGGGATCAGCGGCACCGACGGGCTGGTGACGCTCCTGCACTCCCCTCCCTGGGGACAGATGTCGACGGTGATCCCCCCGGCGTCGTCGCCCTCGAACGCGTCGATGCCCAGCACCACGACCGCGTCGTCCTCGCCGAAGGTCGCCACGCCGGCCTCGACGGTCGTGTCGACCAGCCTCGACGTGCCGGTGGCGAGCTCGACCTGTCGTACGTCGCCTTCGCCCGCCGCGCCGACGAGCAGGTCGCCGGCGACGTTGGTGTCCCACTGGGTGAGGTCGGCGATCGTTGCGATCTCGGCGCCGGTGCTCCGGTCGTAGACGGTCGTCTCCAGGTCCGAGTCGGCCGCGATGACGCGGGTGTCGGTGAACCCGACGACCAGGTGGTCCTCGGGGACGAAGCGCACCCGCCGCGCGGATCCGCCGGGGGTCCAGAGCCTGCTGGAGCCACCGTCGGTGATCGCCACCTCGTCGCCGCGGACGGCGGTGACATTGGCGTACCCGGAGACCGGGAGCCGGCCGAGCTCCTCCCCCGTCGAGGTGTCGACGGCGATGACGGTGTCGGTGGACCCCGTGCCGGACTCCTCCACCTCGACCCAGGCCGCGAGGGTGCCGCCCGGGTCCGAGAGCGCGATGCCGCGGACGTCGTCGTACGCCGCGAGCTCGTCCGAGCCGTCGTGGATGGCGACCGCGCGGAGGTCGTCGTCCTCGGGCGCGATCGTGAGGACGAGGCCTCCGGTGGAGGTCCCGACCGAGACCACCGTCCGCTCGGCACCGGGGACGACGTGACCCCGGTAGGTGACGGTCCCCGTGTGGTCGACGACCGGCACGTGGTCGCTGAGGACGTTCGCACGCGGCGACGACGGGTCGGCGTCGTCCTGCGCGGCCACGACGGCGGTGACCGCCGCGACGCCCGCGATGGTCGCGGCCACGGCGGCCAGCAACGACAGCCGACCGACGCGGCTGAGCCCGGCTCGCTCCACGACATGCCCCTTCGCCGGTCCCGACCTGCTCGGGACGAGACGCCGACAGTGACATCCGCGAGGCCACCGCGTCCGGGGAACGGCGGAGTTCGCCGGCCGCGACGTCAGCCCTTCAGCGCAGGGAAGTCCTCGTCGCGGTACTCGCCGGCCGGCCGGTTGCCCTCGACCTCGGTCTCGCGCTGGCGCAGCTCGACCCGGCGGATCTTGCCCGAGATCGTCTTCGGCAGCTCGTGGAACTCCAGCCGTCGGACCCGCAGGTACGGCGCCAGGTGCTCGCGCGCGTAGCGCAGGATCGACTCCGCCGTCTCCGCCGTCGGCTCGTGGCCGTCGACGAGCGCGACGTACGCCTTGGGGACCGCGAGGCGAACCGGGTCGGGCGCCGGTACGACGGCCGCCTCGGCCACCGCCGGGTGCTCGATCAGCACCGACTCCAGCTCGAAGGGGCTCACCTTGTAGTCGGAGGCCTTGAACACGTCGTCGGTGCGGCCGATGTAGGTGATGTAGCCGTTCTCGTCGCGGGCCGCGACGTCGCCGGTGTGGTAGAAGCCGCCGGTCATCGCCTCGGCGTTCTTCTCCGGGTCTCCCTGGTAGCCGGTCATCAGCGGGAGCGGCCCGGCGCCGTCGCGGACGGACAGGTCGAGGCAGATCTCGCCCTCGCCGACCCCGTCGACGACGGTGCCCTCGAGCGGGTCGACGAGCACGACCGGGACACCCGGCAGCGGCCGCCCCATCGAGCCCGACGTCACCGGCTGGCCGGGCGGGTTCGCGATCGCGGCGGTCATCTCGGTCTGGCCGAACCCATCGCGGATGGTCAGGCCCCAGTGCTTCTCGACCTGGCTGATCACCTCGGGGTTGAGCGGCTCGCCCGCGGCGATCGCCTCGCGCAGCGCGCCCTTACCGCCGGAGAGGTCGGCGTTGATGAGCATCCGCCAGACCGTCGGCGGGGCGCAGAAGGTCGTCACGCCCTCGCTCCGGATCCGCTCGAGCAGCGCGGCCGCGTCGAAGCGTGCGTAGTTGTAGACGAACACGGTCGCCTCGGCCAGCCACGGGGCGAAGAAGTTCGACCACGCGTGCTTCGCCCAGCCGGGGCTCGAGATGTTGAGGTGCACGTCGCCGGGCTGCAGGCCCAGCCAGTACATCGTCGACAGGTGCCCGACCGGGTAGGACGTATGCGTGTGCTCCACCAGCTTCGGCCGGCTCGTCGTACCGGAGGTGAAGTAGAGCAGCAGGCGGTCGTCGCTGGCGTTGCCCGGGTGCGGGACGGGGGCGGCCGGGGTCGCGAAGGCAGCGGCGTACGGGCTCCAGCCCTCGGGCACCTCGCCGACGGCGACCCGGAGGTAGTCGCCGGGGACCTCGTCGAACTTGGCCGTGTCAGCGGCGTTGCAGACCACCGCGTGGGCGTTGCCGCGGGCGAGGCGGTCGACCAGCTCGGCCGGCCCGACCGCCGTCGTGGTCGGCATGATCACCGCGCCGAGCCGGATCAGCGCGAGCATCGACTCCCACAGCTCGACCTGGTTGCCGAGCATCACCACGACGCTGTCACCTGCCCGCACCCCCAGCGCGGACAGATGGTTCGCGACCTGCTCCGAACGGGTCACCAGCTCACCGAACGTGTACGACGCCCGGGCGCCGTCCTCCTCGACGATCACGAGCCCGGGCTGGTCGTTGCCTCGCGCGTAGGCGTCGAACCAGTCGTGCACGAAGTTGAAGGTCGGGCCCACGTCGGGCCAGCGGAACTCCTCCACCGCGGCGGCGTGGTCGGTGCGCAGCGCCAGCAGGCGGTCCCGCGTGGCGCCCAGTCCGGTCGAGACAGGGGTCGTGATGCTCATGGTCGAAGGCTCGCTTCCCGAGGCGCCGGACGGCACCCCCGAACGAAGGTGGATCCCCGGGCCGGCGGACGCACGACCGCCGGCCCGGGAGGACGCAGTGACGCGGCTCAGGCGTGGGACCCGACGCGGGCGTCGCGCAGCATGCCGGTGCCGGGGTGGCAGTTGACGTACTCGAAGAGCTGCTCGGAGCCGCTCGACACCGAGACCTCGTGGTAGAGCCGCAGCTTGTCCAGGCCCTCGGCGACTCGGAAGAAGGTCGTGAAGATCCGCAGGTGGGTGGGGTGCGACTCGGCCCAGCGCTCGAGCTTGTCGAGCGAGCTCCAGTGGCCGATGTTGTAGCTCTCGTCGAGCTCGTTGCCGTCGAGGTCGATGCTGCGCACGAAGCGGTTGCTGTAGCAGCCGACGGCCTCGCCGTTGTCGCGCAGGAAGTCCATCCCGGCCTCGAGGGTCGGCAGGATCTCGTCGAGGTAGAGGGAGCGCTCCTCCTCCCCGGCCTCGATCCACTCCTGGCCGGACCGGATGAGCGCGATGTTGTCGTGGCCGCGGACCACGACCCGCCCGCCCTTCGCGGGGTCGCCCTCCACGACGCTCAGCGCGCCGTTGGGCTGCATCCAGTCGGTCTGGGAGATCGGGAATCGCTCACGCATCGACCCCCAGTACCCGTGCTCGTTGATGTCGCCGCTGATGCCGCCCATCACCGCGCCGACGCCGGGCAGCTGCTCCTGGAAGGCGTAGAGGGTCTCGAACTGGTCGACCCGCGGGGCGACGACCTCGCGGAAGTGGCCGAGCCCGTCGTGCAGGCGCTCGTCGGACTCCCACCACCCGGCGACCTCGTCCGAGCGCAGCCAGCGGCCGTACGCCGCCGGGTCGGCCCAGTACGCCACGACCATCAGGTTGTGGTGGTCGCGGTTGTCGACGTGGTGGGTGAGGTCGTGGTGCACCGGGCCGTCCGCGGCGTCGAAGGTCCCGACGATCGTCCGCAGCGCGGCGAGGGCGTCGCCGCGGCGGGCCTCGTCGTCGTACTGGACGCCGAGGTAGGCCATCACGACCTGCTGGAGCGAGGCGTCGGCGCGCGCGACCCACATCGGGAACGGCGGCTGGTAGTCGTCGGGCACCCGGCGCGAGAGGGTGCGCGGGCACGTCAGGTGGGTGTCGATCGCGGATTCCATGGTTCCTCCTGGGTATTCACATCGGGGTGTTCGGGGAGCCGGTCACCAGCCGGCGTTGCTGACCCGGCGCAGGCCTGCGGCGGTGTGCACCTCGCCGAGCGCGGCGGGTGGTGGGACGACGCCCGGGCCGCCGCGGCGTACCCAGGCAGCGAGCTCGCGGGCCCGCTCGACGGTGTTGACCTCGCGCACCCAGGCCGGCCGGGCGCCGCCCGACCGGGCCGTGGTCGACGGGTTGACGACCACGACGTTGGAGAGGTCGCAGGCCCAGAGGCAGTCGACGGTGAGGAGCTCGGCGTCGTCGCCGAGCCCCTCACCGAGAGCGAGGGCGATGGCGTCGTGGTCGACGTCGCGGTGCTTGCGCCGGGTCCCGCAGCAGCAGCCGCGGCACATCCGGACCCGTGGACCCCGTTCGCCGGCCACGGCGCTCACGCCGCCACGAGACGGCGGGTGCGCGCGAGCGGGACGGTCCGCGGCTGCCCGAGCCAGGCGCAGGTGGCGCCCATGGCCAGCCACATCAGGCCGATCTGCGCGAGCGAGGCGACCCGGAACCGCCAGATGAGGTCCGCCGGCACGTTCGCCGGCACCGGGTCCGCGGCGTGCGGCAGCACCGCCACGAGGACGACGGTCCCGACGACGCCGAGCGCGGCGGCCGCCACGGCCCGCGTCCCCGGAGCCAGCGCGCCGGCGCGGGCGACCCCGGCGACGAGCGCGGTGAGGGCCACCGCGCACACGATCGTGCCGAGGTAGGTCGCCGTGCGCAGGTCGACCGTCGCGGGGTCCCCCACCGCCGGCGGGTTGGCGGGCACCACCATCGCGGGGGCGAGGGTGAAGGTCAGGAAGCCCAGCCCGGCGAGCACCATCGTGGTCGCCACCGGTGTGCGTCCCGGCAGGCGCGGGGCGAGGAAGCGGTGGGCGAGCGCGAAGGCGATCCCGATGAGGACGCCGACGACGAGCACGGTCACCAACCCGGCCACCACCTGCTCGGAACGCGAGACCAGCGCCTCGGTCCCGTGGTCGTGGGACGCGCCGGCGCCGTGCTCGTGCGCCGTGCCGGCCTCCTCGATGGCGATCGCCGCGCGGATCGACGGCTCGACGAGCCAGTACATCGCGGCCGCGCCGAGCCCGCCGGCGACGGCGCCGGCCAGGGCGCCGTTGCCGACGGTGCGGCCCAGCCTGGGCTGCGGGGTCGGGCCGGACACGTGTCCGCCCCGCTCAGTGGCAGGGCACGCCGAGGGCGTGCCGTGCGTCGTGGGTGACCTCGTGCAGGTACGACGCCGCGTCGGCCGAGAGCAGCAGGCCGTTCTCCTGCAGGAGGAACAGCACGCCGAGCAGGGCGACGAGGGCCAGCGCGAGGCCGACGACGGGTGCGGCGGCGCGGCCGGGGGCCAGGGTGGTGCTGGATGCCATGACGGGACTCCGATCAGTGGTGGCGGTGAGGGTGGTTCAGGGGTGGGTGAGGCGGGCCGGGTCGATCGCGATCGGCTCGGTGTGCGCCTCGTGGTGGTTCCGGTTCGCGGGGACGGCGAGCACCTCGCCGGTGGCGCGGGCCAGGTCGTCGGTGCTGAGCAGGCCGAGGCCCGCCAGCACCGACTCGAGCGCGGCGAGCCAGTGCTCGTAGTAGGACCAGCCGCGGTCGCTGGTGCCGGTGCTCTCCTCCCAGCCGCTGATCGAGGTGATCAGCGCCTGCTGGAAGTCGGTCCAGTCGAAGCCGAGCGCGCGGTGGGCCGAGACGGCCATCGCGAACGCCCGGATCTCCCAGGGGTGCTCGAACGACAGCTGCTCCGGGTCCCCCTCCGGCAGGTCGCAGACCAGCTCGGCGACACTGCTCCGCGCAGCCACCAGCTCCGCCGGGTCGGCGTACGGCGCCGAGAGCATCACGCCACCGCCCCGACCGGGCCGACGCCGATCATCGCGTCGCGCGTGACCAGGGCCAGCAGCTGCTCCTCGCTCCAGCCCTCGGTGCCCGCCGGCCGCTGCGGCAGCACCCAGTAGCGCATCTCGCTGCTCGAGTCCCAGACCCGCACCTCGACCTCGTCGGGCACGGTGAAGCCGAACGACTCGCGCAGCACCTTGCGCGGCTCCCGCGTGATGGCGGCGCGGTACTGCGGGTCCTTGTACCAGTTCGGCGGCAGGCCGAGCACGGGCCACGGGTAGCAGGAGCAGAGGGTGCAGACGATGATGTTGTGCACGGTGTCGGTGTTCTCGACGACGACCATGTCCTCGCCCTGCAGGCCGCTGATGCCCAGCTCCTGGCAGGCCTCGCTGGCGTCGGCGACCAGGCGGGCGCGGAACGCGGGGTCGATCCAGGCCCGGACGACGACCTGCGCCCCGAGCTGCGGGCCGACCTCGTTCTCGTAGATCTCGACCATCCGGTCGATGGCCTGCGTGGTCATCACGCCCTGCTCGATGAGCATCGACTCGAGCGCCTTCACGCGCGCGGCGATCTCCTCCTGGGTGCGGGTGACGGCGCTCATGCGGGTGCTCCTTCGGTGCGGTGGGTGTGCTCGGTGACGAGCTCGAGGTAGGGGTCCCAGACGTCGAAGTAGACGGACTGGTTGGGCTCGGCGTGCTCGGCGCCCCAGAGCTCCTCGGCGCTGAACCTCACCGTGTAGACGTGCTCGGGGTTCTCGCCGAGGCCGTTGCCGGCCGTGTCGGGGTAGATCATCGGGCCGTGGTGCAGGACGACCTCGCCGACCGCGCCGCGGACGTAGCGCGCACGGCGGGTGTGCCCCTTGGGGGCGGACCGGTCGACGCGCACGATGTCTCCGACCTTGAACCTCGCGACCTTGTCGGACTCCCGCTTGGCGGGGGCGCCGGCCGGGACGACGGCCTCGACGAAGGCCAGCAGGTCAGGGTCGTCGGCGTGCTCGGGCAGCGGGGCGTCGGGGTTCGCCAGGTAGTGCTCGGTGCGCCGGTCGAGCTCGGCGATGTCGAGCTTGCCGAGCTGCTCGCCGAAGTGCTCGACCGTGTGGATCCAGTGCTCGTAGTAGGGCGACTTGAGGTAGACGGCGGGGTCGATCAGCTCGATGCCGTGGCGGAACTGGTCCACGCCGAAGAAGCCGGCGCGGAAGCACATCGCGAACATCGGGAAGACCGCGCGCTCCCAGTCGGCGCGGAAGACCGGTTCCTCGTCGGGGACGACGACGGGTCCGAGCCCGTCGGTGCCGGCGAGGTCGAAGACTCCGTTCATGCGGTGAGCTCCTTGCTGTCGTGGGACTGGTGGTGGGGTGCGGTGAGGGTTCCGAGCGTCTGCTCGAAGGCGTGTGCGGCGCGCAGGACGCCGGCGTCGTCGAACCTCCGGCCGACGACCATGAGGCCGACCGGGAGTCCGTCCGAGAGGCCCGCCGGGATGCTGCAGGCCGGGTGGCCGGTGACGTCGAGGGGCGCGGTGTTCGCGACCATCTCGAGGGCGCGGGTCACGACCTCCTCGACCCCGGCGTCCGGCGCCGGGATGAGGCTGGCCGTGATGGGCAGCGTCGGCATGACCAGCACGTCGAACGACGCGAGCGCGGCGTCGTACGCGGCGGCGAGGACGGGCTCGAGGTTGCGGGCCTTGCCGTAGGCGGCGCCGTACCCGTTGCGCAGTGCCCAGGTGCCGCCCAGGGCGACGAGCTTGACCGTCTCGGAGAAGGCGGCCGGGTCGCGGCGCCAGCGCTCGCCGTAGAACGCCATCTGGTCGGGGTCGTAGGTGCCCTTCCAGTTCAGGCCGTAGGCGTTGCCCTGGACCATCTGCCAGGTCGCGCCCTCGACGGAGATGACGTCCCACAGGGCCGCTCCGTGCTTGTGCCACGGGACGGCGACCTCCTCGGCGACGTGGCCGGCGGCGGTGAGCCGCTCGATCGCCGAGCGCACCACGGCGTTCACCTCGGGGTCGGAGTTGGGCAGGTCGAAGCCCTCGGTGACCACGCCGATGCGCAGGCCGCGGTCGAGGTCCTCCAGTCCCGCGAGGTAGTCCTGTCCGGTGACCCCGGTGGGCTGGCGGGGGTCGTGGCCGTCGGCGCCTGCGATCACGGTCAGCATCGCGGCGGCGTCCGCGACGGTCGGCGCGATCGGGCCGAGGTGGTCGATGGACTGCTCGATCGGGAAGGCTCCCGTGTAGGGCACCAGGCCGAAGGTCGGCTTGTGCCCGACCACCCCGCAGAACGACGCCGGGATCCGGATCGAGCCGCCCTGGTCGCCGCCGAGCGCGAGGTCCACCACGCCCGCGGCGACGAGCGCGGCGCTGCCGCTGGACGAACCGCCCGTCGTGCGGCGGCGGTCCCACGGGTTGCGCACCGGGCCGGACTTCGACGTGTGCGAGGCGCCGGAGAAGCACAGGTCCTCGCACACCGCCTTGCCCGCGATCGTGGCTCCGGCGTCGAGGAGTCGCGTGACCACGGTCGCGTCGACGGCAGGCACGAAGCCGCGCACCGTCTCGGAGCCGTTCATCATCGGCACGCCCGCCACGGCGATGTTGTCCTTGACGGCGACCCGGCGGCCGGCGAGCGGGCCCTCGGCGGAGCCGGTCAGCTCGGTGGTGACGTACCAGGCGCCGAGGGGGTTCTCGGCGGGTTCGGCCCACGAACGCTCGGGCGCGACCGGCGCCACCTCGGCGTCGTACAGCTCCTCGACGACGGCCCACGAGCCCAGCAGCCCGGTGGCCGCGGCGTGGTAGAAGTCCACGTCCCCGGACGGGATGCCGAGCCGCAGCTCGTCCGCCAGGTCGTCGATCGCCGCTCGGGACGGCAGGTCCATGGCAGTTCCTCCTGATGCTCTGTCGGTCGTTCCCTGGCGGCAGAGCGAACGCCCCCGTCGACCCCGGGGTCAACGGCCGACCGGCCCCCGGCCGGGTTCTGGATAGGGACGGTCAAGGCGAGGCGACGCAGGTGCAGGACGGTGGTCACAAAGGGAGGTGGACCCTTGACCGCCGGTCACGGCGCGCTCACTGTTGAGCCATGTCGGAGTGGTTCGAGATCAGTGCCGCGGACCGGCCCGCCACGGAACGGGCGGAGTACTGGCGCACCAGCGTGTGCGACCAGTTCGTCCCCCTCGCGGTCGAGCCGGCGGGCGATGCGCTGCGCGGCCGGGTCGCGGGCGGCAACGTGGCCGAGATCCGGATGCGCCGGATGCGGGCGACCCGCCACCGGTTCGAGCGTCGCGACGCCGACATCGCCCAGACCGACCCCGAGGTGCTGCACCTGCTGCACATGGACCACGGCGAGACGCTGGTCGAGCAGGACGACCGCACCGCGCCGGTGCGCGCCGGCGACCTGCTGCTCTACGACAGCACGCGCCCGTTCCGGTTCCGCACCGACGACGACTTCCAGTTCACCATCTGCCTGCTGCCCAAGCGGCTGCTGCCCGTCCCCGAGCGGGTGCAGCGCCAGTGGACCGCACGCGCGCTGCCCACGAGCGGGGGCGTCGCCGCTGCGGTCGCGCCCTTCCTCTGCTCACTCGCCCGGGCCAGCTCCGACGCCGATGCCGCCCAGCAGCTCGCCCTGCAGCAGGCGATGGTCAGCATGTACGTCGCGCTGCTCTCGGAGGCCGGGCTCGGCGGCAACCCGCCGGCGGTCAACCTCTCCCTGGCGAAGTCCTTCATCGCGCGCAACCTGGGCGACCCGCGACTGACCCCGGCCGACGTCGCGGCCGCGTGCAACATCTCGCTCAGCTACCTGCACCGCCTGTTCGCCAACGACGACGCGACGGTCGCCGGCTACGTGCGGGAGCAGCGTCTGCAGGCGGTCCACCGCGACCTGCTCGAGGCAGCCGTCGAGGAGCCGGTGGCGCACGTGGCGGAGCGGTGGGGCATCACGGACCCGGCGCACTTCAGCAGGATGTTCAAGAAGCGCTTCGGGGTGTCCCCCGGCGAGCTGCGCCGCACGGCCCGCGCGTAGCCGTCAGTCCGGCGGCTCGACCTCGGGGCGCGGGTCGAGCAGCGCGTCGCGCCGGGCGAGCGTGCCGACGTCGACGATCATCGCCTCGAGGAAGTCGACGATGAGGCGCGGCTGCCCCGGGCCGGGCAGCTCGGCGACGGCGGTCACCGGGCCGCTCCCGCGCTCGGACCGCCCCAGGTGCAGATCCACCGCGCGACGAGGCTCCTCATCCGGGCGACCTCGTCCCGCCAGGGGTGCGCGCTCCCCTGGCCTGCCGGACGACCGGAGGCACCGGAACTCATGCTGCTGGCGACGACCTTCATCGGCTTCTC
Source organism: Nocardioides sp. SRI_004 (assembly GCF_057586415.1). Taxonomy (NCBI): domain Bacteria; kingdom Bacillati; phylum Actinomycetota; class Actinomycetes; order Propionibacteriales; family Nocardioidaceae; genus Nocardioides; species Nocardioides sp. SRI_004. The sequence goes on from NZ_JBYCZV010000002.1 coordinate 252,168, forward strand.
CGTTCTCACCCCATGGGTCGCGGCGACCGCGACGGCGGGTCGGTACCCCGGTCCTGCGGCGGCATACCGGGAAGGCCGTCAGGTCGCCGGGCCGCCCAGCCAGCCGCGCACCTCGTCGTTGTGCTCCCCCAGCCGCGGCGGCCGGACGTAGCCCGTGACCGGCGTGTCCGAGAAGGTGAGCGGGCTGCGGACCTGCGGCGGCCGGCCCTCACCGACCTCCACGGTGGGGGCGAGGCCGAGGCGCTCGGCGAGCGCGAACGCGTCGGCGACGGTGCCGACCCGGCCCACGGGCAGGCCGGCCGCGGACAGCCGCTCGACCCAGGCGTCCACGGTGTCGGTGGCGAGGGCCGCCTCCAGCGTGGCGACCAGCGCGTCGCGGTGGGCCACGCGGTCGGCGTTGGTCGCGAACCGCCGGTCCGCCGCCAGCGCCGGCAGTCCCAGGATCCCGGCCAGGACGGCGAACTGGCGGTCGTTGCCGCAGCAGACGGCGACCTGGCCGTCGCTCGCGTGCAGGGTCTCGTAGGGCGCGATGGACGGGTGCCGGTTGCCCATCGCACCGGGCGCCTCGCCGGTCGCGAGGAAGGCCGAGGCCTGGTTGGCCATCGACCCCAGCAGGCTGGAGAGGAGGTTGACCTCGACCCGCTGCCCGCGCCCTCCCTGCTGGTCGCGGGCCCGCAGCGCCGCGAGGATCCCGACGACCGCGTCCTTCGACGTGAGTACGTCGACCAGCGCGACGCCCACCTTCGTCGGCTCCCCCGGCGGGCCGGTCACGCTCATCAGGCCGCCGACGGCCTGCACGAGGAAGTCGTAGCCGGCGAGCTCCGCGCCCTCGCGGCTGCCGAAGCCGGTGATCGAGGTGTAGACGACGCCGGGGTTGCGGGCCGCCACCTCGGCGTACCCGAGGCCGAGGCGGTCGAGCGTACCGGTCCGGAAGTTCTCGACCAGCACGTCGCACCGCGCCGCCAACTCCTGGGCGACGGCGAGGTCCGCGGGGTCGGCGAGGTCGAGCTCGACCGACCTCTTCGAGCGGTTGGCCGCCTCGAAGTACGAGCTGGAGTCCACGCTCCACGGCGGCCCCCAGTGGCGGGTGTCGTCGCCGGTGCCGGGCCGCTCGACCTTGACCACCTCGGCGCCGAGGTCGGCCAGCGTCGCCGTCGCCAGGGGGCCGGCGAGCACCCGGCTGAAGTCGGCCACCAGCACGCCGTCGAGGGGGCCGCTCATGCTCGTGCTCCGATCACCGGGTCGGTCATGGGATGCATCGAACCATCACGGCGGCCGCCCCGGGTCCGAGTCCCGGGGCGACCTGTCGTACGCCGGCGTCAGTGGGCGTCGAGCCCGGTGACCCGGATGCCCGAGTGCGCCTTGTACTTCCGGTTGATCGAGATCAGCACCGCCGTGAACGGCTCCAGCACCCGCGCCAGGCGCAGCTTCCCGCCATCCACACCCGGACGACCGGTCACCGCAGCAGCGAGGTCGATCGCGACCTGCTTGCCCTCCACCGAGTCACCCACCACGATCACGTCCTCGTCGAGGAACTCCTCATCGCCCCACAGGCCCACCGCCGACACGTTGTGGAACGCGCCGACGACCACCGCCTCGGGAGCCAGCCCGGCCGCCGACTCCGCCGCCGAGCCCTCACCGCCGTTGACGACCCGGCCGTGCGCGCCGCGCTTGTCGAAGGCCAGCGGGTTCACGCACGAGATCACCGTCTTGCCCGCCAGCGCCCCGGCCAGCGACGCGACCAGCTCGTCGTGCCCGTCGTAGGGCACCGCCAGCAGCACCACGTCGGCAGCCGCCACCGCGTCCTCGTTGGCCGCGCCACGCGCCGACCCGGCACCCTCGACACCCGCCAGCCGCTCGGTCACCTCGGCCGCGACGGCCTCGGCCCTCTCCGCGGCGCGCGAGCCCAGCACGATGTCATGGCCGTGCCGCGCGAACCGGTAGCCCAGCCCCTTGCCCTGCGGACCGGTGCCACCGATCACGGCGACCGTGTGGTGCGTCGTCATCGGGCGATCCTGATCATCTTCTTGTTCACGAACTCCTCGATCCCGAGGCTCCCGAGCTCGCGGCCGTAGCCGGAGAGCCGGACGCCCCCGAAGGGCAGCTCCACGGCCTCGAGGCCGACACCGTTGACGAAGACCATCCCGACCTCGAGCGCGCTCGCGACGCGGTCGGCCTGCTCCGGGTCGGTCGAGTAGACGTAGGACCCGAGGCCGTAGGGCGTGTCGTTGGCGATCCGGACCGCGTCCGCCTCGTCGGCGGCCCGGAACACCATCGCCACCGGCCCGAAGAACTCCTGGTGGTACGCCGGGTTGTCCGGCGTGACGTCGGTCAGCACGCCGACGGGGTGGAAGGCACCGTTGCGCTCGCCGGAGGTGACCAGGTGGGCGCCGGCGGCGACCGCCGCGTCGACCTGCTCGGCCAGCCCCTCGGCCGCCGCGAGCGAGGACAGCGGCGCTCCGGCCACCGCGGCGGCGACCCGCTCGTGCAGCGTGGCGACGAAGTCGTCGTACAGGTCGTCGACGACGACGAACCGCTTGGCGCCGTTGCAGGCCTGGCCGACGTTGCCGGTCCGCGCGGACAGCGCGTCGTCGACGGCGCCGTCGAGGTCGTCGGTGGACAGCAGCACGAACGGGTCGGCGCCGCCGAGCTCGAGGACGCACTTCTTGAGGTTGCGGCCCGCGATCTCCCCGATGATCGAGCCCGCGCGCTCGGAGCCGGTGAGCGAGACACCCTGGATCCGCGGGTCGGCGATCACGTCGGCGATCTGGTCGTTCGTCGCGTAGACGTTGACGTAGGTGCCCTCCGGCAGTCCGGCGTCGCGGAAGATCGCGGCCTGGAGGGCGGCCGAGCGGGGGCACTGGGCGGCGTGCTTGAGCACGATCGTGTTGCCGGTGACGAGGTTGGGCGCGGCGAAGCGGGCGACCTGGTAGACGGGGTAGTTCCACGGCATGATGCCGAGCAGCGCACCGACCGGCTGGCGGCGCAGCAGCGCACGTCCCTCGCCGCCGAGCAGCTCGATCTCCTGGTCGGCGAGGAACTGCTCGGCCCGGTCGGCGTAGTACTGGTAGATGTCGGCCGAGAAGAGGACCTCGCCCTCGGCCGCCGCCAGGGCCTTGCCCATCTCCTCGTTGATCGCCTTCGCCAGCTCCCCGGCGCGCTCGCGGTGCAGCTCGGCGACCCGGCGCACCAGGGCGGCGCGCTCGGCCACGGTCGACGTGCGCCCCCAGCCGGTGTAGGCGTCGTGGGCCGAGGCGACCGCGGCGGCGACCTCCTCGTCGGTGGCCGACGGGAAGGTCTCGACGACCTCTCCGGTCGCGGGGTTGCAGACGGCGTACTTGCTCATTCAGGACTCCTGGGAGAGAGGTCGATGGAGACGCGGGGGTCGAGCGCGACGGTGCCGGGGTCGACGATGCAGGAGCCGCCGTCGACGGGCAGCACCGTGCCGTTGACGTACGACGCCGCGTCGGAGAGCAGCCAGGCGACGACGCCCGCGATCTCCTCGGGCTGCGCGGCGCGGCGCTGCGGGACGATCGCGGTGGCGAGCCGGTAGGCCTCGTCCGCGCTGATCCCTCGCTCGGCACCGAGCTCGGCCATCTCCATGTCACCCATCTCGGTGGCGGTCCAGCCCGGGCAGACCGCGTTCGCGCGCAGCCCGTCCCGGCCGTGGTCGACCGCGAGCGACTGGGTGAGCAGGAGCAGGCCCGCCTTGCTGGCCGAGTACGCCGCCATCCCGTCGCTGGCGCGCAGCGCGGCGACGGAGGACACGGCGACGACCGCGCCGCGGGCGGCCAGCAGGTGCGGCAGGGCGGCCCGGACGAGGAGGAACGGCGAGGTCAGGTTGACCCGGATCGTGTCGTCCCACTGCTCGGGGGTGACCTCGTCGACCCGGCCGACGTGGATGATGCCGTGGTTGACCACGAGGCCGTCGAGCCGCCCGAAGGTGGCGACCGTGTCCGCGACGACCCGCTCCACACCGGCGTTCTCGGCGACGTCGGCGACGACGACGTGGGCGCCGGTCTCCTCGGCCACCGCGCGCAGCGGCGCCTCCCGGCGCCCGCAGATGACGACCTGGTCGCCCGTGGCTGCGAGCAGCCGTGCGATCGCGGCCCCGATCCCGGTGCCGCCGCCGGTGACGAGGACGACCTTGCCGCCGGAGCTCGTGGCGGTGCTCATCGCGGCGCCTCGGCGACCTCGTCGAGGAACCAGTCCACCAGGGCGGCCGCGCGCGCCGGGACCTCGCCGTCGAGCGAGCGGACGTGCTCGATGAGCACCTCGGGGTCGAAGCCGTGACCCCGTGCGTCCTCGGTGCCGCCGTCGTCGAGCCAGCCCTGCACGTTCGCCGCGTCGACCTCGGGGTGGAACTGGACGGCGAGGTTGCGGCGCAGGACGAACGCCTGTGGCGCCGCGGCGTTGGCGCCGACCACGGTCGCGTCGGCCGGCGGCACGAACCGGTCGTAGTGCCACTGGGTCCACACGCCGCTCACCGCCGGGACGCCGGTGACGACGCTGGGGCCGACCTCCGGAACCGGCGACGGCACGACCTGCCCGCCGTGCGCCTGGGCCAGCATCTGGCCGCCGAAGCAGATGCCGAAGACCGGCACACCGGCCTCGTCGGCGGCCTGCAGCAGCTCGGTCTCCGGCTTCACCCACGACGCGACGGCGTCGCTGTAGGCGCTCCAGCGGGCGCCGAGGACCAGCACGGCGTCGTACTCACGCGGGTCGGGGAACTCCACGTCGACGCCGGGGTCGTCGAAGCGGTCCGACGGGACCACTCGCAGGCCCTCGACGTCGTAGCCACGCTCGGCGAAGCGCGCCTCGATCGCGCCGGAGGTCTCGAGGTAGTCGTGGCCGATGACGAGCAGGCGCTTGCCCATCAGCCCATCGCCTCCGCGCGCTTCATGACGTCCTTGCAGAAGGACTCCATCTCCGACTGGTCGTTGATATACATCGACGGCTTGATGCAGATGGTGGTGAAGCCGTGCTCGAGCTGCTCGGGGATCGAGTCCATCGACTCCCCCAGGTCCGCAAGCGAGTGGTCGTCCGGGAAGGAGTAGCGCACGCCGCCGACCATCTCGAGCTCGGCCATGTCGCGCCCCGCCTCGGCCATCGCCTCGCGGATGACCCGCAGGTCCTCCTCGGTCGGGCGGCCGAACGGGTGGAAGCCGTGGCCGTACTTCACGATCCGCTCGACGACGGCTCCGTGCGCCTTCTGCCCGCCGAACCACATCCGCGGGCCCTCGGGCCGGAACGCCTTCGGCTCGAGGTAGATGTCCTCGAAGTCGAAGTAGTGGCCGTGGTGGGTCGCCGGCGACTGCTCGAACACCAGCTTCATCACTTCGAGCTGCTCGCTCAGGATCTTGCCGCGCTCGCGGAAGGGCACGCCCATGGCGGCGTACTCGTCCTTGCTCCAGCTGACGTTCGGCTGCACGACCAGACGCCCCTCGGAGATCAGGTCGAGGGTGCCGAGCTCGCGGGCGAGCAGCAGCGGGTGGCGCAGCGGCGCGAGGACCGCCGCTCCCACCAGGCGGATCCGCTCGGTGACGCTGGCGATCGCGGAGAACAGCATGAGGGAGTTCGGCCAGGGCATCAGCGGGTCCTGGTTGCCGGGCGCCGCGTAGTCACGCGGGTTGCCCATGACGCCCTTGTCGCTGGCGTCGGGGCCGAGGACGACGTGCTCGGAGATCATCACCGAGTCGAAGCCGGTGTCCTCGGCGATCCGGGCCCAGGTCACCAGGTCGTTCAGGCTGCGGCCGTCGGTGAGCGTCCAGTTCTCGCTGAGGATCATCAGCATGCGGGGTGCGGGCACGGTGCGGTCCTTCGGTCGTCGTGTACGACGGTCAGTGGGTGTTGGACAGGTCGGGCTTGCGGATCCCGCGGAACTCCCAGTCGCCGCCCTTGGCGGTCGAGAGGACCTCCTCGCTCTCCGTGGGCTGCGCGCCGACGTCGCTGCGGATCGGCGTGGGTCCCTCGACGATGTGGTTGCGCAGCGTGCCGAGGCCCTCGACCTCGACCTCGACGACGTCGCCCGGGTAGACGGTGCGCGAGATCGCCGGCGTGCCGGACATGAGGATGTCGCCGGGGTGCAGCGTGATCGTCCGCGCGATGTCGGCGACCAGGTAGTGCATGTCCCACTTCATCTCGTTGGTGTTGCCGTCCTGGCGGACCTCACCGTTGACGATGGTGCGGATCCGCTTGTCGCGGAAGTCCCAGCCCTCGACGATGCCGGGGCCGATCGGGCACAGCGTGTCGGCACCCTTGACCCGCAGCATCGAGCCGGAGTCGGTGTCACGGAAGTCGTGCAGGCCGTAGTCGTTGCCGATGGAGTAGCCGCGGATGTAGTCGCCGGCCTCCTCGGGCGAGATGTTGCGCGCCGTCCTGCCGATCACGATGGCGATCTCGCCCTCGTAGTTGAGCCACTTGCAGCCCTGCGGGCGCACCACGGCCGACTCGTGCGCGTTCAGCGCCGAGACCGGCTTGTGGAAGTAGGTCGGAGCCGGCGGCAGCGTCGTCATCATCTCCTCGACGCGCGAGGAGTAGTTGAGGTGGACGCAGACGATCTTGCTCGGCGTCACCGGCGGCAGGTGCGTGGCGTCGGCGACGGCGACGGTGCGGCCGTCGCCGGCGACGAGGGTCTCGCCCTCCCGTCGTACGTCGACGGCGTTGCCGTCCAGCAGGATGCGGCGGTACTCGGTGGTCATCGCAGGTCTTCCTCTCAGCCAGGGGTCAGCCGGCAGCCGGTACGTCGGCGCCGGAACCGCTCATCTGGCGGACGTAGTCGGGGTCGGTCGGGGTGGTGCGGGCGGCGGGGAAGCCTCCCTCGGGACGGTCGAACCAGATGTGCACCTGGCCGGTGCCGATGGAGTTCTCGTACTCGCCGTACTGGCGGCCGAGGGCGGTGCAGTCGCCCTCGCCGATCGCGCCCATCATCATCAGGTAGTGCTGGAAGCGGGCCTCCGGCTTGAACCGGTAGAACTCGTCCATCGTGTCGAGGACGCGGGCGTGGTCGCCCCGCTTGAACCAGCCGATCCGCTCGGCGTCGGCGGCCGCCGCCTCCGGGGTGAAGATGTGCTCGACGCCGGACGCCTCGTGGTCGCGCAGCTGCCGCAGCGACCAGAAGGTGTGCGACATCGCGCCGGACGCCACGAGCAGGACCTTGCGGTCGGACTCGGCGATCGCCGCCCCGAGCGCTCGGCCCAGCCGCAGCGCGTCCTCGCCGTCGGCGGTCTGGCAGACGCCGATCGAGATCCACTTCTTGTCCGGCAGGCCCTGGCCGAGGTACTCCCACACGTTGGTGGTCGCGTAGAAGATCGGCAGCGAGTGGTCGTCGATCGCCGTGATCCAGGTCGAGTTCTCCTCGGCCTTGCTCGCGACCAGGTGCGCCAGCTCGGGGTCGCCCGGGAAGTCGTAGTGCCGCCGGGTCATGCCGCGGGGCAACTCCTCGGACGTGAACAGCCCGCTGCGGCGGTCCTGCGCGGTGACGACCCACTCCACGGTGGTGGCCCAGTGCGAGTCGAGGACGACGACCGTGTCGTAGTCCAGGACGTCGAACACCTCGCGGCGCAGCTGCCGCAGGCCGGACACGAGGGTCGTGTCCTCGCCGTCGTTGAGCTCGCGCCGGATCTCCTCCGGGAGCACGATCGTGGGGACGTGGGCGATCAAGCCCGCTCCGACGACCTCACCCATGGTCACTCACCACCCTTGTCGGTCCAGCCGGTCGGGGAGAACACGCTGTTCTTGATGTCGGTGTAGAAGTCGAACGACCAGATGCCGCCCTCGCGGCCGATGCCGGACTTGCCGTTGCCGCCGAAGGGCGCGTTGAGGTCGCGGACGAAGAAGCAGTTGACCCACACCGTGCCCGCGTCGAGCGCGGCCGAGACCCGCTCGGCGCGGTCCTTGTCGCCGGTGACGATCGTGGCGGCGAGGCCGAAGGGGGTGTCGTTGGCCTTGGTGACGGCCTCCTCCTCGGTCTCGAAGGTGCTGATCGTGACGACCGGGCCGAAGACCTCCTCGGTCATGATCTCGGAGTCGTCGCGGGCGTCGACCAGGATCGTCGGCCGGTAGTAGAGGCCACCGAGCTCACGGTTGGGACCCCCACCGAGCAGCGGGCGCGCACCGTCGGCGACCGCCCGCTCGACGAAGCCGGACACCTGCTCGAAGTGGCGCCGGGCGACGAGCGCGGACACGTCCGTGGACTCGTCGCGCGGGTCGCCCTGGACCAGCTTGGAGGCACCCTCCACGACGCGGCGCGTGAACTCGTCGGCGAGCGAGGAGTGCACGTACATCCGGGCCGCCTTGAGGCAGACCTGGCCGGCGTTGTCGAACTGCTCCACGGCGATCTCGACGGCGAGGTCGAGGTCGGCGTCCTCGAAGACGAGCAGCGGCGACTTGCCGCCGAGCTCGTAGGACAGCGGCACGATGTTGGTGGCGGCCGCCTTGGCGATCACGCCCGCGGTCGGGACGGAGCCGGTGAAGGCGAGGCGGTTGATGTCGGGGTGCGCGGTGAGCGGCGCACCGGCGTCGGCGCCGGTGCCCTGGACGACGTTGAACACACCGGCCGGGACGCCGGCCTCGTGCATGATGTCGGCCAGCAGGCTCGCGGTGAGCGGGGCCCACTCCGGCGGCTTGACCACGACGGTGTTGCCGGCGGCCATGGCCGGACCGATCCGCCAGCTGGCGAGCATCAGCGGCGCGTTCCACGGCGTGATGACCGCGACGACACCGGCCGGGTCGTAGGTGATCCGCTCGCGGTGGCCTCGGCCCGGGACCTCCATGTCGGGGTGGCCGAGCTGGTGCTCCGCGAAGTCGGCGAAGGCGCGGAAGTTCATGGCCACCCGCGGCATGACACCGCGGCGGTGGCTGCGGATGAGCGAGCCGTTGTCGCGGGTCTCGACGAGCGAGAGGTCCTCGATCCGGGCCTCGATGCCGTCGGCCACCCGGCGCAGGATGTCGCTGCGCTCCTTGACCGACAGGGCCGCCCACGCGGGGAAGGCCGCTCGCGCAGCCGCGACCGCGGCGTCGACCTCTGTCGCCGTACCGGCGTGGACCTCGGCGAGCGGCGTCTCGTCGATCGGCGAGATGTCGGTGAACGTGCTGGCCGAGGCGACCCGCTGGCCGCCGATCCAGTGGCGGGTGTCGACCTCGACACCCTCGACGATCGCGATGTGATCGAGGTGCTCGCTCATCGGGCCGACTCCCATCCGGCAGCACCGGCGGTGGCGAGGGTCGCGCCGCCGTCCCAGACGACGCCGACCTGGCGGTAGTAGCCGCCGATCACCTCGCGCACCGGCAGGCGGTGCAGCTCCTCGGTGGGGGACTCGAAGAGCTCGAGCTCGACGTCACCGGTCCAGGCCGGACCGGCCTCGAAGGAGCTGGCTCCCGACGAGATCAGCTCGGCGTAGGCATCCGGGCTGCCCTTGGCGATGCCCGGGTAGACGCGGTGGTGAGCCATCGGGTGGCCGTTGACGAAGCCGTTGTGCGGCGACTCCTCGCGCAGCGTCAGCACGGCCTGGGCGAGGCGCCGGTCGCCGGCCGCGAGGGTGGCACCGAAGACGCCGCCGGCGGCGACCTGGGGCGCAGCCTGGCCGAACGGGTGCGGCCGGGTCTGCCACATCGAGCCGAACTTCTTCGGGTAGCCCTGGTGCATGCCGCGGGCGAAGGCGAAGTCCTTGTCGACCCAGATGTACACGCAGCGCGAGTAGGTCACGCCCTCGAACGCGCACCGTACGACGACGAACGCCTCCTTGTACTGCGAGCGCACCGGGTCGAGCAGCTCCTCGCGGCTGCTGGAGCACGACTGCCAGTCGGCCCAGATCAGCGCGACGGCGCCCGGGTCCTCCGGGGCGAGCTCGAGCGGCTCGGGGAGCAGCTCGGCCACGCGCTCGGGGTCGGTGCGGTACTCGACCGTCAGCAGGTCACCCGAGTACGACCACGGAGGCGACGGGATGAGGGAGGACTGGCCGGTCGCGGTGCGGGGGAAGAAGAACCCCTCCATGTTGTTCATCGGGCCTCAGATCAGGTCGGTGCGAAAGATCGTTCGGATCCGTACGATAGCCAGCCATCGGCCCGAAGACCACCCTTGCGGGCAAACTTCTCAGGAGATATTGTTCGGACCCGAACGATCTAATCGAGAACGGATGGAGACCTGCCGTGGAGAAGCCCCCGTACATCCCGCTGGCCGACGTCGACCTCGTCGACCTCGACCGCTTCCAGGGCCCCGAGGCCTGGGGCATGCTCGACACGCTGCGCAAGGAGTCGCCCGTCCACTTCCAGCGCGAGACGGACGGCGGCAAGGGCTTCTGGGCCGTCACCCGGCACGCCGACATCTGCGAGGTCGACAAGGACCCGGAGACCTACACGTCGACCGGCTTCGTGAACCTCGAGGAGGTCGACGAGGACCTCCGCGAGGCGCGCCGCTCGATCCTGGAGATGGACGGCCTGCGCCACCGCGCGCTGCGCAAGCTCATCTCGCGCGAGTTCAGCCGCCCCAACCTGATGAGGAACTACGAGGCGCTGCTGCGCGACATCACGCGGGCGACGGTCGACGCCGCCCTCGCCAAGGGCGAGTTCGACTTCGTCGAGGAGGTCAGCGCCGACTTCCCGATCCAGGTGCTGGCCCGCCTCCTCGACGTACCCCAGGAGAAGACCGGGCAGCTGATCGACTGGGGCAACGAGATCGTCGGCTTCTCCGACCCCGAGCACGCCCGGGTGCTGATCTCGGACCCGGAGAGCGAGAAGTACAAGCACCTGCCGTTCCGCTCCCCCGTCTCGCAGGAGGTCTTCGACTACGGCCGCGAGCTCGCGGCCGACCGCAAGGGCGGGGACGGCACAGACCTGGTCAGCCAGCTCGTCAACAAGATCCCCGAGGACGGCCAGGCCATGTCGGCCTCGGAGTACGACTCGTACTTCCTGCTGCTCGTCGTCGCCGGCAACGAGACCACCCGCCACACGATCACGCACTCGATGCTGGCGCTGATCGAGCACCCCGAGCAGCTCGCCAAGCTGCAGGCCAACCCGGACCTGATCCCCGACGCGGTCGAGGAGTTCCTCCGTTGGGCCTCGCCGGTCTACCACTTCCGGCGGACCGCCACCCGCGACGTCGAGCTCGGCGGCCAGCAGATCAAGGAGGGCGACAAGGTCGTCATGTGGTTCGCCTCGGGCAACCGCGACGAGGAGGTCTTCGAGGACCCCTACGACTTCGACGTCACCCGCTCCAACATCGACCACGTCACCTTCGGCAAGGGCAGCCCGCACCTGTGCATGGGCAACAACCTGGCCCGCATGGAGATCCGCCTGATGTTCGAGGAGCTGATCCCCCGCTTGAAGACGGTCGAGCTCAACGGCGAGGTGCGCCGCGTCCGCAGCAACTTCGTCAACGGCATCAAGACCCTCCCGGTGAAGGTCACCACCAACGACTGATCCCCCATTCCGCCGTCAGCCGGCCAGTCCGGCCGCGGTGAAGCGGCCCAGCTCCTCCACGAAGACCGGGTCCAGGCCCGCCGGGCCGAACTTCCCGCCGGGCTTGCCCTGGTCGGCTCCCGCGAGCGAGCCGAGCATCGAGAACATCGCGATCCCGAGCCGGAACTGCACGGCCGTGGACTCGTACCGCGGCAGCGCCCGTACGGCGGCGGCGTGGAACAGCTCCGAGGCGGTCGGTCCGCCGTCGGCGAGGTCGGCCCAGGCCACGTCACGGTTGTTGGCGAGCTGGGTGACCACCTTGACCCAGGCCAGGCCGCCGTCCGGGTCCGCGTCGATCATCGCGACCAGCGGCACCAGCACGGCGTCGACCACGTCGCGCGCGCCCATCGTCCCCTCGGGACGGTCCAGCAGTGCGGCGAGCCGGTCCCGGGCCTGCCGGGTCAGCTCCTCGCCGCGCCGCGCGACGACGGCGTCGACCAGCGCCTGCTTGGTCGCGAAGTGGTAGGGCACCGCCGCCGACGACACGCCGGCCTCGCGCCCGATGGCGCGCAGCGAGTCGGCGCCCACGCCGTTGGCGGCGAAGAGTCGTTCGGCCACGTCGAGCAGCCGGGTGCGCACGTCGACGTCGGTGCGGGGCCCGGGGCGGGTGGTCGTACGGACAGTCATGGCGAGGTCGATCCTAGGACCCCTTGACCGAGTCTAATCACTTGATAAGACTACCGGCCATGACGACCAGCGCGCTGCCACAGCTCAACGAGCTCGGCTACTACGCCGTGACCCACCACCCCGCCGACGCGCGGGTGCTCTTCCCCGAGGCCACCTCCGCCGAGGAGCTCGGGCTGGGCTCCTGCCACATCAGCGAGAGGTTCACGGTGAAGGAGGCGGGCTCACTGGCCGGCGGGGTGGCCGGGCGGGCACCCTCACTGGGCATCGCCAGCGCCGCGATCAACCACCACACCCGGCACCCGATGATCACCGCGACCCTCGGCTCGACGATGCACCAGATGACCGAGGGCAGGTACGCCATGGCCTTCGGCCGCGGCTCGTCACAGCACTGGAAGGCGATCGGGCTGCCCGTCGTCACCGAGGCGGCCCTGCGCGACTTCATCGGCCTGCTGCGCAAGGTCTGGTCCGACGGCTACGTCGTCGACCACCAGGGCCCGTCGGGATCCTGGCCGGTCGTGCACAACCTGAGCGGGCTGGGCGAGGGACCGCCCGTCGGGCTGGTCGCGGTCGGACCGCGGACGATGGAGCTGGCCGGGGAGATCTGCGACTGGGTGGTCATGCACACCTTCTTCGGCGAGCAGGCGACCCGCTCCTCGATCGAGGCGGTCCGCCGCGGCGCCGAGCGCGCCGGCCGCGACCCCGACGGCATCCGGATCTGGTCGTGCCTGGCGACCGTGCCCGACGGGCTCTCCGACGACGACCGGGTACGCCGCGGCGTCGGCCGGCTGGTCACCTACTTCCAGGCGTACGGCGACGTGCTGGTCTCGGTCAACGGCTGGGACCCCGCCGCGTGGGAGCGCCTGCGCACCTCCGAGGTCTTCACCGAGGCCGCTGCCGCGGGCGCGATCGACGCCACCGCCGACGCGGAGACGCTGCACCGCATCGCCGAGCTGGTCCCCGAGGAGTGGCTCGAGGCGTCGGCCCACGGCACGTCCGCCGAGGCCGCCGCAACCATCGTCCGCGAGCTCGAGCTGGGCTGCCACTCGGTGATCCTGCACGGCGCGGAGCCGCACGAGCTGGCGCCGATCGTCGAGGCCTACCGCGCGGTGCGGCCCGAGCTGGCCCGGCCCGTGGCGGTCAACCCCGGCCGGTTCGCCGACTGAGCCGGTGGGTCAGCCCTCGTCGGCCACCAGCCGCCGCAGGATCTTGCGCACCTGCAGAGCTGCCGCGTCCGCGGCGACGTTGACGTCGTCGCCGTACCCGTCGCGGTCGATGACCTGCTGCATGGTCTCCAGGATCTCGCGGACCTTGAGGTAGTAGGACTCGAAGATGGGCCGCAGCACGTCGGTCACCTCCGCACCCGGCGCGAAGTTGCGGCTCACCCGCCAGATGTGGCGGGTCCGGCCGTCCTCGACGGGCGTCACGGCGTGGGTGAACCGGAAGCACTGCGGCCCGCCCTGCTCGTCCGGCACCAGCACGTCCCAGCGGTCGGCCCACAGGCCCGGCGCGAGGAAGGCGCCCTCCTCGCGCTGCGGGAAGGCGGCATCGGGCGCGATGTCGGTCAGCTTGGCCTGCCACTCCGGCACCGGCGCGGCCGGCCAGTCCCGGTGGAAGTGCACGGTCGTCTCGGTGATCTCGACCTGGAGCGCGGGGGCGACGCCGGAGAGCGCCGGCGGCGAGATGACGGGGTCGACCACGGCCACGTGGGTGATGTCGGCGAAGTTGTCGTGCAGCAGGCGCACGTCGGCGGCGGTCTCCCACTGGCCACCGAAGGTCTCCCAGGCGTCGTCGGTGAGCCACGGCGTCGCGACCGGCGGACGGCGATCGGCGAGCGACGGCTCGCCGAGCCACACCCAGACCAGGCCGCCCTCCTCCAGCACCGGGTACGACGGCACTCGGGCCCCGTAGGGCACCTGGGCCTGCGAGGGCACGCGCACGCAGGCACCGGTGCGGTCGTAGGCGAAGCCCGAGTAGCCGGAGACGATCGTGTCGCCCTCGACCCGGCCCAGGCTCAGCGGGTAGGGCCGGTGGGCGTCGCGGTCGCCGAGCGCGACGACGGAGCCGTCGGAGGCACGGAACAGGACGATCGGCGCACCGAGGGCGCGGGTGCCGAACGGGCTGGCGCCGACCTCGGTGGAGGCGGCGAGGGCGTACCACGCGTTGCGCGGGTGGCCGGTGCTGCGGTGCTCTCTCGGCTCTCTCATGGCGATCCCCTCAGAGGTCCAGGGTCAGGCGGTCCTCGCGGCAGCGGGACACGCAGATCATCAGGAACTCGTTGGACTCCTTCTCCTCGTCGTTGAGGATCGAGTCGCGGTGGTCCACCTCCCCCTCGATGATCTCGGTCTCGCAGGTGCCGCACACGCCCTCGAGGCAGGAGCCGACGACGCTGACGCCGGCCGCCCGGCAGACCTCGAAGATCGACTTGTCCGGCGGCACGGTCAGGGTGAGGCCGGAGCGCTGGAGCACCAGCTCGAACTCCTTGTCGCCACCCTCGGCCGGCTCGGCGGCCTTCGCGGAGAAGCGCTCGAGGTGGAGGCTGCCCGCGGGCCACCCGGCGCAGCCGGCCTCGACCGCGTCGAGCAGGCCGGTGGGGCCGCAGGTGTAGACGAGCGTGCCCGGCTCGGGCGCGCCGAGCAGGGCGTCGAGGTCGGGGAGGCCGGCCTCGTCCTGGGGCAGCAGGGTCACCTTGTCGCCGTACACCGCGAGCTCGTCGACGAAGGCCATCGAGGAGCGCGTGCGGCCGCCGTACACGAGGCGCCAGTCGGCACCGGAGGCCTCGGCCTCGGCGATCATCGGCAGCATCGGCGTGATGCCGATGCCGCCGGCGATGAAGAGGTAGCGCGGCGAGGCCACCATCGGGAAGTGGTTGCGCGGGCCGCGGACCCGCACGGCCGCGCCCGCGGTGAGCTCGTGGACGGCCTTCGAGCCGCCCCGGCTGTCGGGGGTGCGCAGCACGCCGACGCGCCACCGGCCGCTGTCCGCCGGGCTCCCGCACAGGGAGTACTGGCGGACCAGGTCCGGTCCGAGGACGAGGTCCACGTGAGCACCCGGCGTCCACGGCGGCAGCGCCGAGCCGTCGCTCGCGGCGAGGGTCAGGGTCAGCACGTCGGTGGCCGACTCGACGGCCTCGACGATGGTCAGGTCCGCCTCGAACTCACGGACGATCGGTTGGGTCGTCACGACAGATCTCTCCTCCAGCCCCCACTCACAGGTGGTAGGCGTACTCCCGGAACTCCCAGTCGGTCACGTACTGGCCGAACCGCTCGAGCTCGTTGCGCTTGTAGGCCACGAAGGTGGACACGAACTCCGGCCCGAGGATCTCGGCGAGGTCCTTGTCCTCCTCGAGCGCCGCCAGCGCGGTGCCCAGGTCGCCCGGCAGCTTGTCGGCCTTGGTCGGGTCGTAGCCGTAGCCCTCGAGCTTGGCCGGCGGCTCGAGGCCGTCGCGGATGCCGAGGTACGCCGCCGCCAGCAGGCCGGCGATCGCGAGGTACGGGTTCGCCGACGCGTCGCCCAGGCGCAGCTCCATGCGGGAGGCACGGCCCCGCTCCGGCGGGATGCGGACCATCGCGCTGCGGTTGTCGAGTCCCCAGTCGACCAGCCACGGCGCGAGCGTGTCGGGACCGAAGCGCTTGTAGGAGTTGATGGTCGGGTTGCTGATCGCGGCCAGCGCCGGCGCGTGCGCCAGCACGCCCGCGATCGCCGACCGGGCGGTCTTCGAGAGCCCGTCCTCGCCGGCCGGGTCGTCGAACAGCGGCCGGCCCTCGTCGTCGACGGTCGAGAAGTGGATGTGGAAGCCGGAGCCGCCCTCGTCGTTGAACGGCTTGGCCATGAAGGTCGCCATCTTGCCCTGGCGGCGGGCGAGCTCCTTGACGGCCGTCTTGAACCGGAAGGCGCGGTCGGCGGCGTCGAGCGCCTCCGAGTGCCACAGGTTGATCTCGAACTGGCCGCTGGAGAACTCGTGGTTGGCGGCCACCACGTCGATGTCGTACGCCGCCAGCTCGCGCAGCGAGCCGAGCAGCAGGTTCTCGGGGTCGCCCTTGAGGCCGGACACGTAGACGTTGCCGGTCGCCTCGCCGTAGCGCCGGTAGCCGTTGGCTGCCGAGTCGTCCTTCTCGACGACGTAGAACTCGAGCTCGGGCCCCGCGACGGGGGTCATGTCCAGCTCGGAGAACCGCTCCACGACGCGCCGCAGCACCATACGCGGGCTCTCCTCCGACGGCGAGCCGTCGGGATTGTGGACGTCGGCGATCACGTGCGCCACGCCCGGCTCCCACGGCACCTTCCGCGCCGTGGCGACGTCGGGGAAGGCGACGATGTCGGGCAGGCCGGCCGAGAGCCCACCCGCGATGTCGACCACGTCGCCCATCGGCGAGGTCCCGTAGACCGAGCGGCAGAACGCCACGCCGTCACCGACGGTCCGGTCGAAGCGGTCGACCAGCACGTCCCGGCCACGCTCGGTGCCGATCAGGTCGCTGTAGCCGATCCGGACGATGTCGATGCCATCGGCCCGGAGCTGCTCCGCGAGCTGGCGCAGGGAGTCTTCGTCAAAGTGTCCCATCGGAGGTGTCCCTCTCCCCTGTCAGTCAGGCGGTCAGTGGGTGGCGTCGGCGGTGTCGAACCGCTCGAGGTCGGAGTTGAGGCCGTCGTAGGCATCAGGCTGGTTGCTCTTGAGATACAACGCCTGCGCCACGCCGATGACCAGAGCCAGGACCAGGAGCCAGGGCAGGTTGGTGATCGCCTTCTCCGTCGAGCCCGCGACCACGTCGAAGTGCGTGACCGCCATGACGACGATGAAGGACAGGCCGACGAACCCGATCGCCGGGGCGACGAAGGTGCTGCCGAGGTGCGGGTCGCCCGTGCGGCGGAAGTGGACGACGATCGAGAGCGCGGCGAGCGCCTGCAGGACGACGATCGCCAAGGTCCCGAAGCCGAGCATCGCGGGCACCACCTGCAGGATCGGGTCGAGGTCGGCGATCCGGAAGGCCGCCGCGACCAGCAGGGCGAAGCCGGCCTGCAGGGTGCCGGCCAGGACGGGCGAGCCGGTCGAGCTGGTGCGGGACAGCGCCTTCGGCAGGACGCCGGCACGACCGAGCGAGAAGAGGTAGCGGGTCGCGGAGTTGTGGAAGGCGAGCATCGCGGCGAACAGGCTGACCAGCAGCAGCACCATCATCACCTTCATCATGAACTCGCCGAGGTACTCGGCGCCCAGGCTGAACACGAGGTCACCGGTCTCCAGGTGGTCGATGCTGCTCTGCTGGGCCTCCGCGACGCCGGTCGCGCTCACGACGGCCCAGGTGGTGACGGCGAGCAGCAGGCCGATGATCGTGATGGCGAGGTAGGTCGCCCGCGGGATCGTCTTCAGCGGGTTGCGCGCCTCCTCGCTGAACAGCGAGGTCGCCTCGAAGCCGAGGAAGCCGGTGGCGGCGAGCAGCAGGCCGATCGAGAGCGAACCCGAGGTGATCGCGTCGCCGGAGAAGGCGGAGAAGTCGTAGCCGTGCTTGAACAGCACCGCGACGTCGAAGATGACGAGGATCGAGGTCTCCAGGACCAGCGAGACGCCGAGCACCTTGGAGCTGAAGTCGATGCCCTTCACGGCCATCAGGTAGGCGACGACCATCGAGGCCGCGCCCCACAGGAACCAGTTGAGGCTGAGCCCGAACAGGAAGTCGATGAGGACCATCATGAAGAAGCCGCTGGTGCCGATCGTCCCGACGACGAAGAAGTTGTAGCCGAGGGTGGCGATGTAGCCGGCGGCCAGCCCGGCCGGACGGCCGAGGCCCTTCACGACGAAGGCGTAGAAGCCGCCGGCGTTCACCAGCTGGCTCGACATCTTGCCGTAGCCGATGGCGAAGAGCAGGAGCACCGCGGCGACCGCGAGGAACGAGAAGGGAGCCCCTCCGCCGTTCCCGAAGGCGATGGCCAGCGAGGCGACCACCACCATGCCCGTCAGGGGCGCCACCGCCGCAAGGACGAGGAACACGATGGCGCCGACGCCGAGCGCGTCCTTGCGGAGTGTGGTGTTGACGGTGTCCGACATCGGGACTCCTTCACTGTCTCGGCGACCTCCACGCGAGATCGTTCGGATCCGTACGATAACCATGATGTGACCCGGGGCACCATCCCCTCAGGACAAATTTCCCTAGAAATGTTTGGCCCCGAACGATCAGGTGGTCGCATGAGGATGGTTAGGCTGGCCGCATGCCGGACCGCCACACGCTCGAAGAGACCGAACGTGCGATGAAGGACCACGTCGGGGCACTGCCCCTCGACTTCGCCGCCGCGAACGCCCTCTCGAACCTGTTCCGTGCCGCGAACGCGGTGCGCACCGAGCTGACCAACCGCGTGCTCCGCCAGCACGACATGACCTGGACCGGGTTCGTCGTGCTGTGGGTCGTGTGGATCTGGGACGGCATGGAGACGCGCCACGTCGCCGAGTCGGCCGACATCTCGAAGGCGACCCTGACCGGCGTCGTCAAGACGCTCGAGGGCCGCGGCCTGATCCTGCGCGAGGGCGACGAGCACGACCGGAGGCTGGTCCGCCTGCGGCTCACCGAGGAGGGCGTGCGGCTGATGGAGGAGATCTACCCCGAGTTCAACGCCGTCGAGTCCGAGATCGTCAGCCAGCTGTCCGACCGCAAGGTCAGCGCGTTCACGCGCACCCTGCGCGACGTGGTGAATGCCGTCGAGGCTCAGCACGAAGCGCGCGACGAAGCCCGCGCCGAGGCCTGAGCGACCAGCTCCCCGAAGAGCCCGGCCTGGACGGGATCGTGGGCGGCGGTGTCCTCCGGGTGCCACTGGACGCCGAGGTACCAGCCGGCCGAGCCCTCGAGCTCGACCGCCTCGATGACGCCGTCCGGGGCGTGCGCCACCGCGCGGAGACCGGCGCCCAGCCGGCCGATGCCCTGGTGGTGATAGCAGGAGATCGTCGGCGCGGTCCCGACGAGGCGCGCGAGCGCCGTGCCGGGGTCGACCGCGATCTCCTGGACCACGTGGCGGTGGATCCGCTCCCCCAGGTCCTGGACCAGGTCACCCCCCAGGGCGACGTTCACCACCTGGTTGCCCCGGCACACCGCCAGCATCGGCAGGCCGGCCGCCAGCGCGTGCCGCGCGACGGCGAGGTCGAAGGCGTCCTGCTCCTCGTCGACGTCGTACTGCGAGGGGTGGGGCTGCTGACCGGACCAGCGTGCGGCCAGGTCGCCGCCGCCCGGGAGGAGCACGCCGTCGGCGAACCACAGGCGCTCGCGGACCTCGTCGACGTCCACGGCAGCCCCGGGGGCGGCGGGGTGGACGACCAGCGGCTCGCCACCGGCCACGTGCACGGCCTCCACCAGCGCACGCGCGGCCACGTCGGCGCCGTACCTCAGGGCGGATGCGGACGCGGAGAACCGCGCCGGCACCACGATCAGCGGTCGGCGGCTCATGGCGCGATCAGCGGCGGGAGGTGCTCCTGCACGAAGCGCGTCTCCCGCTCCCAGGCCGCGGCGAACTCGATCACACCGGCATCATCGTGGTTGCGGCCGATGACCTGGAAGCCGATCGGCATGCCGGAGGCGCCGAAGCCGGCCGGCATCGCCAGGGTCGGCGCCCCGAGCAGGGTGCCGATCGCGGTGACCTCCATCCAGCGGTGGTACGTCGCCATCGGCACGCCGTTGATCTCCTTCGGCCAGTGCACCTCGTTGCCCTCGCCGTCGACGTTGTCGAAGGGCATCACCTGCGCCGTCGGCAGCAGCACGTAGTCGTACTTCTCGAACAGGAGGCGGAAGCTCTGGTAGAGCGCCGTGCGCTTCGACGACGCGTTCCAGACCTCCTGCGCGGTGATCGGCCCCTGGCCGTCGATGCCGTTGAGCAGGCCCTCGACCTCGTAGGTCGTCTCCGGCTTCACGTACGGCTTCCACGCCGGGTTGTTGTAGACGGGGAAGTTCAGGCTGCCGCTGATCCAGTGCCGGAAGACCAGCCAGGTCGGCCACAGGTCGGCGTTCGTGAAGGTCCCGCCCACCTGGTTGAGCTTGTCGATCCGGTCCACCTTGGCGCCGAGGGCCCGCATCCTGTCGACGGCCGCGCCGGTGACGGCCAGCACCTCCGGCTCCGTGGGCAGGTAGCCACCGAGGTCCGCCATCCAGGCCACCTTCACCCCACGCAGCGACGTGCGGCGGACCGTGGTGAAGGCCTTGGGGTCGTCCTCGAGGGACAGCGGCACCCGGGCGTCGTACCCGGCCATGGTGGAGAGCAGGAGCGAGAGGTCGCGGGCGTCGCGGGCGATCGGGCCCGTCGCGCCGCCGTGCTGGACGAACTGCTCCCCGCCCAGCTCGGGCGTGCGCCCGAAGGAGGGCCGCAGGCCGAGCACGTTGTTCCAGCCCGGCGGGTTGCGCAGCGAGCCGAAGAAGTCGCTGCCGTCCGCGACAGGCAGCATCCGCAGCGCCACGGCCGCCGCGGCGCCGCCGCTGCTGCCGCCGGCCGACTTGGTCGGGTCGTAGGCGTTGCCCGTCGTCCCGTAGACGAGGTTGTACGTGTGCGACCCGACGCCGAACTCGGGGAGGTTGGTCTTGCCGATGAAGATCGCGCCCGCGGCGCGGATCCGCTCGACCAGGAGCGCGTCGCTCGTGGCCGGCGGGTTGAACGGCACGCCCGGCTGGCCGAAGAAGCCGACCGTCGTGGTCATGCCCTTGACGTTCCACTGGTCCTTCACGGCCTGCGGGAAGCCGTGCATCCAGCCCTGGTAGGTGCCCTTCGCGAGCAGCGCGTCCTTCTCCGCGGCCTCGGCGAGCAGCTCGGCCCGCGGGCGCAGCGCCACGATGGCGTTGACCGCCGGGTTCACCTCGTCGACGTGGTCGAGATAGGCGGTCATCACCTCGACGCAGCTGACCTTGCGCTGCCGGATCGCGACGGCGAGCTCGGCCGCCGACCACCAGACGATGCGGCGCAGGTCGGCCGGCCGCTCGACCTTCGGCCACGCCACCTCGGGCGCCGCGGCACGGGCGGCGCCGGCGACACGCACCGTCACGGCGGCGGTCGTCGCACCGGCGACCAGGGAGCGGCGGGACAGGCGCCCCAGGCCGCCCTGCACGTCGGATCGGGGGCCACTGAGCTGCTGGGATGCCATCGCGTCGTCCTCTCGCGGATGCCAGATCGTTTTGATGCGAACAATTTCGTTCGGACCCGAACGTATTGGTATGGCGCGGATCCCGCAAGAGGGCGTTCGACTGCCGGGTTTCGGCGAGGGCTTGGCATCCGAGGTCCGGACCGAACCGTTGCCAGCACGCGACGGCCCTCTTACGATTTGGCTCCTAACGTTCTCGGGCCTGAGCAATGGCGGTTCCATGGCAGTTGTCGACGACGCCCCCGTTCCGGCAGTCCCGGACGTGTCGATGCTCGAGCTCGTCGCCGACCTCGCGACGCTCGGGTCGCCGGACGACACGACCGCCCGGCTCCCCCAGATGCTCGACCGCCTGGCCGACGAGGTCGGCGCCAACGCCTGCCAGGTCGACGCCGCGACGACCACCAGTCGAGGCACCGCGACGAAGCACTGGCAGACCCTCGCCAGCATCGGCTACGCGCGACCGGTGTCCCGCCACCTCGGCGGGGAGTTCCTCCACTCCGCCCACGGCCGCCTGGTGCTCGAGAGCCGTGACCCGCTGCGGATCGAGGCCGACACCCACGACTTCCGCGGCACGACGCACTTCCACGACGTGCTCCAGCCCGCCGGGTACGACGACGGGATCTCCCTCGCGCTCCGCTCGCCGGACGACGTCGTGGTCGGGATCGTCCACCTGTCGGCCTGCTCCGCCGACGACCTGCGCGCCGAGACGCTGGCGGCGTTGCCGGCGATCGGGCGCGTGCTCGCGCGGGTCACGGAGGTCGCGTCCTGCACGGTCCGCGACGTCACCCTCCCGCCGGAGTACGCCGTGGTGCGGGTCGACGCCCAGGGACGGGTCCGTCCGGTCGTCGGCCGGGACCCGCTGCACCTCGACCTCGACGACGACGTGCTGGCGATCGTGCACGACATCCTGTCGACCGGGGTGCGCTTCGCGGGCTTCCTCCACCAGCAGGACGGCCGCCTGGTCGAGGTCCGGGTCCACGTGCCGGAGGGGCGCAGCACGGTGCACCAGCCGTATGTCGTCGCGACCCGTCCCGCCGAGTCGACGCTCGGCCTGACCATGCGCCAGCTCGAGGTGCTCACGGCCGTCGCGACCGGCGCCGGCAACCGCGAGATCGCGGAGGAGCTCTTCCTCACCCAGCGCACCGTGGCGGCGCACGTCGAGGCGATCCTGACCCGCCTGGACGCCCCGTCGCGGGCGGGTGCCGCAGCCAAGGCGACCGCGGCCGGCGTACTCCTGCCGTCGGGCCGGCCCGACTCCGTGCGCTCGCTCTCGGCCGTGCTGCGCCGCCCCGTCGTCTGACGAAGACTGGCAATTCTGCCAATGTGACGCGGGACACCCCGGTCCCACGATGGTCCGACCGCGCCGGGCACACCGGCGCCCGACCACGGGAGCGACGATGACGACCGGGTACGTCTACAACGAGGTCTTCGGCTGGCACGACACCGGCACCAACGCAGGCCTCTTCCCGGCGGACCACCGCCTGGGCATCCAGCCCTTCCAGCACTTCGAGAACGCCGAGACGAAGCGGCGGCTCCACGAGCTGGTGGTCGTCTCGGGCCTGATCGACCAGCTGACCCCGGTGCGCCCGCGCAAGGCCACCGACGAGGAGATCCTCCTCGTGCACACCGAGGAGCACCTGGCCCGGATCCAGGCCGGCAGCGACCACCCCAAGGGCGGCGACTCCGGCGACGGCCTCAGCCCGTTCGGCCCCGGCGGCATCGAGATCGGCCGGCTCGCGGCGGGCGGGGTCATCGCCCTCGTCGAGCAGGTCGTCGACGGCGCGGTCGACAACGGCTACGCCCTGGTCCGCCCGCCGGGCCACCACGCCGTGCCGGAGCACGGCATGGGCTTCTGCATGTTCGCCAACCTCGCGATCGCCGCCAAGGCGGTACGCCACAGCCGCGGTGTCGAGCGGATCGCGATCGTCGACTGGGACGTCCACCACGGCAACGGCACGCAGGCGGCGTTCTACGACGACCCGGACACGCTGACGATCTCGATCCACCAGGACCGCGTCTTCCCGCCCGACACCGGACTCGTCGAGGAGCGCGGGACCGGCGCCGGCGAGGGCTACGCGCTGAACATCCCGCTCCCGCCCGGCACCGGGCACGGCGGCTACCTGGCGGCGATGGACCGCGTGATCGCACCGGCCATCGACCGGTTCCAGCCGGACCTCGTCCTCGTCGCCAGCGGGTTCGACGCCAACGCCGCCGACCCGCTCGCCCGCCAGGGCCTCACCAGCAGCGCCTACCGGACGATGACCGAGCGGCTGCTCGAGGTGGCCGGCCAGCACGCCGGCGGCCGCCTGGCGATGAGCCACGAGGGCGGCTACAACCCGGTCTACGTGCCGTTCTGCGGCCTGGCCGTCATCGAGGCCCTCGCGGGCGTGACCGAGCCCCTCGCCGACCCCTACGAGCCGATCTTCGGCGGGATGGGCCAGCTCGAGCTGCAGCCCCACCAGACCGCGCTGCTCGACCAGGTCGTGCCGCTCCTCGACGCCATCGGCTCCGGCAACCGCGCCTGATCCCGCTCCACCCACCACCCTCCGCACCACTCGGCACCACTCCAAGGGAGAACCACCATGTCCCAGCCCGCTGACCTCTCGCGCCGCCGCTTCCTCGGCTGGACCGGCGGCGCCGGCGCCGCCGTGCTCCTGGCGGCCTGCTCGGCCCCGTCCAGCTCCTCCGACGCCAAGGACAAGGTCGCCAAGTCCAGCAAGGACGTCGACAAGATCGGCTTCGACTACCCCTTCACCTTCCTGCCCGTGTACGCCGGCGTCACGAAGTTCGCCAAGGCCCGGGCCAAGGAGGTCGGCGTCGACCTGACCCAGACCAGCGACAACGGCCGCCCCGACGTCCAGGCGTCCAACCTCGACACCCTGATCGCCCAGAAGGTCCCGGCGATCGTGTCGTTCCCGATGGTCTTCGAGGCGCTCGAGACCCAGGCCGCGGCTGCGCGCAGCGCCGGCCTGATCTGGGTCACCTACGGAGGGACGCTGAAGAACCAGAGCGCCTCGATCACCTTCAGCTTCGAGGAGGGCGGCCGGCTGCTCGGCGAGGACGCCGCCACCTGGGCGAAGGAGAACCTCGGTGGCAAGGGCAAGATCGCGTTCCTCGTCGACGACACGATCCAGCTCGGCCGCGAGCGGACCAAGGGCATGATGGACGCCTTCACCAAGGCTGCCCCGGACATGGAGGTCGTCGGCCGCGAACAGGCCATCGACCCCGACACCGGCCTGTCGAAGATCAAGGCGATCCTGGCGAAGCACCCCGACCTCAACATGGTCCTGGGCATCACCGACGGCGCCGCCTTCGGTGGCTACAAGGCGCTCGTCGAGGCCGGTCGCGCGGAGAGCGACGCGAAGACCTACGTCGGCGGCCAGGACGGCGACCTCGGCTCGCTCGAGCTGATCAAGAAGGGCACCTTCTACCGGGCCTCGGCCGCACTCCAGCTGCGTGACATCGGCAACGCGGTCATCGACGTACCGCTGGCCGTCGCGGACGGCAAGAGCGACGCGGACGCCAGCACCGACGTGCCGATCGCGCTCGTCAAGCAGGGCGACAGCCTGCTCGACGAGATCATCTCGCAGTACGCCTGACCCGAGGACCGAGGCGGACACGTCATGACACTCAGGGTCACCGGACTCGCGAAGTCCTTCGGCGGCGTGCACGCCCTGCGCGGCGTGGACCTCACCATCGAGAGCGGTGAGGTCCACGCCCTCCTCGGCCACAACGGCGCGGGGAAGTCCACACTGATCAAGGCGCTCGGCGGTGCCTTCTCGCCCGACAGCGGGACGATCGAGGTCGCCGGGCACAGGTACGACGCCCTGTCGCCCCGCAAGTCGATCGACGCCGGAATCGCGATCATCTTCCAGCACCTCAGCCTGGTCGACTCGCTGTCGGTCGTCGACAACATCTTCCTCGGCCAGGAGGAGCACCGCGGCGGCATCGTCAACCGCGGGAGCCAGCGCGAGCAGGCCCGCGGGCTGCTCGACCGCCTCGGCGCCAACGTCGCGGTGGACGCCCGGGTCGGCACCCTGCCGATGGGCCAGCGGCAGCTGGTGGAGATCGCCAAGGCGCTGAGCCGCGACCCCGCCGTCCTCATCCTCGACGAGCCCACGGCCGCCCTGTCCGTGCACGAGATCCAGGCGCTCGAGCGCACCGTCCTCGCGCTGAAGCGCGACGGCCTCGCGATCTGCTACGTCACCCACCTGCTCGGGGAGGTCGAGCGGCTCGCCGACCGGATGACGGTGCTGCGCGACGGGCAGGTCCACGTCGCCACGTCACTGGCCGGCAAGTCGCGGCGCGACATCATCGAGGCGATCGCGGAGCCCTCCTCGGAGCTGCCCGGGCGCGCGCCGATCCTGGAGGCGGACCCGCCCCAGCTCCAGCTGCGCGGCCTGACCGGGCCGGGCGTCGGCCCGATCGACCTCGACGTCCGGCCCGGCGAGATCGTCGGCCTCTACGGCCTGATCGGCTCCGGCCGCACCCGCACCATCGAGACCGTCTTCGGCCGCTACCGGCGCCACGGCACGGTGAGCGTCGGCGGGCGCCCGGTGACCCGGCGCGGCCCACGCGGCGGGCTCGCGGCGGGCCTGGCGCTCGTGCCCGGCGACCGCGGCCGGCAGGGGCTGTTCGCCTCGCTCTCCGCGCTCGACAACGCCCTGCTCCCGGCGCAGCGCGCGCTGTCCCGCTTCGGCGTCCGCAACCGCCGGCGCGAGCGCGAGACCTTCGCCTCGCTGACCGACTCCCTGAAGGTGCGGCCTGCCTCGGCGGTGGCACCGGCCCGCGCGTTCTCGGGCGGCAACCAGCAGAAGCTGCTCCTCGGCCGGTGGATCAACGGCGTCCTGCCGACCACGGTCCTGCTGCTCGACGAGCCGACCCAGGGCGTCGACGTCAACGCCCGCCACGAGATCTACCGCGTCGTCCGGACGATCGCCAGCGAGCGCCGCGCGGCCGTGCTCTTCGCCTCGACCGATCCCGAGGAGGTGGTGACGCTCGCCGACCGCTGCCTCGTGATGGACCGGGGCCGCGTGGTCGCGACCATCGCCGGACCCGACCTCACCGAGGACGCGCTCCTGGCAGCCGTCCACCGCCCCACTCCCATGGAGGTTCCGTCATGAGCACACCCCAGTCCGTGCGCCAGCTCGCGCGCTACCCGCTGATCCCCGTCATCATCGTGATGGCGATCGCCTTCGAGGCCAGCACCGGCAGCTTCGTCGGCCAGCAGAACCTGCTCGGCATCGCCACCGACAGCGCCACCCTCGCGATCGTCGCCGTCCCGACGGCGATGCTCGTCATCAGCGGCTACCTCGACCTGTCGGTCGGCTCCACCTACGCCCTCGGCGCGGTCGCCGCCGGTTGGCTGGCCTCCGAGCACAACGGCAGCATGCTGGGCTGCGTGCTGCTGGCCCTGCTCGCCGGCGTCGCCGTCGGCGCGGTCAACGGCCTCCTGTGCTGCGGACTGGGCCTGTCGCCGTTCATCGTCACGCTCGGCACGCTGACCGCCGTGCGCGGCATCGCCCAGCAGCTCGCGCCCCTGCCGCAGACCGGCTTCTCCGAGTCCTTCGCCTGGCTCGGCGGGTCCAAGGTCGCGGGCCTGCCCTCCCCCGTCATCATCGCGATCCTGGTGGTCCTCGTCGCCGGCTTCGTCCTCGTCGCCACGCCCCTCGGGCGCCACATCTACGCCATCGGGGTCTCCCGGGAGGCGGCGTACCTCTCGGGCGTGCGGGTGCGCATGGTGCCCTTCGGCCTCTTCCTGCTGACCGGGGCCCTGGCCGCGCTCGCCGGCGCGATCAAGGCCTCCGTCCTCGGCGCCGTGCAGTCCGGTACGGCGGGCCTCGGGTTCGAGCTCGCGGTGCTGACCGCGGTGCTGGTCGGCGGGGTGGCGCTCGCCGGGGGCTCCGGCTCGCTGGTCGGGGTGGTCCTGGGCGTCGCCTTCCTCGGCATCCTCCAGAACGGCCTGACCCTCCTCGGCGTCCCCACCTTCTGGCAGCAGGTCGCCCAGGGCGTCGCCCTGATCGTGGCCGCCGGCCTCGCCTACCTCAGCCCGAGGCTGGAGGCGATGACCGCGCCGCGGCCGGAGGCACCGAAGCCGGTCCCGGTGCCCGCCTAGCCTCGCGGCGCGGCGGTCCGGTCGCGGCACGATCGACGAGGGCCTGCCGGCGAAATTGATTGACGTCAATCAATTTCGCCGGCGGCCCTTCGCAGGTCGGCGAGAGCGCGCCGTCGGCGCTCAGCCGAGCCGGCGCCGCCGCAGCGCCACCAGCCCGCCCGCACCCGCCAGGAGCACCACACCGACCAGCAGGATGCCGCGCTGCCCACCGCCGGCGTCCTGCTCCACCGTGGCGCGCGGTCCGCTGTCCGTCGGCCCGGAGACCGGGCCGACCTCGAAGTGGACCTCGCCGGTGACCTGGTGGCCGTCGGCCGAGACGACGTCGTAGGCGAGCACGTACTCGCCGTCGGGTCCGGACCACAGGTTCTGGCGCACCTCGTCGTCCCGGAAGGTCGCCTTGCCGTTGGCGACGTCGCCGTCGGGTCCGGTCACCGTGACCGAGCGGACCTTGCGGACCTTGCCGCTCAGGGTCAGGGTGGCCCGCGACGGCAGCGTCTCGACCACGCTCGACTCGGCGGGGTCGGAGGAGACGAGCTCGTCGTGGGCCGACGCGGGCGGCGCGGGCAGGAGGCCGAGCAGGGCGGCCACCAGGGCGACGGCGACCCAGCGGACGAACCGGCTGGAGCTCACAGGACGGGCGAAGGCGTGCATGGCGTGGTCTCCCTGACTGGGTGGATGTCGTGCTCGAACCGGTCCAGCACGGCGGAGAGCTGGACGAGCGTGCGGCGGGGCCTGTCGTCGGCGGCGTGGAGGGTCCTGCGCAGGGCGTCGGCCGCCCAGGCCCGGAGCTCGGCCGAGCCCCGCCCCGGGGGCAGCGACGCCGAGGCGGCATCCAGCTCGGCGGCCACCAGGGTGGCGAGGCCGCCGGGCGAGGGCGCCTCGAGGAGGAGCGCGGCGGTCGTCGGTACGCCGTTGGCGGCATCCAGGCCGGCCGGCTTGCCGGTCCGGGCCGGGTCGCCGACCACGTCGAGCAGGTCGTCGACGTGCTGGAAGGCGATGCCGAAGTGGAGCCCGAACTCCCCGTGCGCGCGGACGACGTCCGGCTCGGCGTCCACCGCGAGGGCGCCGATCTCGGCACTCGCCCGGAACAGCTCGGCGGTCTTGAGGGCGGCGTACTCCCGGTGCGCCTCGACCGACGGAGCGCCCCGGAGATCGGCCTCGAGGAGCTGGCCCCTCGCCATGCACGCCAGGGCACGCGCCCAGACGAGCGGGCCGTTCGGCGCCGCGCCGGCCGCGGCGAGGGCGCCCCGGGCGAGGAGCAGGTCACCGATGACGAGCGCGGACGCCACACCGGCGCTCGCGACGACCGAGGGCCGGCCGCGGCGGAGCGGGGACCCGTCGATGATGTCGTCGTGGACGAGCGTGGCCACGTGCAGCAGCTCCATCGCCTCGGCCGCCAGCACCACCCGGTTCCGCAGGGCACGGTCGGCCAGCCCGGCGCCGGCCGCCGCCGCACTGCCGACCACGAGCCCGGGCCTGAGCAGCTTGCCCGGGCGCAGGGCGTCGGCGACCACGCGGTCGAGGCCGGCGACCCCGCACGACGGCGGTGTCCGGAGCCGTTCACGCACCGCGCCCAGCACGTCGTCGACCATCACGACACCGTCGACACCGTCGGGGTCGCGGCGCTGGCGCCGGCCAGGTCGAGCAGCAGGTCCCGCACCTGCGTCGCAGCCAGTCGGCTGCCCAGCGTGTCGGGCCGGTCGCAGATCACCATGGGCCCCTCCTCGTCGCGGAGCGGCAGACGACCGTGGGTGCCCCGCACCGGCGCCGGGTCGAGCGGCACCACCTTCATCGAGTAGCGGAGGCCGGCGGCCTTGCGGGCCAGGGTCAGGGCCGCGCGGGCCTTGACCAGCCGGTCCTTCGGGTCGAAGAAGAGCTCGGCCGGGTCGTAGCCGGGCTTGCGGTGGATCTCGACGCCGCGCGCGAAGTCCGGCGCCCGGTCGTCGTCCTCCCAGTAGTAGTAGGTGAACCACGCGGTCGGCTCCGCCACCAGCACGAGCTCGCCCGCACGCTCGTGGTCGAGGCCGACGGCGGCCTGGCCGGCCCGGTCCAGCACCTGCGCCACACCGCGCAGGCCCGCGCACAGCGCGCCGACCTGCTCGAGGTCGGTCGGGTCGGCGACGTACACGTGGGCGACCTGGTGGTCGGCGACGGCGAAGGCCCGCGACGTCCAGGGGTCGAGGTACTCCATGCCGTCCTGGGTGTGGACGTTCAGCAGGCCGGCGGCGCGCAGGGCCCGGTTGATGTCGACCGGCGTGTCCGCCCGGGTGATGCCGTACTCGGACAGGACGACCACGCGCGCGTCCATCAGCTCCGCGTCGTCGAGCAGGGGCGCCAGCGCCGCGTCGACGTCGTGCGCGGCCCGGCGGGCCTGGGCCGAGTCGGGCCCGAACCGCTGGAGGTCGTAGTCGAGGTGCGGGAGGTAGGCGAGGGTCAGGTCGGCCCGCGGCAGGAGGCGGCGGGCCGCGCCGACGATCCACTCGGTCGAGCGGAGGGACGCGGTGGGCCCCCAGTACTGGAAGAGGGGGAACTCGCCCAGCTCGTGCACCAGCTCGTCGTGGAGCTCGGGCGGACGGGTGTAGCAGTCGGGCGCCTTCTTGCCGTCGGCGTAGTAGATCGGCCGCGGCGTGACGGTCCAGTCGGTCGACGCACCCATGGCGTACCACCAGCAGACGTTGGCGACGGTGTAGTCGGGGACCTGGCGCCGGATGGTCTCCCAGACCTTCTCGCCCTGGACGAGGCGGTTGTGCTGGCGCCACAGGTGCACCTCGCCGAGGTCGCGGAAGTACCACCCGTTGCCGACGATGCCGTGCCCGGCCGGGGTGAGGCCGGTGAGGAAGGTCGACTGCACCGAGCAGGTGACCGCCGGCAGCACGGGGTCGAGGACCGCGGACGAGCCCTTCGCCGCCAGGCGCTGGAGCCGGGGCATGTGCTGGAGCAGGTCGGGGGTGAGGCCGACGACGTCGGCGACGAGGAGCTTGTCCATGGGGATCTCCAGGGGGGCGTGGGGGTGGGTTCAGAGGGCGGTCAGGCCGAGGTCGAGGAGCTCCGCGCGCACCCAGGCGAGCTCGGCGGCGAGCGCTGCCGCGAAGGCGTCGTCGTCGGTCGGGCCGCCACCGGGAAGGACCGACCAGGTGTAGGTCTCGACCTCCAGGTGGTGGACGCGCGCGCGAGGCCCGCCCACGAGGGCGGCCAGCGAGGCGCGCAGCTCGTCGCGGCTGCTGCGCAGCGGCGGGGCCGGGTCGGCGTGCACCGGCACGTGGAAGTGGACCCGCCACGGCCGGCCGGTGCGCAGGCTCCGCGGACCGTCGAGCGCGTCGGGCAGGTCGTCGCGCCCGGTCAGGCGGCCGCCGGTCTCCTGGCGCACCTGGTGGAGGAAGCGGTCCTCGGCGTACGCCGCGAGCGCGGAGCGCGTGGTCGTGTCGCCGGGGTCGTCGACGACCAGCGCGGCAGCCGGCTGGGCCTTGACCACCGCCAGGCCCGCCTCGTCGAGTCGCTCGAGGGCGGCGGCGGCCGTGTCGAAGCCGACGGCCAGGTGGCACAGGTCGAGGCAGACACCGATCCAGTCCCGGTCCACCCCGGCGAGGCGAGCCACGGCCTCGTCGACCGTCTCGACGGCGCAACCGGGCTCCGGCTCGAGGCCGACCCGGATGGCGCGGCCGGTCTCCCCGGCGATCGTCGAGAGACCCTCCGCGAGCTGGGCGAGATGGCGCTCCGCCGCGTGCTGGCGGTCCACCAGCCAGGGCGCGCGCCAGCCCAGGGGCAGGGTCGAGATCGTCCCGCGGTCGACGTCGTCGGGCAGGAGCGCCGCCAGCACCTGTGCCGCCGCCAGCGTGTAGCGCAGCCGCTCGGGCTCGCTCCACGCCGGGTGGTAGACGGCCTTCTTGACGACCTCGCCCTGGAAGTCGGCGTGGGGGAAGGCGTTCACGGTGACCACCTCGACCCCGTGGTGGTCGAGGCTCTTGCGCAGCCGCTCCAGGTCGCCCGGGTCCGCGATCAGCCGGTACGCCGCCGCCGCGGGCAACCACATGCCGAGCCCCACGCGGTCGACGTCGAGGTGGGCGCGCAGCCGGTCGCCGAGCCTCGACGCCTGCGCCACGATGCCGTCGACGTCCTGCGCGGGCAGCACGTTCGTGCCGTAGGCGAGGTGGACGACCGAGCCGTCGGGGTGGCGGAACCTCATGCGTCGGCCCTCGCCCCGCGGAGCACGGAGTTGCCCTCGAAGGTCGACACCCCGTCCGGCACACCGCCCGTGGTCTCCGCCAGGTCGTCGAGCAGGAGCCGGCCGCTCTGCCCGAAGAACTCCAGCGGGTTGCGCCACAGCAGCCGGTCCACGTCGTCCGCGGAGAAGCCCGCGGCGAGCATCGCCCGGCCGGTGGAGGCGGTCTTGAGCGGGTCGCTGCGGCCCCAGTCGGCGGCGGAGTTCACGAGGACCCGGTCGAGGCCGCGCTCCTCGAGGATGCGCACCATCCGGTGCTCGTCCATCTTGGTGTCCGGGTAGATCGAGAAGCCCATCCAGCAGCCGCTCTCGGCGACCTGCCCCACCGTCATCTCGTTGAGGTGGTCGACGACGACCCGGTGCGGGGCGAGCCCGGAGGCCTCGACGAGCTCGAGGGTGCGCCGGGTGCCGCCCTCCTTGTCGCGGTGCGGGGTGTGCACCATCGCGGGCAGCTCGAACTCGACCGCCAGCTCGAGCTGCCGGACGAACGCCTTCTCCTCCTCCGTGGTCATCGAGTCGAACCCGATCTCGCCGACGGCG
Organism: Nocardioides sp. SRI_004; assembly: GCF_057586415.1. NCBI lineage: Bacteria > Bacillati > Actinomycetota > Actinomycetes > Propionibacteriales > Nocardioidaceae > Nocardioides > Nocardioides sp. SRI_004. The sequence goes on from NZ_JBYCZV010000002.1 coordinate 284,223, forward strand.
ACCACGCCGTCCTTGGCCAGGTAGCGGGGCAGGACGTCGAGGACACCGGTGCAGCGCGGGTCGTTGGCCTCCTTGGGGTTGAGCGCGATCGTGCAGTGGTGGGCGATGCCGAACTGCGCGGCGCGGAACCGCTCCCAGCCGACCAGCGCGTCGAAGTAGTCGGTGAAGGAGCCGACGTTGGTGCGGGGCTGCCCGAGCCAGAAGGCCGGCTCGACGAGCGCGCGGACGCCGGCGTCGTACATCCGCTCGTAGTCGTCGGTCGTGCGCGAGGTCATGTGGATGTGGGGATCGAAGATGCGCATGTCAGGACTCCCGGGGAGGGGTGGGGTGGGTCAGCTCGAGCACGAGGTGGGCGTCGTCGGGGACCGACCGGCCCGCAGCCTGCCGCTCGAGGACGTAGCGACGGACCATCGCGCCGAGCTCGTCGTCCGCACGCTCGGCCAGGTCGGCGACCTGCGCCAGCGGAGCCCCGACGAACAGGCACTTGAGGACGCCGTGGCGCCAGTCGTGGAGGGACAGCGTCCGCGCGTGCCGGCCCATCGCGGCGGTCACCAGGCGGATGTCGTTGGTCCGCAGCGCGTCGAGGAGGATCGCCGAGCCGTCGACCTGCGGGTCGTCGAGGGCGGAGAGCCCCAGCAGCACGGCGCGTCGCTCGTCGGCGTCGCCGTGGTGGTAGACGAGGCCCAGCTCCTCGACGAGCGCGCCCGGGGTCAGGACCGACGCGGCAGCCGCGACCAGCTCCACCCGGACGGCGTCCTCGATGCGTCCGCCGCCGGGGAGCTCGCCACGCGCCGTACGCCGGGCCGCCGCGGGGAAGACCCGGCCGAGGGTGCCCGGGTCGTCCATGATCCCGGCCACGAGCTCGTCGAGCGCGTCGGCCCGCTCTGCTCCGAGCACGGCCCTGAGCTCACCGGGACGGACCAGCAGCGCCACGGACGTCATCGCACACCCCCGGCGAGGCCGGACGCGTGGCCGATGCGGGCGAGCGAGGCCCGGAGCGCCACCATGCTCGACGCCGCCACCGCGGGGGCGGCGTGGGAGTGCCGGGGCAGCTCGACGCAGGCGAGGCCGTCGTACCCGATCTCCAGGAGGGCGCCCAGCACCGCGTCGAGGTCGAGCTCGCCCGTCCCCAGCTCGAGGTGCTCGTGGACGTCGCGGACCATGTCGTCGACCTGGACGTTGCCGAGGAGCGCGCCTGCCTGCCGCACGGTGTCCGCAGGGGTCCGCGGCTCGTTGCAGACGAGGTGGCCGAGGTCGAGGGTCACCCGCAGGTGCTCGGGACGACCGAGCCGCTCCCGGAGGGCGAGGACGTCGTCGAGGGTCGCCAGGAACATCCCCGGCTCGGGCTCGACGCAGACGCTGACGCCGAGGTCGGCCGCATCGTCGAGGACCGGGCCGAGTCCGTCGACCACCCGCTGCCACAGCGCCTCCGGGCGGGTGCCCGCGGGCGCCGTGCCCGACCAGCAGGAGACGGCCTCCGAGCCGAGCTCGAAGGCGATGCGCACCGCACGGCGGAGCAGCTCGACACGGCGCTCGCGCCCCTCGTCGCTGACCAGGGTCGGCTCGTGCTTGTGCCAGGGGTCGAGCACGTAGCGCGACCCGGTCTCGACGACCGACGCGAGGCCGTTCGCCTCCAGGCAACGGCGCGCGTGGGCGACCTGGCCGGGAAGGTCGCCGAAGGGGTCGAGGTGCGGCTGGTCGAGGGTGAGGCCCACGCCCTCGTAGCCGATCGAGGAGACGACGGCGCACGCGTCGGCCAGCCGGTGGCCGGCGAACCCGTTGAGGCCGTAGCCGAGGCGCACCGTCATGTCGGGTTCACCACCCGCGCCGCCCGGCGGAAGGCGGGGCTCGCGCCGGCCACGACGACCGCCGGGAGGAACCGGCCGCGAGCCGCGAGCCAGGCCGCCTGGAGGAAGGTCAGGCCGCCGATGCCGGCGCCGGTCGCGGCCCGGACCGTGCCGGCGTCGGGGGACGCGGCCGCACGGGCCTGTGCGACACCGACCCGGGCTGCGTAGAGGAGCGCGAACGCCGCGGCGGTACGCCGCCGGCCGGGCGGGATCCCGGACCCACGGCGCAGTGACGACGCCAGGATGCCGAGCGCGGTGCCCGTGGCGGCGAGGGCGGCGCCGGCCGTCGCCGGTGTCGCGCCGTGCACCTCTCCCCTGCTGAGCAGCGTGACCCCGGCCGTGTGGACGGCCACGGCGGCGGCGGGTCGGGCCGCCGCGCCGGGGGCGGCCGCAGCGGCGAGCAGGACGTCGAGCCCCCGCGTCGAGGCCATGACGACGGGCCCGGCAGGTGAGTCCTTGGCGAGGACGTCGTAGGTGGCGACGAGCGCGGCGAGCGGGACGCTGACCCGCAGTGCCCGGCGCCCACCCACCGCGGCGGTCACGGCCACGCCGGCGACGCCGAGGCCGGCCGCGATCGCCAGCGCCGTCGGCGCCTGGACGCGACCGGACGGGATGACGCGCTCGGGCCGCTCGACGGCGTCGACCGCTCGGTCGGCCCAGTCGTTGAGCGCCATGCCCGACCAGTAGAGGAGCACGGAGCCCACGGGCATCAGCCCGCTGCCGGCGGCGGCCGTCCCGGCCCACGCGGCCCCGGACCACGCGTCGCCCGGCACCGTCAGCGCAGCCGGCAGCCGGACCAGCTCGGCCAGGTCCCGTGCGGCCGGCAGGGCGGTCATGCGTCCAGCCCCTCACGCCACTCGACCAGTGCCCGCCACTGCTCGGAGAGCCGGTGCTCCGTCGCACCGACGGGGTCCTTGAAGAAGAAGGCGAGCTCGGCCTGCGGCCCGGTCCGGCCGGCCGCGTGCGCGGTGGACATCAGGCGCGCCAGGTCGAGGACGAGCGGCGCGGCGAGGGCCGAGTCGCAGCCCTGCCAGGTGAACTGCAGGGTCATCCGCGTGCCGAGGAAGCCGTCGAACCGGACGTGGTCCCAGGCGGTCTTCCACTCGCCGAGGTCCTCGACGTTGTCGATGTGCATCGGGCCCGGGACCGGCCGGCCGACGATCGCGTCGAGGCCGCTGCGCTTGGCGACCGTCTTGCTCCGCGCCGCGGCGGGGTCCGCCAGGGTCGCGCCGTCGCCGCCACCGAGGAGGTTGACCGACGTCCAGGAGCGCAGGTCGAGGGCGCGCATCGCGAACATCGGTGCGAGCGCCGACTTCACCAGGGTCTCCCCCGTCTTGCCGTCGCAGCCCGCGTAGGGAAGCCCGCTGCGCTCGGCCGCCTCCAGCACCACGGGCAGGCGCAGGCACGGGCTGGGCGTGAACGAGACGTACGACGCCCCGGCCCGGAGCGCGGCGAGCGCGTAGACCGCGGTGACCGGCAGGTCGTCCGTGACGCCCCGCACCTGCGCCGGGTCGTCGACCGGCGGCTGGGTGCTGGCGACGTCGACCACGACGACCCGGTCGAGCCGGTGCCGCTCCCGGAACCCGGAGATGTCGGCGGCGAGCCGTTCGACGGCGGCGGCAGCGGTCTCCTCGCCCGCGACGTGGCCCGGCCGGATCGCCACGTCGACGGCCTCGAGGTCGGCCGCCACGGCGCTGACGACGGCCGCCGGGAGCACGCCGCCCGCCACGAGCGCCTCGGCCTTCTTGGCCAGCGACCCGCCGCCGACCTCGTGCCCACCGAAGAACAGGCTGGACAGGTCGGGGAGCCCCTCCGGGTGGAGCTCGGGCAACTCGGTCACCAGCCCCGTCGCAGGGACCAGCCCGTGGCTCGCGCCGAGGGCACCCACCACCGCGGTCGTCGCGACCGAGCCGCGCGCACCGATGAACCACACGCCGGTGTTGCCGGTCGTCGGGGCGTTCACGGGAAGGTCGTTGCTGGTCATGGGGGGTCCTCGAATCTCGTGGTGGCGGCGGGAGCCGCGGGGTCGGTCAGGTGCGGTCGCGGAGACGGTCGTACGCCGCCCGCACCTCGGCGGCTGCTGCCTCGTCGCTGTCGCCGGGCGGGGCCAGCTCCTCGACGGAGCGCCGTCCCCACGACGGCGGGTCGGCGGTGCCGGCGAGGGCCCATGCCGCCTGGCGGGCGGCGCCGAGGGCGACGTACTCACCGGGGGCCGGGAGCGTCACCGCACGGCCGAGCAGGGCCGGCGCCATCGCCCGGAGGGCGGGGCTGCGGGTGGCCCCACCGACCAGGAACAGGCGGTTCGGCTCGAGGCCGGTGGTGGCGATGAGCTGGTCGACGGCGTCGGCCAGCGAGCAGAGCAGGGCCTCGAAGGCCGCTCGGGCGAGCTCGGCACGGGTCGTCGTGGAGGTCAGGCCGTGCCAGGTCCCGACCGCGTCGGGGCGGTTGGGCGTGCGCTCGCCCCCGTAGTAGGGCAGCAGGCTCACTCCCCCGGACCCCCACGGCGCGGACAGCGCGAGCGAGGCGAGCGCGGCGTGGTCGACGCCGAGCCAGCGCGCCTGGAGGTCGAGGATCCCGGCGGCGTTCATGGTCGTGACCATCGGCAGGAAGCCGGCGTGGGCGTCGGCGAAGCCGGTGACGACGCCGGACCCGTCCGCGACCGGGCGGGGGCTGATGGCGGAGACCACGCCGCTCGTCCCCACCGAGACGAGGAGGTCACCGGGCTCCAGCGCCATGCCCAGCGCGCCGCCCATGTTGTCGCCGGTGCCCGCGGCGACGACGGCGCCGTCCTGCGTCGTGGCCGCGACGGCACCGCCGGCCACCACCTCGGGCAGCGCGGCGTCGTGGCCGAGCGCCGCCGCCAGGAGGTCGGGGCGCCAGGTGCCGCCGGCCGTGTCGTAGTAGCCCGTCCCCGATGCGTCGCCGCGGTCGGTGAAGGACCGCGTCCCGGGGGCCGCGGCGTGCCGGGCGACGAAGTCGTGCGGGAGGAGCACCTCCGCCACGCGGTCGGCGGCGGCCGGCTCGTGGTCGCGGAGCCAGCGCAGCTTGGTCGAGGTGAACGACGCCACCAGCACGCTCCCGACGGCCTCGGCACACGCCTGCGCACCGCCCATCTCCTCGACGAGCGTGCGGGCCGCGCCCGCGGAGCGGATGTCGTTCCACAGCAGGGCGGGACGGACCGGGTCACCCACGGCGTCGAGGGCGACCATGCCGTGCTGCTGGCCGGCGACCGACACCGCGGCGGCGCGGTGGAGCAGCGGCCCCGCCGCGTCGTCGTACGCCGCCAGCCAGGCCCGGGGATCGACCTCGGTGCCGGCGGGGTGGGGCGCCGTGCGCGAGTCGACGACCATGCCGTCGTCGACGTCGACGAGGACGGCCTTGGTGGACTGGGTCGAGGAGTCGACACCGAGGACGAGTGTCATCGCTCGTCTCCCCCGCCCGGCGCCTGCGGGAGTGCCGCGTCGAAGGCCGTCGGCGGCAGCCGGAAGAGGTCCGCGAGCAGCTCGCGCTGCCCGGCCGGGGGCACCGTGCGCCCCGTCTCCCATGCCCGGACCGTCGCGGTCGAGCGGCCGCAGTGCCGGGCGACGTCGCACTGCCGCAGGCCGCTCCACGCGCGGAGGTCCCGCAGCACCTGGCCCAGGTCGCCGGGGCGCCAGAGGGCCGGCCGGAGTCCGATCGGCGGCGGGGTGGCGAACCACCCGCTGACCGTCGCGACGTCGGTGCCGAGGACGCGGGCGAGCCGGCGCTGGTGGGCGATGTGCGGCGCGAGGCCGCGCTCCCAGCACCCCACGAGCTGGCGGGAGACCCCGAGCTCGTCGGCGAGGCGCTGCTGCGAGAGCCCCCGCCTCCCCCGCGCCCGGCGCAGCGGCCCGTGCCGCATCGGCCGCTGCGCCCGGGGGCGGGTGAGCAGGGTGCGCACGGTGTGCGGCGTGAGGGCGTCGTCGCGCCCGCTCATGAGGTCCACGACACGGGGGACCATGGCGACCGGCATGCCCGCCCGGCCCGCCTCCCAGTTGAAGACGGTCGCCACGGGCACGCCCAGCCGGTCGGCGACGTACGCGGCCGACCAGCCCTGCCGGCGCCGTAGGCCACGCAGCCCGGTCGCCCTGACCCGCGTCCTCGGGGCGGCCGGAGGACGGTGCGCGTCGAAGAAGCGGACCACCGCGGCACGGTCGGCCGCGAGCACCTGGGCGAGGCGGTCGATGACGCTCGGCCCGGGCAGCCTCTCCCCGCGCTCCCAGCGCAGCACCGTCGCGGTCTGCACGCCGACCGACCTCGCGACGTCCGGCGCGGAGAGCCCGAGCTCGCCGCGCCGCGACCGCAGGTCCAGCGGCGCGACGGCCGTCGCCCCGAGGTCCGCCGACGCTGCCTGCATGACCGGTCCCGGCCTCACGACGAGGAGGAGAAGGCCGCGTCGAACGCCGCGCTCGGCGGGTCGAAGGCGAGGCGACGGACGAACGCGAGCGCCTCGGGGGCGCCGACGAGGCGGTCCATGCCGGCGTCCTCCCACTCGACCGAGATGGGGCCGTCGTACCCGATCGTGTTGAGCATCCGGAAGGACGCCTCCCACGGGACGTCGCCGTGCCCGGTCGAGACGAAGTCCCAGCCGCGACGCGGGTCGGCCCACGGCAGGTGCGAGCCCATTCGGCCGTTGCGGCCGTTGCCGACCTGCTTCTTCGCGTCCTTGCAGTCGACGTGGTAGATCCGGTCCTTGAAGTCCCAGAGGAAGCCGACCGGGTCGAGGTCCTGCCACACGAAGTGCGACGGGTCCCAGTTGAGGCCGAAGGCCTCGCGGTGGCCGATCGCGTCGAGGGTCGCGACCGTGGTCCAGTAGTCGTAGGCGATCTCGGAGGGGTGCACCTCGTGGGCGAAGCGGACGCCGCACTCGTCGAACACGTCGAGGATCGGGTTCCAGCGGTCGGCGAAGTCGCGGTAGCCGGCGGCCACCATCTCCTCGGTCGCGGGCGGGAACATGGCGACGTACTTCCAGATGGCCGAGCCGGTGAAGCCGATGACGGTCTTCACGCCCAGCCGCTGCGCGCTGCGCGCGGTCATCGTGATCTCCTCGGCCGCGCGCCGGCGCACGCCCTCGGCGTCGCCGTCGCCCCAGACCCGGTCGGAGAGGATCGCCTGGTGGCGCCCGTCGATCGGGTCGTCGCAGACGGCCTGGCCGGTCAGGTGGTTGGAGATGGCCCAGGTGCGGAGGTTGTACTTCTCGAGCAGGTCGAGCTTCTCCTGGACGTAGGCGTCGTCCTCGGCGGCCCGCCACGGGTCGAGGTGGTCGCCCCAGCAGGCGATCTCCAGGCCGTCGTACCCCCACTCGGAGGCGAGCCTGCAGACCTCCTCGAAGGGCAGGTCGGCCCACTGGCCGGTGAACAGGGTGATCGGGCGTGCCATGGCGTCTCCTCGGGTTGCGGTGGATGTGCGGGTGGTGGTGGTTCAGGTTCTGGTCGGCGGGCAGCCCGTGCGGGCCGGTGCCGGGACGGAGCGCACGGTCCCGGCACCGGGCCGCGGGGAGCGGCGCCTCGCGGCGCCGCTCCCCCGTCCGGGACGGGGACCCCACCCACCGGCCGGCCGGCAGGGCCGATCCTGCTGGCCGTCGGCTGCCTCACCTGGTGGTGCGACGTGGCGGGGCGATCCCATCGGCGAACGTTCTCCTCTCCGGTTCCGCTCGCCTACAGCTGGGCGTCCAGCCGGCGGGCGAGGTCCGTGAGAGCGGTCCTCACCACGGTGCTCCGGATGCCGGAGGCGAGGACCCGGAACCTGGTCAGGGCCTGGCTGGCCTGACGCTCGTCCCCGCGTCCGTCGGCTCGCTGCGCCGTGATGAGGGCGCTCTCGAGCTTCCCGGCGAGCCGGGCTCCGATCCGGTTCTCACGGTCGAGCCGGTCGACCAACGCCCTGCCGCCGGCGTACGTGGCGACCACCTTGAAGGTGACCGTCCGCGTCCGCTGGTTGCCGGCCTCGTCGGTGACGACGACCGCCAGGCGGTGGGTACCGGTCCGCAGCACCAGTGCATCGATGCGCGTCCGGGACGCCACGACCTTGCCGTCGAGGCGGACCGACCTGCTCACGACGCCGGACGTCGGGTCCGCTGCCGTGACCTGCACCGTGCGGACCGTCGCCACGCTCAGCTGCGCGCCGTTCGCGATCCCGCTGACGCTCAGCGCCGGTGCGGTGTCGTCGATCTTGAACGTCTTGCCGACGACCGCCGAGACGGTGCCCGCCTCGTCGCGCGCCCGGGCCTCGAGCTTCGTGACACCGTCCTTGGTGATGCGGAACGGAGCGGTGTACGTCGTCCACGAGCCCTTGCCGGTGCGGTACTCCAGCGTCAGGTCGCCGTCGCCGCCGGTCCCGGTCAGGGTGACCGTGACGGGTCCGGCGAACCAGCCCTTGCGCCCGTTCGGAGCGGCGGGGTCGGTCGTGACGGTGACCTTCGGGGCGGTGATGGGCCCGACCTCGACGGTGGAGGTGCCCACCGCGGAGACGTTGCCCGCCACGTCGACCGCGCGGTAGCGCACGACGTGGGTGCCGACGTCCTCGAACGACAGCGGCGAGCTGTAGTCCGACCACGTGGTCGCGGTGCCGACCTGGTACTCGATCCGGTCCACTCCGGACGTCGCGTCGCTGGCGCTGAGCGTCAGCGTCTTGGTCCGGGTGCCCGTCTCGTCCGCGGTGACGGTCGGGACGACGGTGTCGACCTTGACCGTGCTGGACCTGGTCTCCTCGACGTTGCCGGCCTCGTCCGTCGCACGGAACTCGACCAGGCGCTCGCCCTCACCGCTCACCTCGACCGCCGTGGTGTACGGCGTCCAGGCACCTCCGGCGATGCGGTACTCGACCGATGCGACGCCCGAGCCCTCCGCACCGTCGGTGGCCGTCAGGGTGAACGACGGCCGGGTGGTGTGCCAGCCGGCCTCGCCGTCCGCCGCCGGGACCGTGATGGTCGTGGTCGGTGCGGTGGTGTCGGTCGGCTCCCCGCCGTCCGGCTCACAGGTGGCGTCCTCGCCGAGCGTGAACCAGTCGAAGCTGGCGGTGATGCCGGCGCCGTTCGCGGTGTTGGCCGCGGCCAGCAGGCCGACCCGGGGGTTGGTGATGCCGGTCAGGTCGTACCCGCCGGACATCTCCGTCCAGGTCTCGCCGTCGGTGCTGTAGGAACCGATGACCTGCTCACCGTCGTCGCTGGTGAGGCGCAGCCACACGGTGCTCGGGAAGCTCGCCCCGAGGCCCGGGGTGTTGGTCTCGGTGGCGGTGCCGCCGACCTCCTTCGCCGTCTGGATGATGTTGGACGCCGCGCTCGGGTCGCTGCTGCGGCCCTGGAACACGTGCTTGATGTAGTTGTCGTCATTGCCGTAGAGCAGCAGGCCCGCCGACTGGTAGGACCGGTTGATCGGGGCGCTGACCTTGGTCGTGACCACGAACGGGCCGTCGGGCAGGTCGGTGAGGACCAGGTCCCGTGCGGTGTTCGTGCCCTGGTAGAGGTCCGTCGCCTCGAGCGGGATCTTCACCGAGCCGCCGGAGACCGAGAGGTTGCCGCTCGGCCGGACGACGTCCCAGCCCTCACCCAGGGCGTTCCCGTCGAAGTTCTCGACGAGGCAGTCCGGGGCGCACGGCTCGGCCGTGTCGTCGGGGGTGAGGGTGAAGTAGTCGAACTGGGCGGTGATCCCGACCGCGGCGGCCTGGTTGCCCAGCGCGAGCAGTCCGACCTTGGGCGCGGTGATGCCGGTCAGGTCACGGTTCGTCGACAACGTCGTCCAGGTCGCACCATCGGTGCTGTACGACGTGGTGACGGCGTTCCCGTTCGTGCTCGAGATCCGCAACCACACCGTGTCGGGGAAGTCGGCCCCGAGGTTGGCGGAGTTGGTCTCCGACGCGGTGGCGTTGACCTCCTTGGCGACCTGGATGACGTTGCTCGCCTTGTCCGGGGAGCTGGAGCGTCCCGAGTAGACGAGCTTCAGGTAGTTGTTGTCGTCGCCGTAGACCACCAGTCCGGCCTGCTGGTACGACCGCACCGCCGGCAGCGTGAGCCGCGTCGTCGCCTCGAAGGCACCGGCAGGGAGGTCCTGCAGCACGATGTTCGGCGTGGTGTTGGTGGTCTGGTAGATGTCGGTCGCGGTGATCGGGATGTTGAGCGTCCCGTCCGCCACCGTCAGCGACTGGTCGACGCGAACGCTGCGGTTCCAGCGGTCGGTGTCGAGGGCGTCGCCCACGAAGTCGTCCGAGCGACCGCTGAAGCAGATGTCCAGCGCCTGCAGGACGGTCACCTCGAGCGTGCGGTTGCTCTTCGCTCCCCGGGCGTCGGTCGCGGTCAGCGAGACGACGTACTTGCCCGGCGTGGTGAAGGTGTGGCTCGGGTTCGCCTCGGTGGAGGTGGCGTTGTCGCCGAAGTCCCACTCGTACTCGACCGGGGTGTCACCGTCGGGGTCGTTCACCGTGCTGGTGAACTGCACCGGCAGCGGCGCCTCGCCACGGAGCGTGCTGGCCTCGATGGCGACCGTCGGCGGCTGGTTGTCGGTGATGCCGCGGCCTGCGAACTCGATCCAGTTGACGTTCGCGCCACCCGTCGTCGCGACGAAGTACAGCGGTGCGCTGTCCGTCGTGGCGCCGGTGAAGGTGGTCGAGACGTCCTGGAAGGTCTGCGCCCCACCGGTGTTCGGGACCGTGACGGTGCCGATCGTGGTGCCGGTCGGCGACCCCTGCCGGATCGCGAACTCCGCGCCGGTGGTGGTCGAGGCGACGCGCAGCTTCGCGCCGGTGATGCCGGTCAGGTTCATGACGTCCCAGCGGAACCAGTCGCCGGTCTCCACGCCGGTGACGTTGAGGCCGCCGCCGGAGTCGGTGGTGGTCTGGGTCGTCACGCCGGCCGTGCCGGTGCCGGTCCCGGTGCGCCCGGTCTCGTCGAAGAACTCCGCCTCCTTGTGCTTCGTGTGGACGACGATGCCGTCGACACCGGTCAGCTCTCCGGCCGCACCCGCACCGTCGTCGGTGTAGGTGGCCTTGATCGTGCCGAAGATGTTCGCGCCGACGTGGCCGACGTCGCCCGGGAGCGCCAGGGAGCCGCTGCACCCGTGGTACTGCTCGTAGTCGTGCGAGTGCTGGTCGTGGCCGAGGCCCGGCTGTACGACGACGCGGTCGCAGTCGATCGCCCCGTCCTCCGGGTCGGTCACCTTGACCTCGTACTTCAGGGTGTCGCCGAAGTCGAAGAAGCCACCGTCCGGCGGAGCGAGCAGCTCCACGGTCGGAGCGGTGTTGCCGGCGACGATGTCGATGTTCGTCGTCCCGGTGCGACCGCCCTCGTCGGTCACCGTGAGGCGGGCGGTGTAGTTGCCGGCCTCGGTGTAGGTGTGGCTGCCCGTCGGCGTCGTGGCGTCGGTGTCACCGTCGCCGTCGAAGTCCCAGGCGTACGACATCCCGGTCGCGTCCCCGGTGTCGGGGTCGAAGGAGTCGGAGCCGTCGAACTGGACCGTCAGCGGCGCCGGACCCGACGTCTTGTCGGTCGTCGCCCGGGCCACCGGGGCGCGGTTGCCCTCGACGTAGTCGATCCGGTAGATGCCCGAGTCGGCGTTGTTCCCGTTGAAGCCGCTGCCCCACTCGATCATGTAGAGCGCACCGTCGGGACCGAACTGCAGCGCGTGCGGCCGGACCATCGGCAGGTTGGGCAGGAAGCGGTTGATGTCGGTGTAACCGGTGCCGCCCTCGTTCATCTGCACGGTGAACAGGCGGCTGTTGTTCCAGTCCGCCCAGATCGCCTTGCTGTCGAAGTACGCCGGCCACTTGCGGTCGGAGACCAGGTCGGCGTCGTACGAGTAGGTGCCCGAGGTCATCGGGGCACCGCTGGCGCCGATCTCCGGGGTGCCGGTGATCGAGCCGTTGTTGCTCTGCCACATGACCGCGCGCTTCGCCGGCGGGAGCTGCGTCCGGCCGGTGTTGTTCGGCGAGTCGTTGACGGGGTTGGCGCAGTTGAACGCCGCACCCGCGGTGCTGCTGGCGAAGTTGTAGTCGTTGTACGCCGCGTTGTCGCCGACGCAGTAGGGCCAGCCGTAGTTGCCGGGCTCGGCGAGCACGTTCCACTCGACGCGGCCGTTCGGGCCACGGGTGTCGCTCACCGAACCGGCGTCCGGGCCGTAGTCGGCCACGAGCAGGTGGTTGTTCTGCTCGTCCAGGCCGATCCGGAAGGGGTTGCGGAAGCCCATCGCGTAGATCTCGGGCCGGGTCTTCTGGTCGGTGTCGCTGGCCTCGTCGAACAGGTTGCCCGCCGGGATCGAGTAGCCGCCGGCCGGGAGCGGCTTGATGCGCAGCACCTTGCCGTTGAGGCTGTTGGTGTTGCCCGCCGTGCGCTGGGCGTCCCAGGCGCTGCGGCCGGGGCGCTCGTCGATCGGGGTGTAGCCACCGGAGTCGAACGGGTTCGTGTTGTCACCCGTCGCGAGGTAGAGGTTGCCGTCCTTGTCGAACTCCATCGACCCGCCGGCGTGGCAGCACTGGTCGCGCTGCGTCGGCACGTCGAGGATCGTGGTCGCACTGTCGAGCTGCAGCGTGTTGCCCGACATCGTGTACCGCGCGATGCGGTCGGTCGGGGTCGACCCCGTCGGCGAGTAGTAGAGGTAGACCCAGTTGTTGGTCGAGAAGTTCGGGTCGAGGGCGATGCCCAGCAGGCCGAACTCCTGGCCGGTGTAGACCGGGATCGTGCCCGCCGTCACCACGGAGCCGTTGGTGAGGATGATGCGGACGGCGCCGTTGCGGTCGATGTAGAAGACCCGGCCGTCGTCGGCGATGTCGAGCTCCATCGGGTTCGACGTGTTCTCGTCGAGCGCGACCTTCTCGAAGCTCGGCTCGAGCGTCGCCTTGCAGTCGGACGGTACGACGCCCGCGGCGGTCTTGATGCCGCCGAGGATGTGCTTGAGGAACTTCGCGTCGGTGAAGGACGCCTCGGTGTGGCCCATGCCGGTGTACCAGCTGCGGCCGCCGTCGTAGTCCTGGCACCAGGCGATCGGGTGCTCGGCACCCATCGCGCCGCCGCCCGGCGCGTAGGTCGTCTCGTCCATCGACGCGAGGACGTGGACCTTGCCGCGCGGGTTCGTGCGGAAGTTGTACCACTCGTCCGTGCGCTCCCACCGCCGGTCGATGCCGGCGGTCGAGGCGTGGGCCGGGTCCTCGACCTTGACGGTCGCGGTCGGGGTGCCCGCGGGGTGGTTGTTGAAGTAGGAGCCGACCAGGTTGCCGTACCAGGGCCACGAGTACTCGGTGTCGGAGGCCGCATGGATGCCGGCGTACCCGCCACCGGCCTGGATGTAGCGCTCGAACGCGCCCTGCTGGGCCTCGTTGAGCACGTCGCCGGTGGTGGAGAGGAAGATGACGACCTCGTACTGGGCGAGGTTCTCGTCGGTGAAGGCCGCGGCGTCCTCGGTCGCCGTGACGTTGAAGCCGTTGGCGGTGCCGAGCTGCTGGATGGCGGTGATGCCCTCGTCGATGTTGCTGTGCCGGAAGGCAGCGGTCTTCGAGAAGACCAGGGCGTCGAACTCGTCGGCCTCGGCGGCGGCTGCCACCTCGTCGGCCGTCCACGGAACGGCGTTGCTCGGAGGAGCCGCCTCCGCAGGACTCTTCGCGGTGGCGGGACCCTCGGCCGATGCGACGGCCGCGGGTGCCGGCTCGGCTGCCGCGGCTGGTACGGCGAGGGCTGCCGCGCCCAAGGGCAACGACACGATCATGGCGACGGTCGTGCCGAGCGTTGCGCGCGAGCCCTTCCGTAGCCGCGTGATGACGTTCTTCATCACGATTCCCTTCGTTGGTGACGGATTGCGCTCCATCGGTTCCGGGGCGGGTCCCCGGGCGTTCGGCCCTGGTCGTGCTGGTCGTGCTGGTGGTGCGGGTGCTGCTGTGGGGGTCGAGGGACAGGGGCGGCGGGCGTCAGCGGGCGCCGAGCAGGTGGTCCATCGCCAGCTGGTCGAGCGCCTCCATGGCCACGCTGCGTGCGGTCAGGGCGGCCAGGTCGTAGTCCGCGTCACGCAGCGCCGACAGCGGCTCGCCCGGCGCCACGGTGGGGGTGGAGAGCTCCTCGACCCGCGCCGCGTCGAGCGCCGCGCGGACCTCGGGGTCGGCGCGGAAGGCGAGCGCCCGCTCCCGCAGGATCAGGTAGTTGCGCATGCAGCCGCGCGCCGACTCCCAGACCCCGTCGAGGCCCTCGGCCCGGGGCGGCTTGAAGTCGAAGTGCACATAGCCCTGGTACGGCGCCGCCTGGCCGCCGCCGAGCAGCGTGTCCACGGTCCAGAAGGCCCCCCGCAGGTTGCCGGCGCCGAAGCGCAGGTCCTGGTCGAAGCGCGGGCCGTGCTGGCCGTTGAGGTCGACGTGGAAGAGCTTGCCGTGCCACATCGCCTGCGCGATGCCGTGCGCGAAGTTCAGTCCCGCCATCTCCTCGTGGCCGACCTCGGGGTTCAGGCCGACCATCTCGGGGTGCTCGAGCTCGGAGATGAGGGCGAGGGCGTGCCCGATCGTCGGCAGCAGGATGTCGCCGCGCGGCTCGTTGGGCTTGGGCTCGAGGGCGAAGCGGAGGTGGTGGCCCTGCTCCTTCACGTAGGCACAGACGATGTTGAGCGCCTCGGCCATGCGGTCGAGCGCGGCCGGGATGTGCTTGCTGGCGCCGTGCTCGGCGCCCTCGCGCCCGCCCCACATCACGAAGGTCTCCGCGCCGAGCGAGGCCGCCAGGTCGATATTGCGCAGCACCTTGGCGAGCGCGTAGCGGCGTACCGTCCGGTCGTTGGCGGTGAGTCCGCCCTCCTTGAAGACCGGGTGGCTGAACAGGTTCGTGGTCACCATCTCGCAGCGGAGGCCGCTCTCGGACAGCGCCTGCTCGAAGCGCTTGAGGGTCACGTCGCGGGTGCTGTCGTCGGGCAGCAGGTCGTCGTCGTGGAAGGTGACGGCGGCGGCGCCGAGCTCGGCGAGCTTGTAGGTGCTCTCGACCGGGTCGAGCGGCGGCCTGCTGGCCGGGCCGAAGACGTCGACGCCCTCCCATCCGACGGTCCAGAGACCGAAGGAGAACTTGTCCTCGGGGACGGGCTGGTACGGGTCGGTCATGCGGTGATCTCCTGCCAGGTGCGGGTCGCGGAACTCGTCTCGACGGCGTCGAGCACTCTCTGGATCTGCAGGCCATCGGCGAAGGTCGGCGTGGGCTGGGTGCCGTCCGCGATGGCGGTCACCAGGTCGACGACCTGGTGGGTGAAGCCGTGCTCGTAGCCCAGCCCGTGGCCGGGCGGCCACCAGGCGGCGACGTACGGGTGGGTCGGCTCGGTGACGAGGATCCGGCGGAAGCCGGCCTCCTCGTCCGCGAGGGTCGCGTCGAAGAACTGCAGGACGTTCATGTCCTCGAAGTCGAAGGCGAGGCTGCCGAGCGAGCCGTTGACCTCGATCCGGATCGCGTTCTTGCGGCCGGTCGCGAAGCGGGTCGCCTCGAAGACCCCGGCCGCGCCGGACGCGAAGCGGGCCAGGAACATCGCGGCGTCGTCGACGGTGACCTCGCCGCGCTCCTCCGACGCGGTGCCGGAGAGGCCGGCGTGCTCGGCCGCGAGGGGGCGCTCCTTGACGAAGGTCTCCAGGTGGCCGGAGACCTCGGTGATCGCGTCGCCGGTGATGTACTGCGCGAGGTCGATGACGTGGGCGCCGATGTCGCCCAGCGACCCCGAGCCGGCGCGCTCCTTCTGCAGCCGCCACGAGAGCGGCGCCTCCGGGTCGGCGATCCAGTCCTGGAGGTACTGCGCGCGGACGTGGCGGACGGTGCCCAGCCGGCCGTCGGCGACCAGCTTGCGGGCCAGGGCGATCGCCGGCACCCGGCGGTAGGTGAAGCCCACCATCGCGCGTACGCCGCGCTGCGCCGCCTCCGCGGCGGCACGGGTCATCTCCTCGGCCTCGGCCACCGAGTTGGCCAGCGGCTTCTCGCACAGGACGTGCTTGCCGGCGGCCAGGGCGGCGATGGCGATCTCCGCGTGCGAGTCGCCCGGGGTGCAGATGTCGACCACGTCGACGTCCTCGCGGTGGACGAGCTCACGCCAGTCGGTGACGTGCTGGTTCCACCCGAGCCGGGCGGCGGCGGCCGCCGTACGGGCTTCGTCGCGCCCGCCGAGGACCTGCATCACCGGGGCGAGCGGCAGGTCGAAGAAGCGCCCGGCGGAGCGCCACGCCTGCGAGTGGGCGGCACCCATGAACGAGTGGCCGACCATGCCGATGTTGAGGACGGCGCCGGTGGAACCGCTGGTCTGGGGGGTGTCCGAGGACATGGCTCACCTGTTTTCTGGCAGGTGCCCACCCCGGATCGCGCAGCCGCGCGATCCGGGGGGAGCAGGACGGATCAGGACGTGAAGGCGCTCGGCAGGTACTTGTCGACGTTGTCCGCGGTCACGACCGGGGCGTAGAGCTGGACCTGGCGCGGCACCTCGACCTCGACGAGGTCGTCGACCGACTTCTCCTGGGCGAGCAGGCGGGCCAGCTTGAGGCCGTCGGCACCCTGCGTGGACGGGTAGATGACGGTCGCCTTGAGCACGCTGTTGCCGGCCTTGATCGCCTCCATGGCGTTCTTCGAGCCGGCGCCGCCGATCATCACGAACTCGTCGCGACCGGCGTTGTCGATCGCCGCGAGGACGCCGACACCCTGGTCGTCGTCGTGGTTCCAGAGGTAGTCGATCTTCGGCGCGGCCTGCAGGAGGTTGGTCGCGGCCTCCTCGCCACCCTGGACGGTGAAGTCGGCGGCGACCCGGTTGTCGACGTCGAGGCCGCACTCCTTCAGGGCGTCCTTGAAGCCCTTGCTGCGGTCCTGGGTCAGGGGCAGCGAGTCGATGCCCGCGATCTCGGCCACGACCGCGTCGGAGTCGTCGCCGGCCTGGGAGCAGATGTACTCCCCTGCCGAGACGCCCATGCCGTAGTTGTCGCCGAGCACCGTCACGCGGGCGGCGTTGGGGTCGTTGAACTCTCGGTCGACGTTGACGACCGGGATGCCGGCCTCCATCGCCTCCAGGGCGATCGGGGTCAGCGCGGCGCCGTCGAACGGCAGCAGCACGATGGCGTCGACCTTGTCGTTGATGAAGGTCTCGATCTGCTGGATCTGGACCTGCGGGTCGTTGGTCCCCTCGGCGACCACCAGCTCCACGTCCTCGTAGTTCTCGGCGACGGCCTTGGTCGACTCGGTGATCGACGCCATCCAGCCGTGGTCGGCTGCCGGGGCCGAGAAGCCGATCGTGATCTTGTCGCCGGCCTCGTCGTTGGAACCCGCCTCGGCGTCGGACGTGCCGCCCTTGAGGTTGTCGTTGCCGTCGTCGGGGTCGTTGCTGGTGCAGGCGCTGAGGCCGAGCACGGCGACCACGGCGAGCGCGGCGGCCGCCTTCTTGTGCACGGCGGACATCTGCTTGAGGGACATGTGGTGCTCCTTGGTGGTGCGTGAGGGGTAGTGGTGCGGATGGATCAGTTGGTGCTCTTCCGAGACGCCAACCACTGCTGGAGCAGGACGGCGGCGACGATGATCACGCCCTTGAGCAGGGACTGCTCCGAGTTGTCCCTGTTGTTGAGCGTGAAGACGTTGGTGAGGGTCGTGAAGATGAGGACGCCCAGGACGGTGCCGGTGATGGTGCCGCGGCCGCCGGCCAGGAGCGTGCCGCCGATGACCACGGCGGCGATCGCGTCCAGCTCGAGCAGCTGGCCGTGCGTCGAGGACCCGGTCGTGGTGCGGGCGACGATGAGCAGGGCGCCGATGGCGCAGCAGACGCCGACCAGGACGTAGAGCAGCACGGTGTGGCGACGCACGTTGATGCCGGCCAGGCGGGCGGCCTCCGGGTTGCCGCCGACCGCGAAGGTACGACGGCCGAAGGTCGTGCGGTTGAGCAGGACCCAGCCAGCGACGGCGACCACGGCGAAGATCCAGATGGACATGTCGATGCCGAGCGGCTTGGCGGTGAAGAAGTCGAAGTACCCCGGGACGTCCGTGGCGATCTGCGTCTTCTTCTCTGAGATGATCTCCGCCAGCCCGCGGGCGGAGACGAACATCGCCAGCGTGGCGATGAAGGCGACCACCTTGCCGTAGGCGATCAGGACGCCGTTCACGAGACCGCACCCGGCGCCGACCGCGAGGGCGGTCAGCACCATCACGATCCAGTGCGTGTCCTGGGCCATCTGCCGCGTCGCGAGCGTGGTCGCCCACACGGAGGAGAGGGCGAGGATCGCGCCGACCGACAGGTCGATACCGCCGCCCGTGATCACGAAGGTCATCCCGATCGCGACCACGCCGATCACCGTGGAGAGTCGCAGGATGGTGAGCAGGTTGTCGCTGTCGACGAACCGGTCGCCCGCCGTCACCGCCCCGACGATGCACAGCAGCGCGAGCGCGATGATCAGGCCGAGCATGCGGAAGAAGCCCGCCTCGGCCAGCCACGTCGTCGTGCTCCCCTTGGTGCGGTGCGACCCGTGGGCGTCCATGGCCTGCGACGACTCGGTCGAGGCGACGGCCGGTACGGCGGCGCTGGTGGTCTGGTCGCTCATGCGGGGGTTCCTTCCATGACCAGGTCGAGGACCCGGGACTCGTCGATTTCGTGAGAGGCGCTCTCGTGCACGACGCAGCCTTCGCGGATCACCAGGACCCGGTCGGCGAGGCCGAGGACTTCCTCGACCTCGCTCGACACGACGACGACCGCGACCCCGGAATCGGCCAGGGAGCGGATCAGCTTGTAGATCTCGGCCCGCGCGCCCACGTCGACGCCGCGGCTGGGCTCGTCGAGGAGCAGCACCCGGCAGCCGCGCAGCAGCCATCGGGCCACCACGACCTTCTGCTGGTTGCCGCCCGACATGGTCCGCACGTGCCGCGAGATGTTGCGGGGGCGTACGTCGAGGGAGGCGACCAGCTCGCTGGCCTTCGCCTTCTCGCGGGCCCGCTGGATGAAGCCGACCCGCTGGAAGTCCTTCATCGACGAGACCGAGATGTTGGCGAAGACCGCCTGGTCGAGCAGCAGGCCCTGGCTCTTGCGCTCCTCGGGGGCGAGGCCCATGCCCGCGGCGACCGCGGCGTGGACGGCGCCACGGCGCAGGCGCCTCCCGTCGACGGTGACCGTGCCGGAGCTGGCCCGGCGGGCGCCGTACACGGCCTCGAGGATCTCGGTGCGCCCGGAGCCGACCAGGCCGGCCAGGCCGACGATCTCGCCGGCCCGGACGTCGAAGCTGACGTCGTCGAAGACACCGTCGAGCGAGAGCTCGCTGACCTCGAGCACGACCTCGCCGGGCGCCGCCTCCCGGCTGCGCTCCGGGAAGACGTACTCGATCGACCGGCCGGTCATCAGCTTGATGAGGTCGGCGGTGGGCGTCGTCGCCGCGGGCAGTCCGGTGGCGACCGTGGAGCCGTCCTTGAGGACGGTGATCCGGTCGCCGATCTGGCGGATCTCCTCGAGACGGTGGGAGATGTAGACGATCGCGACGCCCTGGGCGGTGAGGGCGCGGATGACCCGGAAGAGGTTCTCGACCTCGCCGCTGTCCAGGACGGCCGAGGGCTCGTCGAGGATGAGGAGGTCGACCTCGTGGGAGAGGGCGCGCGCCATGCTGACCACCTGCTGGCCCGCCGGCGACAGGTCGCCGACCAGCTGCGTGGGGCTGATCTCCCCGTGGCCGAGCCGGGCCAGGATCTCCTGCGCCCGGCGGTTGGTCGCCGCGCGCCGCGAGAACCCGACGGTCGAGATCTCGTGGCCCAGGAAGACGTTCTCCGCGACCGTCAGCCCGGGCACGAGGTCGAGCTCCTGGTAGATCGTGGCGACGCCCGCGTCGATCGCCGCCTGCGGATGGCCGAAGCGGACCTCCTCGCCCTTCCACCAGATCGTCCCCTCGTCCGGCTGGTACGACGCCGAGAGGATCTTGATCAGCGTCGACTTGCCGGCGCCGTTCTGCCCCAGCAGGCAGTGGACCTCGCCCGCCGCGACCTCGAGGTCGATGCCGTCGAGGGCCCGCACCGAGGAGAACTGCTTGGTGATGCCGGCCATCCGCAGCAGCGGGGCGGCCGCGCGGCCTTCGGGTTCGCGGCCCTCGCCGCCGGTGGTGGTCACTTCGCGTCTCCTGTCGCCGATCGACGGGCCACTCGGGTGGGGTCGGCGAAGACCACCTCGAGGGATGCGGTCGCGCCGCCGCGCACGGCGGCGCTGAAGCCGAGGGTCGACAGCTCGACCCGGGTGCCGCCGGCACCGGGGGCGACCACGCCCGCGCCGAGCTCGCGCTCGATCGCCGGGCGCATGTGGTGGCCGACGGCGGCGTAGTAGCCGGTCAGCACGATGGTGGCCGGGTTCAGCGTGTTGGCCAGGATCGATGCGCCCACCCCGACCCAGGCGCCGACCTCCTCGAGGGCGGCCAGGGTCCGCGCGTCGCGGAGGTCGGCCCTGCGGTTGATCTCGGCGAGGCGGTCGTCGATGTCCATGCTCGCGTTGCGGATCGGGTCGTCGGGGTCCGCGGCCTTCTCGATCAGGGCCCGCAGGCCGCTCACGGTCTCCCAGCAGCCCTGCCGTCCGCAGCCGCACTGGCGCCCGCGCGGGTCGACCATCATGTGGCCGAACTCGCCGGCGTAGCCGTGGCTGCCCCGCAGCAGGCGGCCTCCGGTGACGATGCCGCCGCCGACACCGACCTCGCCGTGCAGGACGAGGATGTCCTGGCGCGCCGGGTCGCCCGGGGTGACCTCGGCGGTCGCCGCCAGGTTGCCCTCGTTGTCGACGACGATCGGGTAGGCGCTCCCGAGCTCCTCACGGAGGATCGACCCGACCGGGACGTCGTACCAACCGAGGTTGGGGCCGTGGCTGAGCAGGTCCCTCGTCTGGTCGTAGAGCCCGGCGACGCCGACCGTGAGGCCCACGGGCGTGGCGCCGGCCTGCCCGAGGCCGGCGACCGTCTCGCGGACCAGGTCGGCGAGGTGGGACAGCACCCGCTCCGCGTCGAGCGAGCGGGCGTCGAGCGCGAGCTTGCGCTCCTCGACCACCTCGCCGCGCAGGTCGAGGGCCATCGTGGAGACGTGGTTGACGTTGATCTCGGCCCCGATGCCGCAGACCGTGCGGCCGTCGAGCTCGACAGCGGTGCTCGGCCGGCCGACGGTGTTCTGCACCAGCTGCCCGTCGCTGACGAGCCCGCGCTCGATCAGCTCGCTCACCAGGTTGGAGACCGTCGACCGGGTCATGCCGAGCTCGACGGCCAGGGCGGCCCGTGACCGCGCCCCGTGGTCGCGGAGGTGGCGCAGCGCCAGGCCGAGGTTGGACCGACGGACGTCGGGGTTGGCGAGGCTGTGGTCCGCGGTGTGGCTGAGGGTCGACACGATGCCTCCTCTCGGGCAGGGCTGTACGCCGGCGGGCGCGCTCAGAAGAGCGCCGACGGCAGGCGTCGGCGACGGTGGGGGTGGGAGTTGGGGGGTGGCAGGACCGGTGCGCCCGAGATGCGCGAGGCGGTCCTGCTGCTGTGCCCCGGCTGTGTGACCGTGGTCACCTGTTTGTTGGGGCGACGCCCAAACTAAGGCGGCTCAACGAAGGGCGGCAAGGCACCTGAGCAAGATGCCCGGGACGAATTCCCGACTTCTGACGAACCCTCTCACCATTGTGACGAGAATCGTCACAAGTTGTCCGGGATCAGCGTCCGAGCGCCGCGATCCACGCCTCCCACGCCGTCGAACCGGCGCCGATGAGGACGGCGTGGTCGCCGAGCTCGCTGAGCACGATGTCGAGGTTCTCGGCCAACCGCGCCGGCGCCAGCCGGTAGACGGTGGTCCGCAGGTCCCCGAGCACGTGGGCCCCGAGGGCGGCCACCGGTCCTCCGATGACCACGCGCAGCGGGTCGCCCTGGGCGACGAGGGTGGCGAGCACGCCGCCCAGCCGCTGACCGAGCTCGCGGGCCAGCTGCGCCACGGCCGGGTCACCGGCGCGGCCGGCCGCGACCAGGTCGGCGAGGTCGAGCGCGCCCGAGCGCGCGAGCACGTTGGCGAGGGTGCCCGACCGCCCGCGCTGGGCGAGGTCGGTCGCCTGCGCCACCAGCGCCACCGAGCTGACGAAGGAGTCGAGGCAGCCGGTCAGGCCGCACACGCAGGCCGGCCCGAACTCCTCGACGCGGAGGTGGCCGATCTCGCCGGCCCGACCCGAGCCGCCGGCGCTCAGGTGCCCGCCCGCCATCGTGGCCACGGTGACGGTGTCGCCGAGGCGCACGGCCACGAAGTCGTCGATGCCGCGGGCCTCGCCCGAGCGGTGCTCCCCCAGCGCCATGGCGCGGACGGCGGGGATGGTCGCCACCGGCGTACCGGGATAGTCCTCCTCGAGGAAGTCGGCCAGGTCCTCGGGTGTCAGGGGTGCGGATCCGGCGGCAGCGATGCCGAACGCCACCGGGACGCGGCCGGCGAGGACCTGCTCGGTCGCGCGCCGGACGGTGGCCGTGATCGGGTCCGGGTCCGTCCCGCGGTCCTGCAGGTCGATGCTCACGCCGCTCTCGATCGCGAGGTGCCCGTCGAGGACGGCGATCCGCACCCGGCGCTCACCCAGGGAGAGCGCGACCACGACGCGGTCGGACGTCGTGCGCACCGTCACCGAGCGCCGGCCACCGGAGCTGGGCGCGAGCGGCCCGTCCTCGATGTGGCCGGAGGCCGCGAGCGACTGCAGCGAGGTGGTGAGGGTGGTCCGCGGCACGCCCAGCCACTCCGCGAGCTGTGACTTGGTCTGCGGCCCCGCGTCGCGGAGCCGCCGCAGCACGTCGCCGTCGAGCCCGGTCGTCACGCACCTCAAGATCGCACAGCCCACCAACCGCACGGACGGCGCTCGTCCGCGCCGCAACCGGTCGACGGACCGCCCGAGGACTCCACCGGAGCACCTCGGGCCGCCCGACGCCGGACCGGTAGAGACGGCAGGTGAGCGTCAATCCCGGCAGCCGTCGGACGGCAGGTGGGTACGCTGCCGATGTGACGCCGATCACGTCACTGCGCGAGGCGCGCACCCCACCGGCAGCGGAGGAGCACGACGATGAAGGTGCTGAGCATCGTGCTCGCCGGCGGCGAGGGCAAGCGGCTGATGCCCCTGACCGAGGACCGGGCGAAGCCCGCCGTACCGTTCGCGGGGAGCTTCCGGCTGATCGACTTCGCGCTGTCGAACCTCATCAACTCCGGGTTCCTCAAGTGCGCCGTGCTCACCCAGTACAAGTCGCACTCGCTCGACCGGCACATCTCGCTGACCTGGCGGATGTCCAGCATGCTCGGCAACTACGTCACCCCCGTGCCGGCGCAGCAGCGTCGCGGCAAGCAGTGGTACATGGGCAGCGCCGATGCGATCTACCAGTCGATGAACCTGATCGTCGACGAGCGGCCCGACGTCATCGTCGTGTTCGGCGCCGACCACGTCTACCGCATGAACGCCCGCGAGATGGTCGACGCCCACCTCGCCTCGGGGGCAGGCGTCACGGTCGCCGGCATCCGGGTGCCCCGCGCCCAGGCCGACCAGTTCGGCGTCATCAAGGTCGGCGCCGACGGCGTGGCGATCGACGAGTTCCTCGAGAAGCCCGCCGACCCGCCCGGCCTCCCGGACTCCCCCGACGAGGTGCTCGCCTCGATGGGCAACTACGTCTTCAGCACCGAGGTCCTCATCGAGGCGCTCGAGGCGGACGCCGCCGACCCGGCCTCCAAGCACGACATGGGCGGGGACATCGTGCCCGCACTCGTCCGCAGGAGGATGGCCGCGGTCTACGACTTCAAGCACAACTCCGTGCCGGGCACCTCCGAGCGCGACCGCGGCTACTGGCGCGACGTCGGCACCATCGACTCCTACCACGAGGCCCACCTGGACCTCGTCTCCGCCGAGCCGGTCTTCAACCTCTACAACGCGGAGTGGCCGATCTACTCGCTGCCCGCCCAGCTGCCCGGGGCGAAGTTCGTGCACGGCGCCACGGTGCGCGACTCCATCGTCAGCGCCGGGTCGATCATCTCGGGGGCCAGCACCGAGAGCTCCGTCATCGGGACCAACAGCCGGGTCGAGGAGGGCGCGACGGTGCAGCGATCCGTGCTGATGGACAACGTGCTCATCGGCAAGGGCGCGATCATCCGCAACGCGATCATCGACAAGAACGTCACCGTCCCGCCCGGCACCCTCATCGGCATCGACCGGGACGAGGACCTCCGTCGCGGGTTCTCCGTCAGCCCCGGGGGCGTCGTCGCGATCGGCAAGGGCCACGTGCTGTGAGCCCCGCCGAGATGCGCGTCGAGATCCTCACCCGCGAGTTCCCGCCCGACGTGTACGGCGGCGCGGGGGTCCACGTCGACTTCCTGGTCCGCGAGCTGCGCAAGCTCGTCGACGTCGGGGTGCAGTGCATGGGCGAGCCCCGCCCGGGCGCGACCGCGCACTCCGAGAAGGACGCCCGCCTCAGCGACGCCAACCCCGCGCTGCGCGTGTTCTCCACCGACCTCGCGATGACCGCCGCCTGCGAGGGCGCGGCGATCGTGCACTCCCACACCTGGTACGCCGCCATGGCCGGCCACTGGGCCAAGCTGCTCTACGGCGTCCCGCACGTCATCACCGCCCACTCGCTCGAGCCGGACCGGCCGTGGAAGGCCGAGCAGCTGGGCGGCGGCTATGCCCTCTCGAGCTGGGCCGAGCGCACGGCGTACGAGTCCGCCGACGCGGTCGTCGCGGTCAGCCGGGCGATGCACGACGACGTCCTGCGCGCCTACCCGGCGGTCGACCCGTCGCGGGTCCACGTGATCCACAACGGGATCGACGCCGACCTCTACCACCCGGACCCGTCGCGGGACACGCTCGACCGACTGGGTGTCGACCCCGACCGGCCCTACGCCGCCTTCGTCGGCCGGATCACCCGGCAGAAGGGCGTCGCGCACCTCCTGCGGGCGGCGCTGGACTTCGCGCCGGAGATCCAGCTCGTGCTGCTCGCGGGAGCCGCGGACACCCCGGAGCTCAAGGCGGAGACGGACGCCGCCATCGCCGAGCTCCACGCCCGGCGTACGGGCGTCTTCGTGGTCTCCGAGATGCTGCCGCCGGGCGACGTGCGCCAGGTCCTCAGCCACGCGCTGTTCTTCTGCTGCCCGTCGGTCTACGAGCCGCTCGGCATCGTCAACCTCGAGGCGATGGCCTGCGGCACCGCCGTCGTCGCCAGCCGGGTGGGCGGCATCCCGGACGTCGTGGTGGACGGCGAGACCGGGCTCCTCGTCGACTACGACCCCGCGGCGCCCGAGGACTTCGAGCGCGGGTTCGCGGCGGCCGCCAACACGCTCGTCGCCGACCCCGAGCGGGCCCGCGCCCTCGGCGCGGCCGGCAGGGCGCGCGCGACCGACGCCTTCGGGTGGGAGCCGATCGCGGCCCGCACGGTGGAGTTGTACTCCTCGCTGCTCGCCTGAGCTGCTCGCCTGAGCTGCTCGCCCGGGTGCTCGACCGGTCAGGAGCCGAGCGCCGCGGCCACGACCTCGCGGGCCTCGGCCTGCACCTCGGCGAGGTGCTCGGGGCCGCGGAAGGACTCCGCATAGATCTTGTAGACGTCCTCGGTGCCCGAGGGGCGCGCCGCGAACCACGCCGACGCGGTCGTCACCTTGAGCCCGCCGATCGGCGCACCGTTGCCGGGCGCCGCCGTCAGCCGCGCGACGATCGGCTCGCCCGCCAGCTCCGTGGCGGTGACGTCGTCGGGCGAGAGAGCGGCCAGCTTCGCCTTCTGGGTGCGGTCGGCGGGCGCGTCCACCCGGGCGTAGGCCGGGTCGCCGTGGCGCGCCACCAGGTCGGCGTACAGCTCACTCGGCGTGGAGCCGGTGGCAGCGAGGATCTCCGAGGCGAGGAGGGCGAGCAGGATGCCGTCCTTGTCGGTCGTCCACGTCGACCCGTCCCGGCGCAGGAAGGACGCGCCGGCCGACTCCTCGCCGCCGAAGCCGAAGCTGCCGTCGAGCAGCCCCGGCACGAACCACTTGAACCCGACCGGCACCTCGACGACCGGCCTCCCCACGTCCGCTCCCACCCGGTCGATCATCGACGACGAGACGAGCGTCTTCCCGATCCTCGCGCGCGCCGGCCAGTCGGGCCGGGCGCCGCCGAACAGGTGGCC
This sequence comes from Nocardioides sp. SRI_004, assembly GCF_057586415.1. Lineage (NCBI taxonomy): Bacteria > Bacillati > Actinomycetota > Actinomycetes > Propionibacteriales > Nocardioidaceae > Nocardioides > Nocardioides sp. SRI_004. Next base: position 310,121 of record NZ_JBYCZV010000002.1, read on the forward strand.
GATGGCCACGGCGAGGAAGTGGTTGGGGTTGAGCAGGCCGCCGTCGGGCGTGACGATGCCGTGCCGGTCGGCGTCGGCGTCGTTGCCGGTGGCGAGGTCGTAGCGGTCGCCGCCGGCCATCAGCCCGATCAGCGAGGCCATGGCGGCCGGGGACGAGCAGTCCATCCGGATCCTGCCGTCCCAGTCGAGCGTCATGAACCGCCAGGTCGGGTCGACGAGGGGGTTGACGACCGTGAGGTCGAGCCGGTGCCGCTCGGCGATCTCGGCCCAGTAGGCGACGCTGGCTCCGCCCAGCGGGTCGGCGCCGATCCGGACGCCGGCGTCACGGACCCGGTCGAGGTCGAGCACCGACGGAAGGTCGTCGACGTACGTGCCCATGAAGTCGTACGCCGACGCGGCGGCCCGAGCGCGCGCGAACGGCACCCGGCGTACGCCGGTGAGCCCGGCCGCGATCAGCTCGTTGGCGCGCTGCGCGATGACCGAGGTCGCGTCGGTGTCGGCGGGGCCGCCGTGCGGCGGGTTGTACTTGAAGCCGCCGTCGGCGGGCGGGTTGTGGGAGGGCGTGACCACGATGCCGTCGGCGAGGCCGGGCGCCGCCGGGGCCCGACCCGCGTTGGCCCTCAGGATCGCGTGCGAGACGGCTGGCGTCGGCGTGTAGCCATCACGGTCGTCGACGAGAACGGTCACGTCGTTGCCGGCCAGCACCTCCAGCGCCGTGGCCCACGCCGGCTCGGAGAGGGCGTGGGTGTCGCGGCCGAGGAAGAGCGGCCCGGTGATGCCCTGGCCGGCGCGGTACTCGCAGATCGCCTGCGTCGTCGCGGCGATGTGGTGCTCGTTGAAGGAGGTCCGCAGCGACGACCCACGATGACCGCTCGTGCCGAAGGCCACGCGCTGCTCGGGATCGTCGGGGTCGGGCTGCTGCGTGTAGTACGCCGTCACCAGGTGCGCGACGTCGACCAGGTCGGACGCCTCCGCCGGCCTGCCTGCCCGTTGGTCCACCGCCGTCTCCCCTCGGTACGGGTGCGCCACGGTGCGCCACCGATGCCGCCACCGTATCGACGTCTGGCGGGGGCGTCACCGGCGAACGCCCTCAGACGTCGGTGATGTGGACTCCGGCGTGGGCCTTGTAGCGCTTGTCGACGGCGGCGAGGTCGGCGGTCAGTGCCTCGACCTGCGCGAGGCCGCGCCCCTGCGGCCGGTCCCGCCCAGGATCGCGATCGTCGTCATGCCGGCACCCGCGCGCTCTGGAGGATCCCGGCGAGGCTGCGCACGTGGGCCACCCGGTCGGCCGGGTCGGCGGCCATCGGGTTGACCAGGAAGGTGCGCACGCCGGCGGCGCGGAACTCCTCGACCTGGCCGGCGATCGACGCCTCGTCGCCCATCAGGGTGACGGCCTCGACCAGGTCCTGCGGCACGGTCGCGGCCGCCTCCGCCTTCTGGCCGGCGAGGTAGAGGTCCTGGATCTCCTTCGCCTCGTCCTCGTAGCCGTAGCGGCAGGTGAGCTGGTTGTAGAAGTTCTTGTCGCGCGCACCCATGCCGCCGATGTAGAGCGCCAGCTGGTCGCGCACCTTCTGCACCACCTCGGCCGGCGGCTCGCCGACGTGGAAGTTCACCTGCAGCTGGATGTCGAGCTCGCCGAGCGCGGGATCACGCTTCTCGAAGCCGGCGGCGAGCGCGTCGCCCCAAGCCTGCTGCGCCTTGAGCGGGTGGAAGAAGAGCGGCTGCCAGCCCTCGGCGATCTCGGCGACGAGGGCGACGTTCTTCTCCCCCAGCGCCGCGATCGACACGGGGATCTCGCTGCGGACCGGGTGGTTGATGAGCTTGAGCGGCTTGCCCAGGCCCGAACCGCCGTCCTCGCGGGTCAGCGGCACCGTGTAGTTCTTCCCCCGGTGGACGACGGGCTCACGCCGCCACACCTGGCGGCAGATGTCCACCACTTCGCGTGTGCGACCGAGCTGGGCGTCGTACTTGACGCCGTGGAAGCCCTCCACGACCTGCGGGCCACTGGCGCCGAGGCCGAGCGTGAACCGGCCGCCGGACACGAAGTCCAGGCCCGCTGCCGTCATCGCCAGCAGGGCCGGGGTGCGGGAGTAGATCTGGAAGATCGCGGAGAGCAGCTCGAGCCTCTCGGTCTTCGCGGCGAGGTAGCCGAGCTGGCTGACGCCGTCGAAGGAGTAGGCCTCCGGGATCGCGGCCAGCTCGAGTCCGGCCTGCTCGTAGGCGAGCATCAGCTCGACGGTCTCGTCGAAGCCGCCGGCGTAGTCGACGACCATGCCGAGCTTGATCCGGTCGGTCGGTGCCGTGCTCATCGGGTGGCGTCCTTCGCGTAGCGGCCGGCGATGTCGCGGCCGATGATCTCCTTCATGATCTGGCTGGTGCCGCCGTAGATCGTCTGCACGCGGCTGTCCCGGAACGCCCGCCCGATCGGGTACTCGTTCATGAAGCCGTAGCCACCGAACAGCTGCAGGCAGCGGCTCGTGACGCGCACCTGCATCTCGGTCGCCCACAGCTTCGCCTTCGACGCCTCGGCGGTCGTCAGCGAGTGCTCGTTGAGCGCGAGGGCGGCGTTCTGCACGTAGGCGCGGGTGATCTCCACCTCCGTCTCGAGCTCGGCGAGCTCGAAGCGGGTGGCCTGCAGGTCACCGACCCGCTGGCCGAAGGCGGTGCGGTCGAAGACGTAGTCCTGCGTCCACCGCACCGCCGCCTCGGCGGAGGCGAGCGCCTGCATCGCCAGCGAGAGCCGCTCCTTCGGGAGCCGCTGCATGAGGTAGATGAGACCCTGCCCGATCTCGCCCAGCACGTTCTCCGGTCCGACGTGGACGTCCTCGAAGACGAGCTCGGCGGTGTCCTGGCCGGCCAGGCCGACCTTGTCGAGCTTGCGGCCACGGGAGAAGCCCGGGTCGTCGCGCTCGACGACGAAGAGGCTGAAGCCGCGCGAGCCGGCGTCCGGGTCGGTCTTCGCGAAGACGATGACGAGGTCGGCGTTGATGCCGTTGGTGATGAACGTCTTCTGCCCGTTGAGGACCCAGCCGTCGCCGTCGCGGACGGCCGTCGTACGGATGCCCTGCAGGTCGCTGCCGGCACCCGGCTCGGTCATCGCGATCGCGCCGACCAGCTCGCCGGTGGCCATGCCCGGCAGCCAGCGCTGCTTCTGCTCGTCGGTGCACAGGTCGAGCAGGTAGGGCAGCACGATGTCGTCCTGGAGCCGCAGCCCCAGGCAGTACGACGTCGCACCGATCGCCGCGAGCTCCTCGGCCACGACCATCGGGTAGCGGAAGTCGGGCTCGCCGCCGCCACCGAGCTCCTCGGGCACGGCGAGGCCGATGATGCCGTTCTTGCCGGCGGCCTGCCACGCGCTGCGCGGGGTGAGGCGCTCGTCCTCCCACTCGAGGTGGTGCGGCTCGACCTCGCGGCGCACGAACTCCCGGACCGAGGCGCGGTAGGCCTCGTGGTCCTCGGTGTAGAAGCCGGTGCGGTGGTTGAGCGAGCTCATCGGCCCGCTCATCGAGGCGCCATCCGGATCGCGCCGTCGAGGCGGATGGTCTCGCCGTTGAGCATCGGGTTCTCGACGACGTGGGCCGCCAGGGCGCCGTACTCCTTCGGGTCGCCGAGGCGCGAGGGGTGCGGGACCTGCTGGCCGAGGCTCGTGCGGGCCTCCTCCGGCAGCGAGGCGAGCAGCGGGGTGTCGAAGAGGCCCGGCGCGATGGTGACCACGCGGATGCCGATGGTCGACAGGTCGCGGGCGATCGGGAGCGTCATGCCGACCACACCACCCTTGGAGGCGGAGTACGCCGCCTGCCCGATCTGGCCGTCGAACGCGGCGACCGACGCCGTGTTGATGATGACGCCGCGCTCCTCGCCGACGAGCTCGAGGCCGGCGATGTGGGCGGCGGCGAGCCGGATGACGTTGAAGGTGCCGATCAGGTTGATCTCGATGATCCGCTGGAACTTGTCGTACGGGTAGGGCGTGTTGTCGCGGCCGACGGTCTTGATCGCGTCGCCGGTGCCGGCGCAGTTCACGACCACCCGCAGGGTGCCGAGCTCGGAGGCCGCGGCGATCGCGGCGAGCACGTCGTCCTCGCTGCGCACGTCGCCGGGGACGAAGCACACGGCGTCGCCGAGCTCCTTCGCGGCGACCTCGCCCGGACCCCCGGGCAGGTCGAGGATGACGGCCTTGCCGCCCTTGGCGAGGAGGGCCTCGACGGTGGCACGGCCGAGGCCGGAGGCCCCGCCGGTGACGAGGGCGACGGTGTCGTTGATCTGCATGCTTGGTCTTCCTTCTCAGAACTTCTCGATGATCGTGGCGTTGGCCATGCCGTTGGCCTCGCACATGGTCTGGATGCCGTAGCGGCCGCCGGTCGCCTCGAGGTGGTTGACGAGCGTGGCCAGCAGGCGGGTGCCGGACGAGCCGAGCGCGTGGCCGAGCGCGATCGCGCCGCCCCACGGGTTGAGCCGCGCCGGGTCGGCGCCCAGGTCGTGGGCCCACGCGAGCGGGACCGGCGCGAAGGCCTCGTTGACCTCGTAGGCGTCGATGTCGTCGATGCCGAGGCCGGCCCTGGCCAGGGCCTTCTGGGTGGCGGGGATGGGCGCGGTCAGCATGAGCAGCGGGTCGTCGCCCGTCACGGCGTACGACGCGAAGCGGGCCCGCGGCGTCAGGCCGAGCCGGCTCGCCATCTCCTCGCTCATGATCAGCGCGGCCGAGGCTCCGTCGGTGAAGGGCGAGGAGTTGCCCGGGTGGATCTGCCACTCGATGTCGGGGAAGCGGGCCGCGAACTCGTCGGTGCGGAAGGCCGGCTGGAGGCCGCCGAGGCCCTCGGCGGTCGTGCTCGCCCGCACGGTCTCGTCGACGCGGTGCTCGACCGCGTTCCCCTCCGCGTCGGTCACCGTGATCGGCACGATCTCCCGGTCGAACAGGCCGGCTGCGGTGGCCTCGGCCGCGCGGCGGTGCGACTCGGCGGAGTAGGCGTCGAGGGTCGCGCGGTCGAGCTTCCACCGCTGCGCGACCAGCTCGGCGGAGATGCCCTGGTGCACCAGGCCCTCCGGGTAGCGGGCGTGGACCTCCGGCCCGAACGTGTCCTTGCCCATCGTCGAGGAGCCCATGGGGACGCGGCTCATCGACTCGACGCCGGCGGCGATCACGACGTCGTACGCACCGGCGGCGACGCCCTGGGCGGCGAAGTGGACGGCCTGCTGGCTCGAGCCACAGGCGCGGTCGATGGTCGTCGCCGGGACCGACTCAGGGAAGCCGGCGCCGAGGACCGCGGCGCGGCCGATGTTCATCGCCTGCTCGCCGGCCTGCATGACGCAGCCGGCGATGACGTCGTCGACGAGGGCGGGATCGAGGTCGTTGCGCTCGACGATCGAGCGCAGGACGTGGACCAGCATCGACGTCGGGTGGGTGCCGGACAGGGCGCCGCCCGGCTTGCCCCTTCCGGAGGCGAGGCGGACGACGTCGACGATGACGGGAGTGGGCACGGGGACCTCCGGGAGGACGGACAACAAACCAGTCAGTGCTGACTGGTTAGGTCGAGGGTAGCCTTCGACTCCGCCGTTTGTCACCCCTCCCCGACCCGGATCGAGAGGAGCGCCCCATGTCGCGCGCCGTGCAGAGCCGCACCATCGACGTGCAGCGCCGGATCCTCGACGCGGCGGTCGAGGTGATGCTCGAACAGGGCTACAGCGGGGCCTCGACGGTGCGGATCCAGGAGCGCGCGGGCGTCTCCCGCGGACGGCTCCTGCACCACTTCCCCTCACGCGACGCGCTGCTGATCGCGGCCTCCCAGCACCTCGCCCGCGCCCGCGTCGGCGAGCTGCCGTCCGGCCACTCCTGGCCCGCCGACCCCGGCAAGCGGATCGACGCCGTCGTCGAGACGATGGCCGGCACCTTCACCCAGCCCTACTTCTGGGCAGCGACCGAGCTCTGGATCGCAGCCCGGACCCACGAGGACCTCCGCGAGGCATTGCTGCCCGGTGAGCGCGAGATCGCCCGCGCGGTCCGCGTCGCGATGGACTCGTTCTTCGGCGAGGAGCTCTGCGCGCGCCCCGGCTACGAGGGCCTGCGCGAGGTGCTCTTCACCAGCCTGCGCGGGATGGCGCTGACCACCTCGTTCGACCCCCGCGAGGAGCCGACGCGGCGCCACGTCGAGCGGCTCAAGCAGCTGGCACGGACCGTCCTGCTCTGACGGCCCCAGGCGCCGGACCTTCGAAGGCGCGCCCGAACGCGCGCCGCAGGCCGACCCCTACGTGCTGGGCGTCGGGGACACCCACTCCGTCCTCGACCGGTACTCCGTCGGGGTGCAGCCGAAGTGCTCCCTGAAGAGCCGGATCATGTGGGAGCTGTCGGAGAACCCCCACGCATGGGCCAGGTCGGTCACGTTCGCCGACGGTTGGGCGCGCAGCTCGCGGGCGACCTGCTCCAGACGGAGCTGGCGTACGACGGATCCGAAGGACTCACCGTCGTTCGAGAAGACCTGGTGGAGCTTGCGCACGGAGATCCCGACGTGACCGGCCGCCTCCTCGGCGAGGACTCGCCCACTCCTGATGCGGCTGCGGGCGTAGCGCGTGGCCGCAGCCCGCAATGCCGCGTCGCGTGCGCCGCGGTCCTCGATCGTGGGCCCGTCGAACGCTCCGAGAGCAGTGGCGAGGACCTGGGCGAAGCTGTCGTCGAGCGCCAGCTGCGCGGCCGGCGTGAGATGCCCGCGCGACTCCCAGATGCTCAGCATCATGTCGATGGCCACCCTCGAGGCACCGCGTTGGCGGTCGATGCCTCGCCCTCCGATCCTGCTGTCCGCCGGCATGATCCGCGCGAGCTTGGTCCGCGGGACGCGGAACGACAGCACGCGCCACGCCTGTCCGTCGCGGGCCTCCTCGAACTCGAGGGTGTACGGCGCCGTCGTGTCGTAGATCCCGATCTGACCGGGGCCGATCACCAGCCGCTCGTCGCCCTGCTCGCCCTTGCAGGAGCCCGCCAGCTGGAGGTTGACGAAGACCTCCTCGCTCGGGGACTGCCGGACCTCTCGGGGTCCGTGGCGCAGGAGCTGGGTGCAGGAGGCGATCTCGGCCGCATTCGTCTCGCCGAGGCGGGTGGACCGGACCCAGCCCTCCAGCCCGACGGGCGTGCGGCTGCGGTCGATGTGCTCGCGGGCGCGGGTCGGCGCGAGGGGGGTGAAGGCCTGGCACACCACATCGGCCCAGTACGCCAGCTGCTGGTCGACCGGGTAGGTGTCGGTGCTCCAGGTTCTGTCCACCACTTCTCCGTCTTGGTGCTGCTCAGGAGAACGGGATTCGGTCTACGGGTGGATCCGCCCGTGCGGCGCGGATCGGTGCATCCCCATCCATTCTGGCATCTCTGCCGTCCCGTTGGTGACCGGACGGGGCGGGAGGTGATCCGCTCTCGCCCCGTCCGGTGCCAGGGACGCCCCGCCAGGGCGTCGCGGCCGACTGACGACCGTGGTCAGCCCTTGTTGACCACGACCGTCTTGGTCTCGGTGTAGGCGTCGAAGACCTCGGCGCCGTGCTCGCGTCCCCACCCGGACTGCTTGTAGCCGCCGAAGGGGAGGGCCGGGTCCAGCACGTGGTAGGTGTTGATCCACACCGATCCGGCACGCAGCTCGCCGGCGACGTCGTGGGCGAGCGCCAGGTCGCGGGTCCAGATGCCGCCGGCCAGTCCGTAGGCGGTCGCATTGGCGGCCTGGACGACCTGCTCGGTGTCGGTGAAGCGCTGAACGGTCAGCACCGGGCCGAAGATCTCCTCGTCGACCACCCGCATGCCGGGCTCGGTGTCGACCAGGACCGTGGGCTCGACGAAGAAGCCCTCGGTGCCGTGGCGGCGGCCCCCCGCCACCGCACGGGCACCCTCCTGGCGCCCGGCGTCGAGGTAGCCGAGCACGGTGTCGAGCTGGGCCTGCGACACGACCGGTCCCATGGTCGTCTCCGGGTCCAGGCTGTTCCCGAGCTTGAACCCGCGCGCGATGTCGGCGACGCCGGCGACCACCTCGTCGTACACGCTGTCGTGGACGAAGAGGCGGCTCCCCGCCTCGCAGGCCTCGCCCTGGTTGAGGAAGATCGCCATGCCGGCGCCCGGGATCGCCGTGTCCAGGTCGGCGTCACCGAAGATGATGTTCGGGGACTTGCCACCCAGCTCGAGCGTCACCTTCTTCAGGTTGCCGGCTGCTCCCTGGATGATCTTCCTGCCGACCTCCGTGGAACCGGTGAACGACACCTTGTCGACGCCCGGGTGGTTGACCAGCGCGGCGCCCGTCTCCTCGCCGCCGCCGTGGACGATGTTGACCACACCGTCGGGAATCCCTGCCTCCCGGACGACCTCGGCGAAGAGCGCAGCCGTCAGTGGCGTCTGCTCGGCCGGCTTGAGGACGACCGTGTTGCCCGCCGCCAGTGCGGGCGCGAGCTTCCACGCCACGAGCAGGAGAGGGAAGTTCCACGCGATGATCGCGCCGACGACACCCACCGGCTCGCGCAAGGTGTAGGCGAAGTAGTTCCCGGGTCCGGCCGGCGCCGTGACCGGGATGGTGGAGCCGGTCAGCTTGGTCGGCCAACCCGCCATGTAACGGAACCACTCGACCACGAGCGGGATGTCGACGGCACGGGCCAGCGTGAGCGGCTTGCCGGTGTCGAGCGCCTCGAGGGTGGCGAACTCCTCGGCCCGCTCCTCGATCAGGTCGGCGAGCCGCCAGAGCACCTTGGAGCGCTCCCCCGCAGGCATCCGCTTCCACGGCCCGTCGAGGGCGAGACGGGCGGCCGTGACCGCGAAGTCGACCTCGCGCGGGCCGCCCGAGGCGACGTCGGCCAGCGCCGATCCGTCGCAGGGGTTCAGTGTCGTGAAGGTCTCGCCGCTCGCCGACCAGACGTCCGCCCCGCCGATCAGGTGGGAGACCGGGGACTTCAGGAACGCCGACACGGCGTCCGGGATCTCCAGGGAGATCGTCATGATGTGCCTTCTTTCGTCTGTGTGCGTGGCCGCCCGGGCTGGTTCACCCGACGCCCATCGAGGGAGTGGTCAGAGGGAGAGCCGGTTCTCACCGGCAGCCAGCGGGTCGAAGGCAGGGTTGAGGAGCATCTCGTGGATCGCGCGGCGCCGGACGCCCATGTTCCCGCCGTCGTACACGGGGAAGCAGAGGACGTCCTGCATGATCGACGCGATCGGGGTGCGGTCGCCGTACGCCTCGACGCCCACCAGGCGCATGGCGTCGTAGACCGTCTGCACCGACAGCTCGGAGTTGAAGATCTTGACCATGTTGGCCAGCTCCCGGTCCTTGCCGCCGGTCTTGTCGTAGTGGTCGGCCGCCTTCCACGCGAAGTACCTGGCGGCCTCGATGCGGGTCTTGATGTCGGCGAGCATGTAGCCGGCGTTCTGGTACTCCAGGACGGGGTGGGGACCGGACCGGTGGTCGGTCCGCGTGAACTCGTAGGCGAAGTCGAAGGCCGCGCGCATCCGACCGACGCAGGCAGCCCCGATGCTCGAGCAGGTCCAGGAGAAGGCGGCCTTGATGAGCTCGAGTCCGTCGCCCGGCGAGCCGATCATGTTGGACGCCGGCACCCGGACGTCGTTGAACTCCACCACGGGCGAGTTCGTGGCGAGGTGGCCGATCGTGTCGATCATGCCGGTGATCTCGACACCCGGCGCACCGGCCTCGACGACGATGACCGCCAACGACTCCGACGAAGGCCGGGACATGTCGGTCCGGACCATGACGCTGATCAGGTCGGCGCCGCGGTCGTCCCACCCGGAGGCGTTGGTGGTGTAGGCCTTCTTGCCGTTGATGACCCACTCGTCCCCGTCCAGCTCGGCAAACGTCCGGGTGCCGGCCGCCGGGTCGGGCGAGTCGTAGTTCGCACCGCCCGCGGCCTCGGTGAACGCGATGGCGCCGAGCCGTGGCTGGTCGCCCGTGAACGGGCGGAGGAAGCGCTCCTTCTGCTCCTCGGTGCCCCCGACGATGACCGGGTGGAGACCGAGGCCGGTGCCGAGCAGTGCCGACGCCACGTTGACGTCGACACGGGCGATCTCCTCGCAGGCGAGCGCGAACTGCAGGTTGGTGAAGCGGCCGCCGCCGTACTCGGCCGGGACCAGCCCGCGGAGGAAGCCACCGGCGACCATCTGCTCGTAGAACGGACGGATGGCACGGAACCGGTCCAGCGGGTCCGTGAACGGGGCGATCGCGTCCGCGACGCCGCTGAGCACCTCGTCAGCGAATGCCCGCGCCTGCTTGCGGAGACCCAGCTCCTCCTCGCTCAGGGTGAAGTCGATTGCCATGGCGGCCTCCTCGGGTTGCGACTCCGTCACGTGACGGAGATCTCGTGATGCGCCCAATCTCTCCGCCTGCCCCCCGCCGCCGCGTGGACGTACGTGCACGGTGGATGGAACCGCTGTGCACGCCGGACCGACGGATGCGCAGCCGGCAGATCCGCGAGCAGCCGGCCGATGCGCTGGCCCGCGACCCGCCTCGGATCGAGGCGTCGGACCGGTTCACGCTGCACCGGTGGAGGCGAGGGGGTTCGAAACCCCTGACCTTCTCACCGTGAATGGCTCTCCGGCCGTTGGGCGATCGGATTCACGCCTGCACAGAGTCTCGACTCCGCACGGGCGTCGAGGCGTGCGCGGGCTGCGACACGCTTGAGTGCGTCGAGGTGTCGGCGGCTCGACCGCCGCCTGCGCTCATGACGACTCATCCACCACGATCACGTGCAGATGCCGCGGCCCGTGGACCCCCTCGACCCGGTCCAGCTCGATGTCGCTGGTCGCGCTCGGGCCGCTGATCCAGGTGAGCGGGCGGACGGGGTCGAGCAGCGGGAAGGCGTCGGGCACGTCGGCGACCACCTGGTCGGCGTACACGATGCAGACATGGCGGTCGGGCACGAGCGAGATGACGCGGCGGCCCTGGTCGGGCGCATGGTCGAGCACGATGGTGCCGGTCTCGGCGATGCCGACGCGGGCGCAGGTCACGACCGCGTCGATCGCGTCGAGGTCGGCCGCCGAGAGGGCGTCGTCGACGACCGGCGACGCGATGCCGGCGAGCACGACGTCCGGCAGCCCCACCGGTACGACGACCCGCGCGCCGTCCGGGAGGGCGGCCGCGACCGCCGCGGCGAGCCCGTCGGGCGGGCACTGGACGACCGTGGCTCGGTAGTCGGCGACCCGCTCGGCGAAATGCTCGACCAGTGACGTACCTGCCGGCGCCGCAGCGCCGGGCGGTGCGACCACCGGCTCGTCGGCGCCCTCGACGTCGCGCAGTGCGGCGCGGACGCGGCCGAGGACCTCGTCCCTGGCGCTCGTCATTCGCGCTCACCTCCGTCGGTCCGTTTCCACCAGTCCCGGAACGACTCGGCCGGCGGGACCGGCAGGTCGCGGGCGTCGGTCCACGCACCGCCCGGACCGGGCAGTCGCCCGAGCGAAGCCTTGCCGCGCCGGCGCAGGACCCGCCCCGCGACGGAGGAGAGCCGCTCGGCGCGGCCGAGGCGACCAGGGTCGGCGAAGGCCCAGGCCGCGCCGCGGAAGGCGAGCGCCTCGGGCTTCGGCACCCGGTCGTCGCGGTGGCCGTCGACGACCTTGGCACGTAGGTGGACCAACACCTCAGGGATGTCGATCCGCACCGGGCAGGCCTCGAAGCAGGCGCCGCACAGCGAGGAGGCATAGGGCAGCGAGTCGGTCTGCGGGTCGCCCGTCCCCTTGAGCAGGGGGTTGAGGATCGCGCCGATCGGGCCGGGGTAGACCGAGCCGTAGGCATGTCCACCGGTCCGCTCGTAGACCGGGCAGACGTTCAGGCAGGCCGAGCAGCGGATGCACCGCAGGGCCTGGCGGCCGGTCTCATCGGCCAGTGCGCGGGTGCGGCCGTTGTCGAGGAGGACGACGTGCACCTCCTGGGGTCCGTCGCCGGGGGTGATGCCGGTCCAGGTGGAGGTGTAGGGGTTCATCCGCTCGCCGGTCGAGGACCGGGGCAGCAAGCGGATGAGGGGGTCGAGCTCGGCCCAGGTCGGGACGACCTTCTCGATCCCGACGATGCTGACCAGCACGTCGGGCAGGGTCAGGCACATCCGGCCGTTGCCCTCGGACTCGACGACCACGAGGGTGCCGGAGTCGGCGACGGCGAAGTTGGCGCCGGAGACGGCGAGCTTCGCGCGCAGGAACTTCTCGCGCAGGTGTTCGCGCGCCGCGCCGGCGAGGACCGCCGGCTCGTCGGTCAGGTCGTCCGGCGCGGGCCGCCCGACCTCGCCCATCCGGCGGCGGAAGATCTCACGGATCTCCGCGCGGTTGCGGTGGATCGCGGGCACCAGGATGTGACTCGGCAGGTCACCGCCGAGCTGGACGATCAGCTCGGCCAGGTCGGTCTCCCAGGCTGCGATGCCCTCAGCCTCGAGCGCCTCGTTGAGGCCGATCTCCTGGGTCACCATCGACTTGACCTTCACGACCTCGTCGACCGCGTGCGCGCGCGCGACCTCGACGACGATCCGGTTGGCCTCGTCGGCGTCACGGGCCCAGTGCACGACGGCACCACGGGCGGTCAGCGACTCCTCCAGCTCCACGAGCCGGGAGTCCAGTGAGCGCAGGGCGCGGTCCTTGACGGCCGCACCGGCGAGCCTCAGGTCCTCCCAGTTCTCGACCTCACCGACGACCGCAGCGCGCTTGCCGCGGATCACCCCGGTGGCGTGGGCGAGGTTGTGGCGCAGCTGGGTGTCCGCCAGTGCGGTACGCGCGGCCGACGGGAACGTCGGCATGCCCACGAAGGTGCCCGTCATGCCGGCCGCTCCTCGGTCGAGGCGAGGATCTCGGCCAAGTGCATCACCCGGACGCCGGAGCGGCCGCGGTTCAGCACACCGCCGATGTGCATCAGGCAGGAGTTGTCACCCGCGACGAGGACCTCGGCGCCGGTCTCCCGTACGTGCCGGGCCTTGTCCGTGCCCATCGCCACGGAGGTGTCGGCGTTCTTGAGCGCGAAGGTGCCGCCGAAGCCGCAGCACTCCTCGGCCTTCGGCAGGTCCACGAGCCGCAGCCCGCGCACCTTCTCCAACAGCTGCCGGGGCCGGTCGCCGACGCTGAGCATCCGCAGCGAGTGGCAGGTCGGGTGATAGGTCACCGAGTGCGGGAAGTAGGCCCCCACGTCGGTCACGCCGAGCACGTCGACGAGGAACTCGGTCAGCTCGTACGTCTTCGGCGAGGTCTCCGCGACCGCGGCAGCCAGCCCCGCATCACCCGACCGTGCGGCCACCAGCTGGTGCTGGTGCCGCGCCGAGCCCGCGCACGACCCGGACGGCGTGACGACGGCGTCGTACCCCTCGAAGGCACGGACGAAGGAGCGCACCGCCGGGACCGCCTCGTCGAGGTAGCCGGTGTTGACCATCGGCTGCCCACAACACGTCTGCGCCTGCGGGAAGTCGACGTCGACGCCGACCCGCCGCAGCAGCCGTACGACGGCCTGGCCCGTGCCGGGGAACATCGCGTCGTTGACGCAGGTGACCATCAGTGCGACGCGCATGCGCTCATCCTCGCGGAGTCCATCAGGCAGGGACCACCTTCTCGACGTAGGGCACGAGCCGTACCGGACCGGTCAGGCCGTAGCTCTGGCGGGTGGTGACGCCGTAGACGCCGGGCGTCACGACTCGCAGCCGGTTGAGCAGCGTCGAGGCCACCTCGACCTCGATCACGTTCGCACCGGGGACGAGGGTGTGGCCGAGGTCCACGACCGCGTCCATCGGGTCGAGGGCCGGCAGCAGCTCGCCGTTGACCCGCACCCGGAAGGTGTCGTTGACCTCGCCGAGCTCGAGGAAGGCGCCGTCGGCCGCGGTCCAGTCGGCGCCGAGGTCGACGGTCATGCGGTAGCGGCCGACACCGGAGACGTCCTCGAGACCACTCACCTTCGACCACGCCTGCACGGAGGCGAGGTCGCGGGTGAGGACCTCCTTCGACGTCGCGAGGTCCTTCGGGTCGGCCGGGTTCGCCGGCCTCCAGTCCTCCAGCTCCAGGCTCCACGACGCCGGTACGACGGGCTGCCGGACCCGGTCGACGACCACCTTCGCGGTGCGCCCGTCGGCCTTCGTGAGCTCGAAGGTGCCGGCGGTCGTCGTCCGCAGGGCGGCGTTGGCGCCGCGCGCCACGATGCTCTGGCCGGCCGTCGCGACGGGCAGCACCGAGCGGGCGACGCCCGCGCCGGGCGCGGCCAGTGCGACGACGGTGGACTGCCCGGGCACCAGGTCGACCCGGACCCGGACTCGGGCGCCCGAGCGCTCGTAGGCTGCGATCCGCGTGACCTCGCCGGTCCATGCGTCCAGCAGCCATGGGACGGACGCGCGGTCGGTGGCGGTGAGCCACACGTCCTGCTGGACCGGGTTGAGCCGTCGGTTCTCGGCGTGGCGAGCGTTGGCGAGGTAGTAGAGGTCGACGTCGCCGGTGACCCGGCGGACGTGCATGACCGTGGAGTCGGTGTGCTCGACGTCGCGTACGACGCCGAGGGCAGCCAGCGCGTTGCCGACCTCGGCCTCGGGGACCGTGCGGGTGGTCGGCAACGCACCGATCTGGGTCATCAGCGAGCGGACCTCGGTGGTCGCCGCGGCGTCGTCCCGGCCGGCCGGCGTCACTTGTGTCCAGTCGCCGATGAGCACGATCGGCAGGCCCTTGCGGCCCAGCGCGAACAGTCGCTTCGCGCCGTCGACGTCCATCGTGAAGGCGTTGCCACGCAGGTTGTCGGGGCCCACGACGACGGCCTTGTAGGCCGGGCCGTCCGGGGCCAGGCGGCCGTTCGCGAAGTCCACGCCGTCGAGCGCGAGCAACGACGCGCTCACGAAGGAGTGCGACCAGCCGAGCTTGGTGCCGTTGTTGGTGATCCACTGCGGGCCGATGCCGGTCGATGCCCAGCCCTTGTGCCGCCAGAACGCCACGTCGTACTTCGGGGCGCCGGTCTGCAGGACCAGCTGGGTCCGGGCGAGGTAGGCGGCGATGCCGGGGACGTGCTGCCACTGCGGGGTCCGCGGTCCCCAGGCCTCACCGAAGCCGACGGCGTTGTTGTAGTAGGGCGAGAACGCCGCGAAGCCCGGCCACGTGACGTCGGGCGCCTTCGCATAGGGGAAGCCGTGCACCATCAGGTGGTTGACGCCCGCGACGAAGATGCTGTTGATGGTGAACAGCGCCTGGTTCTGTGCCGTCGGGCTGGTGCTGTTGGCGCCCCAGGTCGTGTTGTAGGCCGCGCCGTTGTAGCAGATCGCCTCGCAGGACAGGACCTTGTGGCCGGCCAGGTCGCGACCGGCCGCCATCACCCGGTAGTCGTCGAGGTTCTTGAAGCCGAGCGACTCGGTCTCCGGCACGTCGACGACCGCCGCGTGCTGCATGGTGTCGGTCTCCAGGCCGTAGGGCTGGATCCGGATGCCCATGCCGAGCGTCTTCGCGAACTCCTGCATCGGGCGCAGGTGCTGGTCGCGGTAGAGGTCGGACAGGACGATGTTGTAGTCGTCGCGGACCTCGTTGGTGCGAAGGTTGTCGGCCGTCGTGGGGTCGGCGGCGGCCAGCGAGAACTGGTACTTCTCGTCCTTCTCCAGCACGAACGGCAGCCACGGCCGCAGGTCGTAGTCGTGGGTCGCCTCGAACGCGTCGAGGAAGTCGCGGGTCCAGATGGTCGCGTCGGTCTCGATCTCGAGGGAGTCCTCGAAGAGGTACCCGCCGGCCGCGCGGAACAGCGCCCGCAGCTCCCCGTCGAGCACGCGGTCCTCCCAGAGGTCGATGACCTTCTGCGCGCCGCGGCGGCTGAAGTGGTCGACCACGTAGGCGCGGGGCGAGGTGTGCGGGCCGGCCTCGGGCTCCTGGCCCGAGCCGCGCTGCCAGGTGGCGAGCAGGACCCAGGTCGCACCGGCGGGCTCGGCGGGGGCGGCCCAGGTGAGGTGCTCACCATCGACCTCGGCGGCCAGGTCGACGTACGACGCCGGGTCGAGGATCGTGCTGGTGATGTTGTTGTTGCGGTCACGCACGTGGCCGGTGACCCGGTGGGCCTGCACCGTGACCAGCTCCTGACGGGTCACCGACGACGCGGCCTCGACGACGGGCTCGGGCAACGCGGCGTCGTAGGCCTGGCCGGCGAGCAATGTCGCCTGCCCGTGCACCAGCTCGGTGCAGGCCGCGTCGTCGTCGGGCGTGATGGTCGGGACGGCCGCGGGCCAGGAGGGCCCGACCGTGACGTCCACGCGCACTCCCCGCTGCGCGGCACGGGCCAGCGCGGCCTTGACCCCGGCCACCCACGGGCCGGTCCCCCAGCCGTGGGACGCGACGTCGATCTCGATGCCGCGGGCGCGCAGGCTGTGGGTGACGTCGGCGACCTCGAGCACGCCGAAGCCGGCGTCGGCGACCTGGTCGACCTCACGGGCGACCTCGACCGGGTCGACGAGGCCGTGCGGCCACCACCAGCGGAAGCCCGCTGCGGTGGCGGTCCCCGGCTTGCGGAAGGCCTTCACGAGGGCGTCGGGGAGTCCGGCGGTGCCGGGCGCAGCGGCTTGGGCCGGAGCCATGGCGGCGGTGCCGGCGGCGCCGACCGCGGCGGCCGTGCCGAGGGTCGCGGCGGCGGCACCGAAGAGCGCGCGCCGGTTGAGGCGGGCGCCGGGGACGGGGGTCGGGTCGGTCATGCGGGTCGGCCTTCCGGGAGGAGTGGGAGGAGGAAGGAGCAGCAGGTCAGGAGATGCGCGCCTCGGCCGCATCCCAGTCGAGTCCGTCGCGCGGCTCGAACCGCTTGACGTTGTACGAGCGACGGACGAGGTCACGCATCGCCGGCAGGTCCGGCAGGTCCGCGCCGAGGGCGCGACCCTGGACGAGGACGTTGCCGAGTGCGGCCGCCTCGACGGGGCCGGCGAGGACGGGCAGGCCGCAGGCGTCGGCCGTGAGCTGGCAGAGCACCTCGTTCTGAGAGCCACCGCCGACGACGTGGACGACCTCGGGCGCGGTGCCCGCGAGCGCTGCCGCGGTGCGGACGTGCCGACGGTAGGCGACGGCGAGGCTGTCCACGATGCAGCGGGTGATCGCGACCGGCGAGTGCGGGATCACCTCGCCGGCCTCAGCCGCCAGCTTCGCGATCCGCTCGGGCATCGGGTCGGCCGCCCTGCTCGGGAAGAGCAGACGGGGGTCGTTGATGTCGACCACCGTACGCAGCGGCTCGAACCCGGCCGCGGCCTCGATCAGCGAGCGCAGCTCGACGTCCTTGAAGCGCCGCTCGCTCCACGAGCGCAGCGACTCCGAGAGGACCCACAGGCCCATCACGTTCTTGAGGAAGCGGACCGTTCCGTCGACGCCGATCTCGTTGGTGAAGTCGGCCAGGCGGGCGTCCTCGGTCAGCACCGGCTGGTCGAGCTCGAGGCCCACCAGCGACCACGTGCCCGAGGAGATGTAGGCGAAGTCCTCGGCCTGCGCGGGGACGCCGACGACCGCCGACGCGGTGTCGTGCGAGCCCACTGCGACGACCGGTACGTCAGCGGACACACCGAGCTCCCGGGCGACGTCGGGCAGCAGCGGGCCGAGCAGGGAGCCCGGCTCCCGCAGGGGAGGGAGGATCCCCCACGGCAGCCCGAGCTCCCGGCACAGGTCGACCGCCCAGGTGCCGGTGCGGACGTCGTACAGCTGGGTGGTCGAGGCGTTGGTGCGCTCGGCGCCGATCGCGCCAGTGAGCCAGTAGCCGAGCAGGTCGGGCAGCAGCAGCATCGTCTCCGCGGACTCCAGCGCAGCCGTGCCGCGGGCGGCGACCAGCTGGTAGAGGGTGTTGAAAGGGAGCTGCTGGATGCCGGTCGTCCCGTAGAGGCGGTCGGCACCGACCTCTGCGACCACCTTCTCGGCGATTCCGTCGACGCGCGCGTCGCGGTGGCTGAAGACCTGGCCGAGCAGCTGGCCGTCGCGGTCGAGCAGCCCGTGGTCGATGGCCCACGAGTCGATGCCGATGCCGTGCAGCGGGCCGGTCCGGGCCACCTCGCCGATGCCGTTGAGCACCTCGCGGTGGATGCCGAGGACATCCCAGAACAGCGAGCCGCGCACCCGCACCGCCCCGTTGGGGAAGCGGTGCATCTCGTTGATCTCGACGCGCTCGCCGCTGATCCGGCCGGACATCACCCGGCCGGAGGTGGCACCGAGGTCGACCGCTGCGACCCGGACGGCGTTCATCGGAGGAAGGCGGCAGCCACCCCGGCGTCGACCGGGATGTGCAGACCGGTGGTGTGGGTGAGCTCGGGTCCGCAGAGCACGAACACGGCGTTGGCGATGTTCTCCGGCAGCACCTCCCGCTTGAGGATCGTGCGCTGGGCGTAGAACTTGCCGAGGTCCTTCTCCTCGACGCCGTAGACGGCGGCCCGGTTGGCGCCCCAGCCGCTGGCGAAGATGCCCGAGCCGGCGACGACGCCGTCGGGATTGACGCCGTTGACCTTGATGCCGTGCTCGCCGAGCTCGGCCGCGAGCAGGCGGACCTGATGGGCCTGGTCGGCCTTCGCGGCGCCGTACGCGACGTTGTTGGGGCCGGCGAAGATCGAGTTCTTGCTGGAGATGTAGACGATGTCACCGCCCAGCTGCTGGTCGATCATCACCTTCGCGGTCGCCTTGGCGACGAGGAAGGAGCCCTTGGCCATCACGTCATGCTGGAGGTCCCAGTCCTTCTCCGTGGTCTCGAGCAGCGAGCGCGAGAGCGAGAGGCCGGCGTTGTTGACGACGAGGTCGACACCCCCGAACGCCAGGACCGCGGCGTCGACGGCGGCCTGGACGGCGGCCTCGTCGCTGACGTCGACCTGGACGCCGACGGCGACGTCCGAGCCGCCCAGTTCCGCGGCGGCCTCTTGGGCCTTCTCCAGGCTGAGGTCCGCGATCACGACGCAGGCGCCCTCGGCAGCCAGCTTGGCGGCGGTCGCCTTGCCGATGCCGGAGGCGGCGCCGGTGACCAGCGCGACCCGGGTGGCGAGCGGCTTCGGCTTCGGCATCCGCTGGAGCTTGGCCTCCTCGAGCGCCCAGTACTCGATGCGGAACTTCTCCGCCTCGTCGATCGGCGCATACGACGACAGGCCCTCGGCGCCGCGCATCACGTTGATCGCGTTGACGTAGAACTCACCGGCCACACGGGCGGTCTGCTTGTCCTTGCCGAAGCTGAACATGCCGACGCCGGGCACCAGCACGATGAGTGGGTCCTTGCCGCGGATCGCCGGCGAGTCCGCGACGGCGTTGCGGTCGTAGTAGCCCTGGTAGTCCTCGCGGTAGGCAACGGCCAGCTCGTGCAGCCGGGCGATGCTGTCCTCGACCGACGCGGTCGGGGGGAGGTCGAGCACCAGGGGCTTCACCTTGGTACGCAGGAAGTGGTCGGGGCAGGAAGTGCCGAGGGCGGCCAGGCGCGGGTGCTCGCTGCTCGCGAGGAATTCGAGGACCACGTCGCTGTCGGTGAAGTGGCCGACCATCGGCCGGTCAGCGCTCGCGATGCCGCGGATGGTCGGGGCGAGCGCGGCGGCCCGTGCCCGGCGCTCGGCGGCCGGCAGGGCGCCGTACCCGTCGAGCGCGGCGCCGAAGGGCTCCGCCTTGCTGTGCTCGGCGATGTACGCCGCCGCGGTGTCGATGATCCAGAGCGAGTTGGCCTCGGCCTCCTCGCTGGTGTCACCCCAGGCGGTGATGCCGTGCCCGCCGAGGATGCAACCGATCGACTGCGGGTTCTGCTCCTTGATCGCGGCGATGTCCAGGCCGAGCTGGAAGCCGGGACGGCGCCACGGCACCCAGACGACCTTGTCGCCGTAGATCTCCTTGGTCAGCGCCTCGCCGTCGGCGGCGGTCGCGATCGCGATGCCGGAGTCGGGGTGCAGGTGGTCCACGTGCGCAGCGTCGACGAGGCCGTGCATGGCGGTGTCGATCGACGGCGCGGCGCCGCCCTTGCCGTGGAGGCAGTAGTCGAACGCGGCAACCATCTCGTCCTCGCGCTCGACACCGGGGTAGACGTCGACCAGGCTGCGCATCCGGTCGAGGCGGAGGACGGCCAGTCCGGACTCGGTGAGGGTGCCGAGGTCGCCGCCGGATCCCTTCACCCAGAGGAGCTCGACGGGCTCGCCGGTGACCGGGTCGGTCTCGGTGCCCTTGGCCGAGGTGTTGCCGCCCGCGTAGTTGGTGTTCTTGGGGTCGGCGCCGAGGCGGTTGGAGCGCGCGATCAGCGCGGCCGCTGCGGGGTTCGTCATGACGTCCTTCTCGGGGTGCGGTTGGTCTGGTCGGTCACGGGGTCTCGTGTCGGTCGCTGCGCGACCTCCTCGACCACCGGCGGTTGGTCAGTTCCAGGACAGCTGGGTGCCGCCGACGCGGGCGGCCTCGATCTGCGCCTGGTAGCCGGACTCGGCGTACGCCTTCATCGGGTCGCCGGGCAGGCCGCGCTCCTCGCGCCAAGCGGCGAGGTCGGCGCGGACGTCGGTGTAGAAGGCGTCCATCAGCACACCGTGTGCGCCGAGCACGTCACCGGCCGACTGTGCGGCGTCGAGCGCCTCGCGGTCGACGAGCAGCGCCCGCGCGGTCATCTCCTGCACGTTGAGCACGGAGCGGATCTGGCCGGGGATCTTGTCCTCGACGTTGTGGCACTGGTCGAGCATGAACGCGACCTCGCTGCGGCCGTCCGGGTTGGCCGGGCCGTAGCCGCCGCCACGGATCACCTCGAACAGGATGCGGAAGAGCTGGAACGGGTCGGCCGCGCCGACGATGAGGTCGTCGTCGGCGTAGAAGCGCGAGTTGAAGTCGAACGAGCCGAGCTTCCCGAGCCGCAGCAGCTGCATCACGATGAACTCGATGTTGGTGCCGGGCGCGTGGTGGCCGGTGTCGAGGCAGACCACGGCGCGCTCGCCGAGGGCGCTCACCTGGGCGTACGACGTGCCCCAGTCCGGGACGTCGGTGTGGTAGAACGCCGGCTCGAAGAACTTGTACTCGAGCACGAGTCGCTGGTCCTCGCCGATCCGGTCGTAGATCGCGGCCAGCGACTCGGCGAGCCGGTCCTGGCGGCCACGGAGGTCGGCCTGGCCGGGGTAGTTGCTGCCCTCGGCGAGCCAGATCTTGAGGTCGCGCGAGCCGGTCGCGTGCATGATGTCGATGCACTCGAAGTGGTGGTCGATCGCCTTCTGGCGGACCTTGGGGTCGACGTGGGTCAGGGCGCCGAACTTGTAGTCGTCGTCCTGGAAGGTGTTCGAGTTGATGGTGCCGAGCGCGACACCCTGCTCGCCGGCGTAGGACCGCAGCGCGGCGTAGTCGTCGACCTTGTCCCACGGGATGTGGAGGGCGACCGTCGGGGCGAGTCCGGTGAACCGGTGCACGGTCGCGGCGTCGGCGATCTTCTCCTCGACCGAGCGCGGGGTCCCCGCGCTGCCGAAGACCTTGAACCGGGTGCCGGAGTTGCCGAACGCCCAGGACGGGAGCTCGATGGCCTGGCCTTCGAGCTGGGCCGCGATGGCGGCGAATCCCTGGTGACTTGTCATGATCGTGTGCCTTCGAGCTGGTCGTCGAGGTTGAACACCTCGTGGAGCAGGACGAACCCCTCGTCGGGTGCGCCCTCGAGCTGGGTGAAGTACGGCGCCATCTCGGCCTGCCACCGGGCGTTGACCTCGGTGGCGGCCATGGCGGCCTGGGCGGCGACCAGGTCGTCGGACTCGACGTAACCGATCAGCAGCCCGTCCTCCCGCAGGAACAGGGAGTAGTTGCGCCAGCCCGTCTCCTCGAGCGCGTCGAGCATCTCCGGCCAGACGGTCCGATGGCGCTCGACGTACTCCTCCATCCGGTCGGGACGGACCTGGAGACTGAAGCAGTAGCGGGGCATGGGTGACCTCCTCTCCCTGTTCCTGCGGGTGGGTGACGGCTCAGAAGTTGAAGTCGTCGATGTTGTCGGCGTTGTAGCGGAACGGGTCGCCCAGCAGGACGGTGCCGTTCTCGTCGACGGTGAACTCACCGAGGTCGCCGGCCTCGAAGGTGTCGCCCTCCTTGCCGGTGATGTCGCCGTCGACGAGCGCCTTGGTGGCGTACGCCGCCAGGTAGCCCAGGTCCTCCGGGTTCCAGAGCGCGAACTCCTTGACGGTGCCGTCCTTGACGTAGTCGCGCATCTGGTTCGGGGTGCCGAGGCCGGTCAGCGCGACCTTGCCCTTGGCGTCCGAGGTCGACAGGTAGCGCGCGGCCGCGGAGATGCCGACGGTCGTGGGCGAGATGATGCCCTTGAGGTTCGGGTGGTCCGCCAGCAGCGCGGCCGTCTTGTCGAACGAGGTCTGGTCGTCGTCGTCGCCGTAGACGGTGTCGACGAGCTTGATGTCGGGGTGGCTCTTCAGCTCCTCCTCCATCAGCTTGATCCAGGCGTTCTGGTTGGTCGCGTTGGCGGCCGCCGACAGGATCGCGATCTCGCCGGAGTCACCGATCTGCTCGGCGATCATGTCGACCTGGACCTTCGCGATGCCCTCGGCGGTGGCCTGGTTGATGAACAGGTCGCGGCACTCGGCGTCGGTGTCGGAGTCGAAGGTGACGACCTTCGTGCCGGCGTCGCGGGCGGCGTCGAGCGAGTCGCACAGCGCCGTCGGGTCGTTGGCGGAGACGACGAGGCCCTTCACGCCCTGCTGGGCGGCGGTGTCGATGAAGCTGACCTGGGCGTCGGGGCCGGCGGTGTCGGGACCCACCTCGTCGTACGTGCCACCGAACTCCTCGACGGCCTTCTTGCCGCCGGCGTCGCTGGTCTCGAAGTACGGGTTGCCGAGGTTCTTCGGCAGGAAGGTGACCGTGACGTCACCGCCGTCGCTGCCCGAGCCGCCGTCGTCGCTGCTTCCGCAGGCGGCGAGGCCGAGGGAGGCGACCAGCGCCAGGGCGGCGCCGGCAGCGAACCGCTTGGAGTTGATCCTCATTGACTTGCCTTTCGGGTTTGGTCGCCGTTGACCGGCGTCTGTGGTGCGGTAGCTGCTACCGCTGCCCGCCGCGGGATCAAGGCCCGGATACGCGGCAGGAAGTTGGAGGCGATCACCGAGCCGACCAGCAGGAGGCCGATGATGATCTGGATGACCTCGGAGCCCTGCCCGTCGAGCTGGAGCGCCGAGTTGAGGACGGCGATGAGGAGGACGCCGGCGACCACGCCGTGCAGGGCTCCGCGCCCGCCGAAGATGGAGACCCCGCCGAGCAGCACGCCCGCGATGACCTTGAGCTCGAAGCCGTTGCCGGTGTCGGTGGCGACCGAGTTCGCCTTGAGCGCGACGTACACCCCGGCGAGGGCGGCGACCGCACCGCTGAGCGTGAACAGGATGAGCTTGGTGCGGGCGACGTTGACGCCGGAGAAGTGCGCGGCCTCGTCGCTCAGGCCGATCTCGAAGACCCCGCGGCCGAAGCTGGTGAAGTGCAGCAGCAGCGCGAACAGCACGGCCAGGACGGCGATCGGGATGACGATGTTGGGGTACTGCGACTCGCCGATCCGCTCGGTCGGCCAGTCCTGCCAGCTCTCCGGGAAGCCGGCGATCCGCTTGTCCTGGATGAGTCCCTCCGCCAGACCGCGGTAGAGCGCGAGGCTCCCGATCGTGACCGCGAGCGAGGGCAGTCCGACGTAGGCGACGAAGAAGCCGTTGAGCGCGCCGAGGAGCGCACCGACGCCGATCGCGACGAGCGCGGCGACCGGGACCGACAGGTCGTGCTCCACGACCAGCACGCCGGTGATCGCGGCGCTCGCGCCGAGGGTGCTCGCGACGGAGAGGTCGATCTCGCCGGTGATGATGATCAGCGTCATCGGCAGCGCCATCAGCAGGATCGGCGCGTACTCCTTGCTGAGGTTGTACGTCGTCAGTGGGCCGTCGAAGAACTGCACGTTGGCCATCGCGTAGAGGTAGACCGCGACCAGGCCGAGGATGACCGCCGCCTCGCGGTTGAGCAGGACGCGGGCAAGGAGGTTGCGGGAGTACGCCGGGTAGGTGCGGGCCGGAGCGGCAGCAGCCGGCGTCGGCTCCTTCGTCAGGGTGCTCATGCGTGGTCCCTCGCTTCCACGAGCTTGTTCGTACGACGGACGCTCAGCACGCGGTCCAGAACGATCGAGCCGATGATCAGAGCGCCGACGACGGCGCCCTGCCAGAACTCGCTGATGCCGAGGATCGGGAGCGCCCGGTTGATGGTGACCAGGAGGAAGGCGCCGATGGCGGCGCCCCAGACGGTGCCGCTGCCGCCGAAGATGGCGACCCCGCCGATGACGACGGCGGCGACGGCCTGGAGCTCGATGCCGGAGCCGGTGCCGGAGAAGGCCGTGGCGTAGCGGGCGGCGGAGAAGACCCCGGCGAGTCCCGCGAGCGCGCCGCAGAGGACGAAGGCGCCGAACACGCGGCGACCGGAGGGCAGCCCGTAGAGGTCGGCGGCGTCCGGGTCGGAGCCGATCGCGTAGAGCTCGCGGCCGCCGCGGGCGGTGTGGAGGTAGTAGCCGACCAGGCCGACGACGACGAGCGCGATGATCGTGAGCACCGGGATCGTGAGCACCTGCTGGGTGCCGAGCTTCTCGAAGTGGGCCGGGTAGTCGCCCGCCGTCATCCGGTCGCTGCCGACCTCATGGGTCAGCGCGCCACGCAGGACGTACATCGTGCCGAGCGTGATCACCAGGGCCGGCACCTTGAAGACGGTGACCAGCAGGCCGTTGAGGGCGCCGACGACCGCGCCGATGGCGAGGCCGGCCACGAACACGACCACGACCGACGTCTCGGGATTGGCGACGAAGATCTTCCCTGTCGCATAGGCGGTGATGCCGAGCGTCGAGCCGACCGAGAGATCGACGTTGCGGGTGACCACGACCACCATCTGGCCGACAGCGAGCAGGAGCAGGATCGACGGCGCGAGCAGGGTGTCGCGCCAGCCGTCGGCGCTGAACACGAACGAGCTGCGGCGGCTGGTCGCGACGATGAGGATCAATGCCAGCACGATCACGATGGCGAGCTCGCGGGAGCGGAGCAGCGCCTGCAGTACGCGGGTCGCAGCGCTCTCCTGCGAGGGATGGAGGGTGGCGGTGCTCATGATGCAGCCGGCTCCTTCGTGGACGAGGGCTGCGCCGAGCGGGTGGCGGCGGCCATGACGTTCTCGGGGGTAGCCACGTCGCGGGCGAGGTCGGCGGTCAGCCGGCCCTCGCAGACGACGAGGACGCGGTCGGCCATGCCGAGGACCTCCGGCAGCTCGGAGGAGATCATCAGGATCGCGAGGCCCTGGCCGGCGAGGTCGGAGAGCAGGCGGTGGACCTCGGCCTTGGTGCCGACGTCGATGCCGCGGGTCGGCTCGTCGATGATCAGCAGCTTCGGCCCGGTCGCCAGCCATTTGGCGATGACGACCTTCTGCTGGTTGCCGCCGCTCATGGTGGCGGCCCGCATGTCGAGGGCGCTCGTCTTGACCTGCAGCTTCGCAGCCCATGGTCCGGCCGCCCTGTTCTCGGCCGAGGCGGTGAGCAGACCCGCCTTGCTGAGCCCGCCGCGGATGACCGACGCGACGTTCTTCGCGACCGAGCCCTCGATCACGAGGCCCTGCTGGCGCCGGTCCTCCGGGACGAACGCCATGCCCGCACGGATCGCCCGCCGGGGCTGCCGCTTCGGGACGGGCCTGCCGTTGAGCGCGACCCGCCCGGCGTCGTACCCGTCCACACCGAAGACGGCCCGCGCGATCTCGCTGCGGCCGGCCCCGACAAGGCCGGCCAGGCCGACGATCTCCCCGGCACGGACCTGGAAGGTGATGTCGTGGAACTCGCCGGCGGAGCTGAGGTCCTCGACCTCGAGGACGACCTCGCCGATCTCGGCGGGCGTCTTCGGGAAGAGCTCGGCGACCTCGCGGCCGACCATCTTCGCGACGATCTCGGCCTCGGTGGTCTCGGCGATCCGGTGGGTGGAGACGTAGGCCCCGTCGCGCATGACGGTGACGGTGTCGCAGAGGTCGAAGACCTCGTCGAAGCGGTGCGAGATGAAGACCAGCGCGCGACCCTCGTCGCGGAGGCTGCGCGCGACCGCGAACAGACGGGCGACCTCGTTGCCGCTCAGTGCCGCGGTCGGCTCATCCATCACGAGCAGCTTCGCGTCGAGCGAGATGGCCTTGGCGATCTCGATGAGCTGCTGGTCGGCGATCGACAGGCCGTTCGCGACCCGGCGGGGGTCGATGGCGACGCCCAGCCGGGCGAAGAGGGCGCTCGCCTCGTCGTACATCCGCGTGCGGTCGATCCGGCGGCCGCGGCCGAGCGGGTGCCGGCCCATGAAGATGTTCTCCGCGACCGAGAGGTCCGGGAACAGCGTCGGCTCCTGGTAGATCACCGCGACGCCAGCGGCCTTCGAGTCGGCCGTCGAGCCGAAGTCGACTGGCTGGCCCAGGAGCCGGAACACCCCCGCGTCGCGACGGTGCACGCCGGCGACGATCTTGACCAGGGTCGACTTGCCGGCGCCGTTCTCGCCGACCAGCGCGTGGATGGACCCGGGGTCCACCACGAGAGTGCCCGAACGCAGGGCCGCGACGGCGCCGAAGGACTTCGCGACGTCACGCAACTCGAGGGTCGGCGCGATGCGCTCCTCGTGACCCGCTGCTGTCGACATCTCTCTCCTCAAGCTCTGGACATCAGGCGATTGAAAGGTTTCAATCGGCGATAACGGGACAGTAGGTGACTGCGATCACACACGTCAAGGAGCCCGTCGAAACTTTCTTGAAACGAATCAAATGTCGCGGGCTGACGGCGCCGTGGTCCTAGGGTGAGCCCACACGGAGGAGGAACGGTGACCACCAGCGAGGCCGCCCGGCCGGGCGAGCAGGGACGCAACGTCTCGGTCAAGGACGTCGCGTCCGCGGCCGGCGTCTCCGTCGGGACGGTGTCCAACGTCCTCAACCGACCGGAGAAGGTCTCCCCCGCCACGCTCGAGCACGTGCAGCGCGTCATCGGCGAGCTGGGCTTCATCCGCAACGACGCCGCGCGCCAGCTGCGGGCCGGCACCAACCGCGCTGTCGGGATGATCGTGCTCGACGTCCGCAACCCGTTCTTCACCGACGTCGCGCGGGGCGTCGAGCTGCGCCTGGGCGAGCACCGCCGACCGCTCATCCTCGGCAGCTCGGGCCAGGACGCCGAGCGCGAGTCGACCTACCTCGACCTGTTCGAGGAGCAACGGGTCAGCGGCCTGCTCATCACCCCCGTCGGCAAGGTGCTCCCCCGGCTGCGTCGGCTGAGGGAGCGCGGCACACAGGTCGTGGTGGTCGACCGTCGTACCGGTTCACGGGAGTTCTCGTCAGTCGCTGTCGACGACGTGCGGGGCGGGCGGATCGCCGCCGCGCACCTCGTCGAAGTGGGACGCCGCCGGTTGGCCTTCATCGGCGGCCCGCGGGGCCTGACCCAGATCAAGCACCGCCTCCGCGGGGCGGAGTCAGTCGTCGCCGAGCACGCCGGCACCTCGCTCCGCTTCGTCGAGACCGGGACCATGGACGCCGACGCCGGCCGCCAGGGCGCGGAGTCGCTGCTCGCACTGCCTGCCCGCGAATGGCCCGACGCGATCTTCGCAGCCAACGACCTCGTCGCTCTTGGCGTGCTCCAGGCGCTCACCCTCGCCGGCGTCCGGGTGCCCGACGACGTCGCGATCCTCGGCTACGACGACATCGACTTCGCCGCGTCCGCCGCGATCCCGCTGAGCTCCGTCCGCCAGCCCCGCGAGGAGCTGGGCGAAGTCGCCACCGACCTCCTGCTGGCCGCCATCGAGGATCCGTCCGCGCAGGTGCGCGACATCGTGCTTGAGCCCGAGCTCGTCGTACGACGCTCGACAGGCTGAGTTCCTGCCGAGACAGCAGGCGAACTGGCGACGCGTCCACCGCCTTGCCAGCCCTGGAATCGGATCGGGACTCCAGGCAGTCACGACGTCGGCCGCCTCGGCACGCGGTCGAGGACGGCGCCATCTCCGCAAGGGATACCTCGCCTGTCGGCGCGTGGCCCGAAGAGCCGTGAAGGCGTCGTGAAACCACCGTGAAACCGGTGCTCCTCAAGGTGGGCCCTGACCCGAGGGGAGCCCACCATGTCCAGCACCACGATCGTGACCGCCGGTCCGTCACGCACCTACCCGTCGCTGCGTGCGGCGTGGATCCCGATGGCCGCACTGTGCCTGGCCTTCTTCGTCGAGATGGTCGACAACACCCTGCTGTCCATCGCATTGCCGACCATCGGCCGCGACCTGGGCAGCGGTACGACGGCGCTGCAGTGGGTCACCGGCGCCTACTCGCTCACCTTCGGCGGCCTGCTGCTCACCGCCGGGTCGATCGCCGACCGGTTCGGGCGGCGCCGCGTGCTGCAGGTCGGCCTCGTCGTGTTCGGCGTGCTCAGCGGGCTGGTGGTGTTCGTCAGCACCGCGGGCGAGCTGATCGCGCTGCGGGCTGCCCTCGGCGTCGCCGCCGCGGCAATGGCGCCGATCACGAACTCCCTCGTCTTCCGGCTCTTCGACGACAAGACGCTGCGGATGCGGGCGATGACGGTGATGATCCTCGTCGGCATGTCCGGCTTCGTCCTCGGTCCGCTGCTCGGCGGCACCGCCCTGGCGCACGTGCGATGGGAGTGGCTGCTGCTGGTCAACGCGCCGATCGCGCTGGTCGCCTTCGTCGGCGTCCACCTCGGCGTCCCCGCCGACGACGCCGACGGCCTGACCAGGGACCGGCTCGACGTCCCCGGCACCCTGTTGAGCATCACCGCCATCGGGCTGGCGTGCTGGTCGCTCACCAGCGGCGTCGAGCACGGCTGGCTTTCTGCCCTCACCCTGGCGTCGGTCGCCGGCGCCGTGGGCGCGGGACTCGGGTTCGTGTGGCGCGAGCGTCGTACCGACTCCCCGATGCTTGACCTGGGCCTCTTCTCCAACGGCACCGTCCGCGGCGCGGTCATCGCCCAGGCCGGCACGTCGATCGCAATGGCCAGCGTGATGTTCGGACTGATCCTGCACTTCCAGTACGCCTACGGCTGGAGCCCCGTGCGGGCAGGCCTCGCGAACCTCCCGATCATCGTCACGATGATCGCCGCCACTCCACTGTCCGAGGGCCTTGCCGCCCGCTTCGGCCACCGGACCGCCTGCCTGGTCGGCGCCCTCGCCCTGGCCGGCTCACTGGCCGGCCTGGCGTGGGGCGTCGAGCACGGCTACCCGGCGATCGCCGCCGCCATGGTCGTGATGACCATCGGACTGCGCACGGTGATGACCATCTGCGCGATCGCGCTCGTCGACGCGATGCCCGCCAACCGGACCTCGATGGGGGCCGCCCTCAACGACACCGCGCAGGAGATCGGCACCAGCGTGGGTACGGCGGTCGTCGGCACCTTGATCGCCGCCCTGGTCACCGCACAGCTCCCAGCCGGCACGTGGAGCAGCGCGCTGGTGCAGTCCTTCTTCCACGGCGAGCGGATCACCTACGGCGTGCTCGCGGTCGTCGTCGGCCTGGTCGCGGTCGTCGGCGCGCTCACCCTCACCGACTCGCACTCGACCGAGGAGCACCCGGCCGAACCGGAGTGACGCGCCAGCCGGCTGCAGGTGCGACCACCTCGACCCGGCCGTCGGCGTACACCAGGGCACCCGTTCTGCGCCGCGCCTGCAGCCAGCCGCGGGCTTCGTCGCCGAGGACGAATGCGGACGTGGCTTCTGTGTCGACCTCCGTCAGGTCGGGGCCGATGACGGTGACCTGCCGCAGGGCCCGCGCCGGCGAGCCCGTCCGCGGATCCATGATGTGCTCGCCGCGGTGCACTGTGCCAGAGGTCGCGACGGCACCGTTGTGGACCGGAACTCGGGCGATCAGTCGGGTCGGGTCGACCGGGTCCTCGATGCCGATCCACCACGGCTCGGCGTCGACACGCCGGGTCCGGCAGACCATGTCACCGCCGGCAGAGAGGCAGAAGTCGGTGTCGGCAAGCCGCTCCAGCAGCGCACTTGCCCGCTGCACGGCCCAGCCCTTGACCACGCCGGACGGATCCGGACCGCCGCCGTACGGCGACCGGGTGGCCCTGATGTCGAACGCACCACCCGACGTGAGGCGGGCCTCCTCGGCCAGTGCCAGCACCTCCGCAATCTCCGGCGGAGCCTCGGCGAGCGAGAGCTCACCCCGGCCCCACCTGTTGATCGGCGAATCCGGCAGGTAGGTGCTGAACACCTCGTCGGCATGGCGCAGCACACCGATGACCTCGGCCCAGAGCGCGTCGACCTCGGGCCCGTCCGCGCGGCGGCCACGCAGGGCGAGGCTGACGACGGTGCCCATCACCTCGACGGTGCGGCGGTGCGTCGTACCCATGCTCAGAGACCGGCCTGGTCGAGCGCGCTCTGCAGCGACTGCTGGTAGCCGACGCTGGTGACCGTCGCGCCGCTGACCATGTCGATCGACGCGCTCTGCGCGTCGAGGGTCTCCTGTACGAGGATCGGCAGTGCGTAGCTGTTGATCTGCTGGTCCTTGGGGTTCCCGGTCGGGTAGACGGGGACGTCGACGGCCGTGATCGTGCCGTCCTCGACGGTGATCGCGACCTGGACCGGTCCCCATCGCGTGTCGACGGAGTCACCGGTCGTCGTCGCACCCGAGGCCGACCCCGAGCTGCCGGACGAGCCGGACGAGCCGGAGGTCCCGGACACCGGGAGGGATCCGGACACCGGGGGCGCGGCTGTCGTCGCCTCGGGCCCGCTGGTGGAGGTGTGGTAGCCGAAGAGGAGGACCAGCACGGAGACGGTGCTGGCGGCCCACAGGGCGATGTGTCGCATGGAGGTCACCACTCGAACTTCTCGATGTGCAGCTGCCGGTCGGGTACGCCGGCGGCTCGGGCAGCGGCGCGGACCGACTCGGTCCATGCCGGGGGTCCGCAGACGTAGACGTCGCGCTCGGCGACGTCGGGGATCCAGCCACGCAGCGCGCCCACGTCGTCGACGGGGGCGGACAGGTGGGGAAGCCAGGATCCGTCGGCACGGCGGCGGCCGGGCAGCCGGAGCACCCGGGCGCCGCGTTCGGCGGCGATCTGGTCCACCTCCGCGGCGAACAGCGGCGTGTGCTGGTAGCGCTCGACGTACACGGCGGCACCCGGTGGATAGGCCATCCCCTCGAGCAGGGACCGCAGCGGCGTGATGCCGACGCCGGCGCCGAGGAAGGCGACCTTGCCCGACGCGCCGGCTTCACGGGCGCGAGGCGAGAGCCGTCCGTACGGGCCCTCCACGAACGCACGGGTGCCGGGCCGCAGTGTCGCGACGTCGCGGCTGCCGTCCCCGGCATCGGCCACGGTGATCCGCAGGCTGCGACCGTCGGGTGCGGCGGACAGGGAGTAGGGGTGGGCCCGGCTCCGGCCCGGCGCGCCGAGGAAGCGCCAGGTGAGGAACTGGCCGGGCTCGACGCGCAGCAGGTCCAGCCTGCGGCCGGTCACGTACACCGACCAGACACCCGGCGCCTCACCGACCACCGAGGTGACCCGCAGCCGGTGGCGCAGGTTGACGACGACCGGCAGCCCGACCCGCCAGGCCAGCACGGCCCCCGCCGCCACGATCCAGGTGCCCCACCAGAACACGGTGCGGGCGGACGAGGCGGTGAACTGCCCACCGGTCCAGAGCTGGTGAGGCAGCGCCAGCCCGACACCGAGATAGGCGTAGAGGTGCATCAGGTGCCACGACTCGTAGCGCAGCCGACGCCGCGCGGCCCGGATGCTGGTCACCACGACCAGCACCAGGCACAGCGTCGCGGCGGCGGCCAGCAACATGCCCGGGTAGTCCCAGGTGAGCTCCCACAAGGTGGCGGGTACGGCGAGGAGCGAGCCGGCGGCGTACCCCCACGTCACGGTCAGCACGTGCACCAGCACCAGGTTGAAGGAGGTGAACCCGATCGTGCGGTGCAGCCCCGCGAGCCGGTCCTGGCCGAACGCCCGCTCCAGTGCCGGGAGGCGGGCCATGAGCAGCACCTGCGCGAGCAGCAGCACCGAGCCGACCAGTCCCGACAACTGGCCCAGGCCGGTCAAGACCGCGCCGGCGCTGCCGAGAGCACCGAGGCCGCCGTCGCGCACCCACCAGTAGGCCACCAGCAACAGCCCGGCCCACAACGCCAGACCGGCAACCGTGCGGACGGCCTCGTCGACGACCGCGGCTCGCGGCCGGGTCGCCGACGACAGGGACACCTCCCAGCCACGAGCGGCGGGCGTCGTACTCATGACGTCGCCGAGTCCTGACCCGAGTCCTGACCCGAGCCCTGACCCTGTCCGGGGAAGTCCCCCGGCGGCTGACCGTCGCCCGGGAACTCCGGCCGGTCGCCGTCGCCGAACTGACGATCGCCGAACCGTCCCGGCCGCTGGTCGGAGTCGCCGACCTGGTTGTTCACCGGTACGGCGTCGTCGCCCGCCGTCGCGCGGCCGATCCCGAAGCCACCGGCGCCCGCGACCACGGCCGCAGCGGCGATGGCGGCCGCGGCCCGCGCCCGCCGCCGCTTCGCGACCGGTGCCCCGACGACCGGGTAGGCCCCGGTGTCCGGGGGCGGACCGGACGGCGGACCGTCGGCAGGTGGGGCGTCGTCGGGCTGGGCGCTGCGCTCCCAGCGGTTGCCGGAGCCCGCAACCAGTGGCTCGGTCTCCGGTGTCGAGGTGGTGTTGTCGTCATTCACACGCCCAGTCTCGGAACCGTCGGTGGGACCGCCCTGTCCCCCACCTGTGCACTCACTGTGACTGCAGGTCACCGAGGCCCGCCCAGACCGAAGTGTCTGACCGGCTCGTCGGAGCACCCAAGAAGCGCTGCGCGGCTCCCCGTCGCCCGGGGTACCCGGCGGGGTAAGCGGGACATCCCGGCACGGTGAATCCCCCGTGGAAGTCTCAACGCACCAGACCCGAAAACGCGAGAACCGGCAGGTCAGAGGCGACCCGCCGGTTCAAGCTGTGCTGGTGGAGGTGAGGGGATTCGAACCCCTGACCTTCTCATTGCGAATGGCTTTCCGGCCCTCGGCCGGCTGGATTCACGCCTACAGAGCAGGCGATTCAACGCATGAAACCGCACCTATTGCACCGTGGGGGTACGCCGGGGGTAAGCGTTTCGAGCCCCGCCAACCAGCGCAAGCGGCCACCGCGGCCAGCCGGGCATTGGATGACAGGCAGCACCGAACGAGCCGGGACAGCACCGCGCTCTGAACGGCTATCCCTCGGCTCAACCGCCATCATCGAGCAGTGCGCGGCGAGCCACCCGCTTGACGTGGTCGAGGTGCCGGCGACTCGGAGCCTCTCGCCGGTCGAAGGCGCGTGTGAGCGCCATGCCTCGCAGACTCGTGAAGATCACTGCCGTCACAGCGACGTAGTCAGGGTGTGACGCCAGGTCGGATCCGAAGAGCACACGCATTCCCGACCTGATCTCCCGAGCGAGCTCCTGCTCCCCCGCGAGGAGAGCGGCTTTCAGCGCAGCGTTGGTGCGTGCCGCGACCCACAGCTCCGTCACCGCCCAGAAGTAGTCCTGCTCGAAGGTCGCAGCCACCGTGTCGATGACGGCGTCGATGCGCTCCCCGGGATCGTCCGGCCACACATGGTCGAGCGGGAGCACTCCGATGCGCTCCGTGGCGAGTCGGTGTGCCGCCGCAACGAGCAGGAGGTCCCGGGAGCCGAAATGGTGGAGGAGCCGGCCACGCGAGACGCCGGCCCGCTCCTGGATGCGCACTGTCGATGCTCCGGAGTATCCCTGCTCGAGGAGCACCTCCACTGCTGCGGTGACGATCCGGCGTCGTACGTCGACACTGCGCGCCTGGATGGCGCGCCCACCCGTCACTGGCCGAGCTTCGCCAGACAAGTCGTGAGGGCATCCGGCTGCAGCAACTTGTCCAGGCTGGTCAGGGTGCACTCGAGTGTGCTCGCCAGAGGCGTGAGCGGCGTTGTGCTCGGTTTCGGCGTCGGCGACTTGCCCTTCCCGTCACTCCCGTCCGTCCCACCCGGGCTCGGCTTCGGCCCGTCGGGCTTCGGCGCCGGCTCATGTGCGGGCTCCGGCTGCGCGGCGGCACGAATCCCCCGAACCGTGCCGCCGCGCGCCCCGCGGACGGGCTTCCCGTCCGCGACCACCGCGCCCTCCGGGATGACGGCGAGACCCGCCGACATGGGCGCGAAGTCCTCCGCGGCATACGACCGCGCCACCTCCAGGACGCTCTGGGCGTAGGACGCCGAGTGGTTGTAGCGAAGCACCGCACGACGGGTGCCGGCCTCGTCACTCAGATCGCTGTCCCCCGAGCAGAGGTAGACCGCCGCCGCGAGCGCTGCGTCATCGATGTCCTGCGGGTTGCGGCGGCCGTCGCTGTCGGCGTCGACACCGACGATCCCCCAGGTCGTCGGGATGAACTGCATCGGGCCCACGGCTCGGTCGTAGGCCTTGTCACCGTCGTAGCGACCACCGTCGGTGTCCGAGATGTTCGCGGTGCCGTGCCGCCCGTCCAACCTCATGCCGACGATCGCAGGATCCGCCACGCCATCAGGGCCGAGCGAGCTGCCGTTCACGGTTCCGTGACGGGACTCGATCGCACCGATCGCGGCGAGCAACGGCCACTGAAGGCCACACTTCTCATCCGCTCCGCGGATGATCGTGACCGCTCGCTGGTACGCCGCCAGCGCGGGCGCGGGGATCGTCGAGGTGGCGCTCGCGCGGACGACCCTCACGCCGCGACGGGTGGCCGTGGGCGACGCACCGGACCGGCTGAGGCTGGCAGGCGCGTCGACACTCTCGGCCGGAACAGCCACGACGGGCGCTGCGGGCGCCTCCGGCCCGGCGGCACCAGTCGAGGGCAGAGCCCCGGCGCCCGCCACGCTGAGCGTCCACGCCGTCGAGACGACGCCCAGGGGTACGAGTGCCGCAAGGCGCGCCATGCGGCGCTGCCCGGTGAGCTGCTGCAGAGATGCCATGGGCAGGAGTCTCCAAGTCGTGACTCCGGTCACACATCGGCCGAAATGAGGAGATGTCTCCTCCGTTGGGGCCACCGGGCGTCGCGACGGCTTCAGCTGGTGATCTGCAATCCGTCGAACGACGGATGCACTTCACCCTCCAGGGGGTCGATGGGAAGCCCTGACAGGCGCACCTTCGAGGTGCGCTCGACTGGCAGCGCCCTTTCCAAGGAGGCCGCAATGACGTGGCACACCTCGACGACGACGTCCGACAAGCTGGAACAGCTGATCCAGGAGATCCGCCGCAGCGGCGGCACCATCGGCAGCTGTCAGCGCTGTGCGTCCGGCCTGCTGCTGACCTGGTTCACGCTCTGACGTCGATCCGCTGACGTCGATGGAGCTCTGCTTCGTACTGCTCCTCCTGGGTCGCGATCAGGAGCTCGCCCGCCCACCACAGGGCGGTGGCCGCGAGCGCGACGCTGACGAACGCGGTAGCGAAGAGCAGGACGTCGTTCGGGTCCTGCGACGAGTTCTGGACGATGAGCGTGGGGAACCCGGCACCGATCACGTCGAAGGCGAAGTTCGCCGGGAACAGCGCGAACACGGCGAGATGGTGGCCCAGCCCGGTCGCCCGCAGGCGCAGGACTGCGCAGAGCACCGCGAAGCCGGTGATCTGGGCACCCTCCATGAAGGCGATGAACAACGGGTAGTCGAAGACTCGCCACGGCGACTCTCCGTAGTAGACGTAGAGGTCCAGGTTGATGGCCGCGATCTCGAAGATCGCCGTGGTCGAGGTCGTCAGCAGACCGATCCCGAAGATGCGAGCCATCGAGGCGTGCTCACTGAGCGAGCGGTAGAGAACCAGTGCGGGTAGGCCGAAGACCATGACATAGGCCGGCATGACCCAAACCGGTTGCGGCAGGCCGAAACTGGTGAACAGGGTCCACTGCTCACCGGCGTCGAGCCAGTGCAGGTGGTACGTGATGTCGTAGATCGGCTCGATGAGGCTCCCGACCGCCACGGCCAGCACGATCAGCACCGGGAACGGCGACCGCTCTCGCCGAGTCATCCGGGCCGCGTAGGCGAGCAACAGGGCCGTACCCAACCACAGGGCAACGGTCGCGATCACCTGCATGGTGGTGTTCAGCGGCAGGTCGTACGGCGGTGCGGGCGGCTGCGGTGGCACGACGCTCCAGTCATCGAGGCTGCATGGCGGTCACGGGCCCGGCAGCGTTCAAGCGAAACGCCTCCCAGCCACTGCGATCGCTGCCGGACCGCTCCGCCGAACCTAGGTGGTCGGCAGCAGACCCGCGTCACTCTCCGGGAGGTCGTTGGGTGTCCTGGCGAGGGATCCTTGCGCTCGGGCTGACTGACGCTCGAGGAGGTACGTCATGCTCGCGACGATCGGGAACCCAGGGGCGACCATCATCCCCGTGAGGAGTCCAGTCCTCAGATCAGTGATCGTGGCCGCCGCCAGCCCCACGCAGAGAACGGCCCAGGGGACCGCGGCGATGCCGCCCAGCAGCACCAGCCGCTCCTGCGCGGTGGACGCCCCGCCGGCGCGGGCGAGACAGCACCATGCGGCCAGCCCGAGCAGCGGCAGCACGTGGAACCAGACGTACCCGTCCGGAAGGGACGCTGCGCCTGCCAGCGTGATGACGACCGCGAGCCCCAGTCCCGCGACAGTCACAAGCCCCGGAAGCCGAAGGGCCCACGACCGGCGGAGCAATGCCGTGTCGAGCTCCAAGGAGCTCCGCCCGGCGGCAATCACACCTCCGGCCGGCGCCGCGACCGCGAGGAAGATCGCACCCGTCTCGATGTTCTCGAGCATCGACCGCCCGGGCACGAGGGGCGCAAGCAGCGTCCAGCCGACGCGCAGGAGTGGCGCGGTGAGCAGGAACGCGAGGTGCACAGTCATCCAGGCTCGGTGAGCAAGGAGCCGTCCTCGGCGTGCCTCGATCGCGGCGAACCACGCCGATCCGAGGGTGCTGGCAGCCAGCACCCACAGCTGGGCGCGAAAGGCCACCTGGCCCGGCCCCGGCCCGGGTTCCGTCGCCAGGAGGAAGAGCACGGCAGCGGCCATCGAGATGGTCACCGCCACCACGTGGGTCCGCCCGACGATCCGGTGCCATCGCGCCGGGCCGAGGAGCTGACGCACGGCAAGGAGCAGGCACACGGCGCCGAGCACGGTGTGCACCAGCATCGGGATCCGGTGGTCGATGTAGTCGGCACCACGAAGCGCCTGGACGGACCCTGCGCCAGCGGCGTAGTCCTCCCCCGCGATCTGCCGGTCGATGACGTCCTGGAGCCGCGGGGCCGAGGGAACGAACGCCGACCACGTCGCCGTCAGCGCGACGGGGGTGTAGACGATGGCAAGCACGACGACGACCCAGCGGACGACACGACGGAACCAGGCGTTGCCCATGTCGATGCTCCCGTCGCCGATCGTCCGGCAGGTGGGCCGGGGCACGAGTGTGCGCCACCGGTCGACCCGGGATCATCGCCTACGAGGAGGACAAAGGTCCACCTCACGAGTACGAGAGGTGCTCCTGCCCGGAGGTTCCGGCCGCACACGCGATGGCCTGGGCGCGGTTGGCGACACCCAGCTTCCGGAGGATCTGCTTCACGTGCGACTTCACGGTGTCCTCGGCGATGACGAGACGTTCGCCGATGTCGCGGTTCGTCGCGCCCTGGACGATCAGGTCCAGCACCTCGAGCTCGCGCGTCGTGAGCTCCGCCGTCAGGTCGGGACGTGCCGCGATCCTGGGCGGGGCCGACCATCCCGCAGCCCCGAGAGCATCGATGCTCGCCATGGCCTGCCGGGCGCGGTCTCGTTGGGCCTCGAGCTGCTCAGCCTGCGCCAGGCTGCTGTAGAGGCGCATCACGCCGTCGGCGAAGGTGCCGAGGAGGTCACGATCCGCCTCGTCGATGTGACGGTCGGAGGGGAAGTAGTCGGCGTGGAAGAAGCCCACGACGGTGTCCGACGAGATCATCGGCGCCACGACGTAGGAGGTCGACTGACCCGCCTCGACGATGATGTCGCGGTGCACCGTGGCGGCGCCGGTGTCATAGACCGCCGCGGCGACGCGCTCCGTCAGCAAGCGCGCTTCGGGGGTGTCGCCGGTCAACGGGATCCCCGCGTCGACCCAGTCGGCGAACCACGACTCGTCCGCCTCCTCGAAGTGTGCGCGAGCCGGCATCCACGACGACCTCTCCACCCGGGAGACGACCACTCGGCCGAAGTCGCAGCACCGCGCCACCTCCTCGCAGACAGCAGTCATCAACGCCTCTGTCGACGGCATGCCGCGCAGCCTGGCGAGTCCGTCCGCGGCACCGGCCAAACGCCGACCACGCTCGGAGAGCTGTTCCTCCTGCACCTCGAGGGCGAGCATCTGCATCGCGATCGCCAGCTGGTAGAGGCGGCGAGCGGTGGTCTCGTCGGCAGCACCGATGACCTGCGCCCTCTGCACGCAGTCGTCCGCCGCCGCGGTGAGCACCTCCGGCGTCCAGGGCGAGCTCGTGCCGACCAGGCGCGCCAGCGGCCGGTCGAGCACCTCGGCGGCATCGGCGAGGAGATCGACCGCCCGGGTCCTGAAGGCGCGATCCACGTTGCGGGTCGTGCGCCGGCGAGGCCCACCGAAGACCACCGCCCGTGCTCCGGCGTTCGGCATCATGCGAGGCCACCTCGCTCTCCTGCTCGAAGGTACTGGGCGATCACCTGCGACCGGTTGGATGCGTGGAGCTTGCGCAGGATGTGCTGGACGTGCGACTTCACCGTCGTCTCCGAGACCGTCAGTCGGTCTGCGATCTGCGAGTTCGTGGCGCCGGCGACCAGCAGGTCGAACACGTCCCGCTCACGTGCGGTCAGCTTGTCCTCCGGGCGCTTCCCTGGTGCATTGCCGCTTCCGCTCGGCTCCGGCGGGGCGGTCGCCGGGGTCCCGACGCTGATCAGGGTGGGCCCGGAGCCCGCACCAGTGACCGCCGCGGCCGCAGCGGCGAGCGCCTCCTGGATCTTCTGCGCCTGGGCGTCGAATCGGCCGCGGAAGGCGATGCTCTCGAGCAGGACGCCGACACCGTCGGCGAACCGGCCGACAAGGGCGACGTCCGTGTCGTCCAACGCCCGTTGGCTGACGCCCGCGTCGACGTGCAGGAGACCCGCGACGCGGTCCTCGACGATGATCGGCGCAGTGATGTACGACGCCGACTCGGCGATCTCCGCGAACGGCGCCCAGGTTCGCAGGCTCGCGTTCATGTCACGCACGTGCGCTGTGGAGCGACGCCTGACCACCTCTGCCTCGACCATGCCGCCGGTGAGGCTCATGCGCGACCCCTGGAGAGAGGCGACGATCGCCCGGTCCTGGGGTCGTTTGGCGTCGCGCGCCCACCAGGTCCGCGGAGTCCAGTGCGAACCCTCGACCGTCGAGACGAGCACCCGGTCGAAGTCGCCGGCCACCCCGAACTCTCCGGGCACCGCCCTGAGGAGGTCGTCCACGGATGCGCACTGCTCGAGGCGGGAGAGGGCCTCGGAGACCCGGCGGGCCAGGCGCGTCGGCTGCGGGAGCACCTGCTGGCGCATCGTGACGACCATTTCCCGCCCGACCTTGGCGAGGCGGTCAAGGGTGTCCAGATCGGCTTCCTCGAGGTCGCCGATGGCCAGCGCGCCGTCGGCAGCGCCGTGCCCGATCCTCTCGAATGCGGCGGCGAGAGTTGCCGCGCTGACCGGCCCGGCATCCTCCGCCACGTCGACGGCGACGGCGTGCGCACTCTTCCCCATGTTTCACCCTTCGGTGTTCCGGAGGTGAATCCGGATTTACTTACCGTTTACAGTCTGCGTGACCTGCGTCATACTGTCAACGCATTGCAGCCTGAAAAGGTGACGCTGGAAGCCGATCAATCGATGACTCAACTCAGACAGGTCGGTTACTCGCGCCTCACTTAATGAGAGGACGACCATGTCCGGACCCGATCACGACGTCGACGACGGCGCGGCGGTTACCGTCGCTGTCGACCCAGCGGCAGATCCCGACACGCCGCCCGTGGACGACGCCGGCGTCGCGGCCGGCCGACTGACGGTCGGCAGCGCCAGAGGCCTCGCTGGCGCCGAGCCGAGACTGGTGCTGGCGGGCGTGCTCGTGCTGGCCCTGCTGGCAGGTGTCGGGGCGTGTGCGTTCCTCGCGTGGCGCGGCGGCGAACGGGAGCCGTCGTCGCTAGGGCGGCAGGCGGCTGCGCGGGACGAGGCCCGGTCCGCGGCCCTCCACGACGTGCAGACCCTGATGACGGCGGACCACCGTGACGCCGACGGGACCTTCGCCAGGTGGTCGGAGGTGACGACCGGACGGCTCCACACCCAGCTCGCTGACCGGCAGAAGGCGATCGTGAAGCAGCTTCGTGCGACCAAGGAGGTGACCGAGGTGCGCATGATCGAGTCGGCTCTCGCTTCCTGGGACGAGGCCGGCGGGAGCGCACGCCTGCTCGCGGTGCTCGAACTGACGACGACGTCGAAGGGCGAGCCCTCGACGCGCGTGGTCCGCTACCTCGCGATGACGCAGCGTGTCGAGGGCGAATGGCTGCTCTCCGCCGTCCAGCAGCTCGGGGCGTCGTCGTGAAGGGCCGGTTCCGCGACGTTCTCGTCACCCTCAGTGGGACCCGGGCGCTCGCAGCACTCGTCATCGCGCTCCTCGCCACAGCAGCGTGCGCCGGCGTCCTCGCCAACAGGAACACCCCGGCCACGGAGCCCGCCGACACGGCGTTCCTCGATGCCAAGGTCGCGGCGGACCTCGTCGCCACGACGACGTCCGTGGTCAACCAGGTGTTCTCGGTCGACCCGCGGCACCCGAAGGCGCAGGCGCGCCTCATCGGCGAGCACCTCAGCGACGCGGCACAGCAGCAGTTCCGCGAGCTCTACGCGCCCTACCTGGCCAAGGACGCCGCGCGGATCACGTTGCAGACCTCGGTGTCGAGTGTGGGGGTCATCCGGATGCAGGACGGGAATGCCGAGGTCCTGGTCGTCGCAGACCAGCGCGCTTCGGCTCCAGACGGGAGGAGCAACTCCGGAACCGCGGAGATCAGGCTCAGCCTCGCCGGCGGAGCCGGCGCGTGGCAGATCACCGCGATCGAACCGGTGTGACCATCCATGGCCGACCAGGCGTCACGACGTGAGTGCCACCGCACCCCGAGCAGCGTCGTACCCCGCGCGGATCCCGGCCACCACGTCGGCGACGGTGGAGACCTGGCGCACTTGGGTGACGGCGTGACCCGCGCTCCACACGTCGGGGTTGGCAACCAGGCGGTCCTCCTGGAAGTCACCGGCCACGACCGGCGCCGCCTCTCGGGTGTCGAGCCACTGCGCGAGGATGCTCGCAGGCAGCCCGCTGACGGCATCACTCAGGCGGACGTCGTCCAGCGTCGCGTCGAGCACGGCGCGCTGGTATGCCACGGACGCGAGGCTCTCGGTCGTTGCGATGAACGGCGTGCCGACGTAGCCGATGTCCGCGCCGAGGGCCTGGGCCGCCCAGAGGGCCTGTCCGTCGGCGATGCCACCCGCCAGGACGACGATCCCGTCGAAGAACTCACGGACCGCTCGGACGAACGCGAACGGGTTGGCGTGGCCCGTCTGACCACCCGCGCCGGCGGCGAGGAGCACCAGGCCGTCCACCCCCGACTCCGCGGCACGGTGTGCCTGGCGCAGCGTTGCGACGTCGGCGAGGACCGCGCATCCGGCGTCGTGGAGGGCTGGAACCACCGCTGCCGGAGACCCCACGCTGGTGATGACGACACTGACCTGGTGCCGCCGCAGGCACTCCAGGTCAGCCTGCAGCCGACGGTTCGTCGGATGCACGACCAGGTTGGGAGCGATGGGACCTGCCCCGCTCACGCCTTCGAGGCCGGACGTGATCGACGTCAGCCACGCATCGAGCTCATCGACGGTGCGTGCGTTGTGGGTGGGGAAGGACCCCACGACACCTTCGACACAGGCCGCCAGGACCAGCGCCGGGCTCGAGACCCCCGTCATCGGCGCGGCGATCATCGGGAGGCTCAGGTTGCGGAGTGCGGCAGCAGCCGGGTTGATCATCGTGGTCTCCTTGACGGGTGGGGCGGTTGCCGCAATCGGGCGACAGGAACGTGGTGATGGCGAGCACGCAGTCGGAGGCGGTCGTACGACGACGTCCCCGTGACCGCAAGCAGCAGATCGTGGTCGCCGCTGCAGCCCTGTTCCACCGGTACGGCTACGGGAACGTCGGCACCGGGGACATCGCTGCCAAGGTCGGCATCACTCCAGGGGCGCTCTACCGGCACTTCCCGAGTAAGCAGGAGATCCTTCGCCAGGCGGTGGACGACGTCGTCGCGGGCGCGGTCGACCTGGCACCCTCCGAGGAGGACGACCTCGAGAGCCTGATCGCGACGATCAGTGCCGCGCTCGCGCCCCGACGGGCGCTGGGGGTGCTCTGGCACCGCGAGTCCCGGCACCTCGGTTCCGCGGATCTCCAGCTGACCCAGGAACGCCTGCTCGGCTTCGTCGATCGCACGGCCGCCGAGCTCGGCCGGATCCGCGAGGACCTCGGCCCTTCGGACGCCTACCTGCTGGCGTGGTTCGTCATCTCCACGCTGACCAGTCCGTCCTACCATGCCGCCGAGCTGCCCCCGGACGACGAGTCGGATCTGCTGCGCAGCTGCGCACGGGTGGTGGCGACGGCGCCGGTGCTCGAAACGGACAGCGCCACGCCCGTCGAACAGGGCGCCACGGCTGGGCTCAGCCACCTCTCCCGGCGCGAGGGCATCGTGGCAGCCGCGACCCGGCTCTTCTTCGAGCGCGGCTACCAGGCCACCACGATGGAGGACGTCGGGGCAGCCGTCGGTGTGTCGGGGGCTGCGGTCTACAAGCACTTCACCAGCAAGTCGGAGCTTCTGGGAGCGACCATCGCGCGCGCTGCCGAGCCACTCCAGCTCGGCCTCACCCGCGCCCTCGCAGCGGCGCAGACCGCCCGGGAGGCGCTGACTCTGGCCCTGGACGAGTACATCGCGTTCGCGACGGTGCACCACCACCTGGTGGGCATCCTG
Organism: Nocardioides sp. SRI_004; assembly: GCF_057586415.1. Taxonomy (NCBI): domain Bacteria; kingdom Bacillati; phylum Actinomycetota; class Actinomycetes; order Propionibacteriales; family Nocardioidaceae; genus Nocardioides; species Nocardioides sp. SRI_004. The sequence goes on from NZ_JBYCZV010000002.1 coordinate 352,960, forward strand.
GTCTCCGAGGTCACCGATCTGCCCGACACGATGCGCCACAACGTACGACGCCAGCAGGCCGACTACGTGGCCGAGTGGGTCCGGCTGCTCCGCGAGTCCCGGCCCGAGATCGACCCGGTCCGGGCGCGCTACATCGTGCAGGCCGTGCTCACCACGGTGAACGACGCCACGCGGGTCGACCGGATCCGTGATTACCCCGACCTGGCGCAGCGTCTGCGCCAGGTCGGACTGCGGCTCCTGGAGATCGATCTCTGACGCCAGCATGGGGACCTCAGGTGCTGCGGAAGCGCTCGAAGGAGCTCTGCGCGCGGCGCGAGCCGAGCGCCGACGACTGGCTGAGGGCCTCGAGCTCGAGCGACGCCTCGAAGGATCCCCCGGTGCTCGAGTTCATCAGTCGCTTCGTCATCGAGACGGCCATCCGCGACTGGGCGGCGAGCCGGTGGGCCAGCGCCATCGCCGTGTCCATCGTCTCCGTGGGGGTGCCGAGGACGAAGTTCACGAGGCCCAGTCGCTGTGCGGTGCCGGCGTCGATCTCGTCCGCGAGGAGCATCAGCTCCTTTGCCCGCTGCATGCCGATCAGCCGCGGCAGCAGGAAGGCGCCACCGAAGTCCGGCACGACGCCCATCCGCAGGAAGACCTGGCAGAAGCGGGCGTTCTGCGAGCAGACGATGAGATCGCAGGCGAGGGCGAGGTTGAAGGCACCGCCGTAGGCGACTCCCGACACGCTCGCCACGACGGGAAGCGAGGTCTGCCAGACGGCGAGGGTCGCCCGCTGGTACGAACGCATGAACCGGATCATCGCGTCGTCGTCCTCGCGGGCTCCGGCCTCGAGGACTCCGTCGGCGTCGCCGCCCGCCGAGAAGTGCTCCCCCTCCCCCGTCAGGACGAGCGCGCGGACCTGGTCGTCCCGCTCGGCGCGTTGGATCTCGTCGCACAGCGCGTCGGCGGTCGCCGCAGCGATGGAGTTGAGCCTCAGTGGTCCCGACAGCGTGAGCACCCGCACCGGGCCGTCGTCGCGAACGACGACCTCGGTGCTCATCGCGTACCGCCTTCGAGGAGCGCGACGGGCACGGGGACGAACCGGGAGCGGACGTACTCGCCGAGCCCCTTGGCCTGGGGATCCGGGCGGGGCGACGCCGCCACCCCGCTGCCGAGCAGCCCGACCACCACGAAGTTGAGCGCGTTCAGGTTCGGCAGGTCCCAGCGACGGACCTCGAGGTCGGCCGCCTCCGGGAGCAGCTCGCGGAATCGCTCGACGGTGAGGTACGAGCGCAGCCACTCGTACGAAGCGGCATCCCGCGTCCAGAGGCCGACATTCGCATTGCCGCCCTTGTCGCCTGAGCGCGAGGCGCAGATCGACCCGAGGGGCACCCGCTCCGTCGGCCCCGTCACGACACGCGGCTCAACCACCGTCGGCAGGTGCTGCGGGAAGGGTGCCGTCGGTCCGTGTGGGACGACTTCGACGCTCCCGTCGGGAAGGACGACCCGGTGCTCGACCTCGCCGACGGGGACCAGGACGGGCCAGTAGACGCCGTACTCACTCGCGTCGGTGGGCGGCGTCGACGTGTGGAAGCCCGGGTAGCCCGCGAGGAACAGCTCCATCGCAGCGTTGGAGAAGCGACGCCCGACCTTGCTGCGGTCAGGGTCCATCACGGTGATGCGCAGGTGCGCGGTCGCCTGCTCGTTCGTCGGCGCGTCAGGCTGATCGAACCGCTGCAGCCGGACGTCGACCTGCTCGAACCTGTCCTCGCCGCCGAGGATCTCGAACAGCTGGCTGCGCGCCCAGCTCGCCTTCTCCTCGATGTCCAGGCCGGTGACGACCAGGGTCATCGTGTTGCGGTGGCCGCCGAGGTAGTTGATCGCGACCTTCAGGTCCTCGGGCGGTGGGCCGCCCTTGGCGCCCGATATCAGCACCCGGTCCGGGCCTTCCTGCGACAGCCGCACGGAAGCGAAGTCCGCGGCCACGTCCGGGTTCGCGTACGTCGGTGTCTGGATCTCGTACAGCAGCTGGGCCGTGACCGTGCCGGGCGAGACCAGACCACCGGTGTGGTCGTGCTTGGTGATGACCGAGCTGCCGTCTGCCGCGACCTCCGCGATGGGGAACCCCGGGTAGCGGCGGTCGAGCACCTCCTCGAAGAAGGAGTAGTTGCCGCCGGTCGCCTGAGGACCACACTCGATGACGTGTCCCGCGGCGACCGCCCCGGCAAGGGCGTCGTAGTCGGTGCGCGCCCAGCCGTGCCACCAGGCCGCCGGGCCGCTGACGAGCGAAGCGTCCGTCACCCGCGGGCAGACGACGATGTCCGCACCCGCGTCGAGCGCGCGGGTGATGCCCCATCCGCCGAGGTAGGCATTGGCCGTGACCGGCTTGTGTCCGGCATCGGCAAGCCGCTGTCCGGTGTCGATGTTGGCCAGGTCGTGCCCGGCCGACAGCAGGTCCGGGATCCGGTCCGCGAGGTCGTCCCCCTCGATCCAGGCGATCCGGGGCGACAGTCCGAGCCGCTGTGCGAGGCTGCCCAGCTCGCCGGCGAGCCCGGACGGGTTGAGCCCGCCGGCATTCGCGACCACCTTGATGCCGCGGTCCATGCAGGTGCCGAGCACCTGCTCCATCTGGGTGAGGAAGGTGCGGGCGTATCCCCCCGCTGGGTCCTTCTGCCGTGCCTTCCAGAGAATCAGCATCGTGAGCTCGGCGAGGTAGTCACCGGTGAGGACATCGATGTCGCCGCCCTCGACCATCTCCCGAGCAGCCGAGACCCGGTCCCCGTAGAAGCCGGAGCAGTTGCCGACACGGACCGCCCGACGCGCGCTCACGACGCCGCGCCGATCGACTGCGGCGGACGGCCCGCGCTCGGCGCGCCGGCGAACGCCTGCGCGATCGCCATCCAGTCGCGCGCGGCCGGACCCCGGACGTCGAGGCCGGTGTCCAGGAAGTGACGGCGTTGCGTCACCACGAGGCAGAAGTCGAGTGCCGACCCGACCACGGTGTTGGGGACACCCGCCGGCCCCCACACCCAGGTCCCTCCGTCCGGCGCCTCGAGCTCGATGCGCACCTCGTCCGTCGGGACCCGGAGCTTTCGCAGCGCGAAGCTGAAGGCGAAGGTGCGCACCCCGAGGTGCGCGATGTGGTGCAGCCGCGACGAGACGGGGAGCTCTGCTCCCACCGTGTCGGCGATGTCGAGACCGTGCGCCCAGGTCTCCATCAGCCGTGCGGTCGCACTCGACATGAGACTCATGTCGGGACCGAACCACGGCACGCGGGTCGATCCGTCGAGTCCGCTGAAGACACGGAGCAGCTCAGCGCGGGAGGCGCGGTACCAGTCGAGCAGGTCGGGCACGGGCATCGAGCGGTACTGCGCGGCGATCCGGTCGGGGAAGTCCATGCCCCCCGCGATCAGTGCCTGTGCCCCCTCCCGGAAGCGGGTGGGGGATGCCACGGCGAGCACCGCCTGCTCGTCGAAGAACGCCAGGTGGCTGACCTGGTCGTGGATCGACCAACCGTCCGCGGGCGTGGGCAGCCCCCAGTCGGACGCCTCCAGGGACGCGACCAGTCCATCGACGACCAGGCTCTCCTGAGCCAGGTCCTGCAGCAGGTCGGCGAAGCCTGATCCGCTCATCGTCCCTCCCAACGGGGTTGTCTCTTCTCCCGGAACGCGGCCGGGCCCTCCTGTGCGTCGCGGCTCAGGTAGACCGGTTCCCAGATCCGCTCGGCCTCCTCGTAGGCCTCGGACAATCCGGTCTCGGCGATGAGCCGCACCGTCCGCTTGCCGGCCCGCACCGACAGGGGTGCGTTGTCGGCGATCCGGCGGGCAAGCTGCTGCGTCGCGTCGCGCAGCTCGCCCGCCGGAACGACGAGATTGACGAGGCCGGCCTGGCGAGCCCGGTCGGCGGGGAGCATGTCACCGGTCAGCAGCATCTCCATCGCGATCCGCGGCGGGATCAGCCACGGAAGTGGAGCGGCCCAGGGGGCACCACGCCCCACCTTGACCTCACTGATGGCGAACCGGGCGTGCTCGGCGGCGACGACCAGGTCGCACGTCTGCACGAGGAGGAATCCTCCGGCGAGTGCCAGGCCGTTGACGGCAGCGATCGTCGGCTTCTCGACCTCGATGTTGCGCCCGAATTGGGGGACGTAGTCGACAGGCGGGACCTGCAGCCCCTCCTCCGCCATCTCCTTCAGGTCGCCACCGGCGCAGAACGCGCGGTCGCCGGAGCCAGTGAGGACCAGCACCTTCGCCTCGTCGTCCGCATTGAACCGGCGCACGCCGTCGAAGAGACCCTCCCGGACAGCACGGCTGAGGCAGTTGCGCGCGTCCGGCCGGTTGATCGTGAGCCAGGCGACGCCGTCGTCCAGCTCGTAGGTGACAGCGGGTGTCGTGGTCACGGCGGTCATTCGGGCTCTTCCTCGACCACCGCCAGCACGGCTCCGAGGTCGACGGCCTGGCCCGGCTTCACGCTGATCTGGCTCACGACACCGGCAACAGGGGCCTTGACGCTGTGCTCCATCTTCATCGCCTCGAGCACGAGGACGGTCGCGCCCTCCTCCACGCGCTGGCCCTGCTCGACCGGGACCCGCACGACCGTGCCGGGCATGGGTGCGAGGAGCGAGCCGGGCTCGTTGCGGTCGCCGGGCTCGGGGAACCGGGCCTGCTCGACCAGCTTGAGGCTGCCGAGCACGCTGTCGACGTAGTGGATCGAGCCGTAGGTCCGCACGGCGCACGTCCGGCGAACTCCGTCGACCTCGAGGTCGACCGAGTCGGGAGTGACCGACAGGACCCGGACGCCGGCGAGCGCCGTACCACCGACCGACACCTCGGTTCGTCCCCGCTGGATCCGGTAGCGGACGTCGAGCTCGTCGCCGTCCACCTCGAAGGTGACCTGCTGGTCCTGGCTCGCGACGTTGCGCCAGCCCGACGGCAGCGTCGGCAGGACGCCGGCCTCCGCGCGATGCGCGGCCTGGGCGGCCAGAGCAGCCGCGGCCGCGTGCACGCTCACCAGCTCGGGCGAGCGCCAGGAACGGGCCAGCCCGACCGGGTCGTGCCGGGTCAGGTACCCGGTGTCGATCTGGCCGGAGGCGAACTCCTCCTCACGCAGGATGCCGACGAGGAGCTCGCGGTTCGTGACCACGCCGTGCAGCCGGCTCTCAGCGAGCGCGCGGGCGAGGGTACGACGGGCGTCGTCTCGTGTCGGTCCGTGCACGATGATCTTCGCCAGCATCGGGTCGTAGTGCACGCCGACCTCCGAGCCGGCCATCACCCCTGAGTCGACCCGCACCCCGGGGAGCATCGGGACGTCGAAGCCGTGCACCGTGCCGGTCGCCGGGAGGAAGCCGGCGTCGACGTCCTCGGCGTACAGGCGCACCTCGATCGCGTGGCCGTTGATGCCCGCCGTGACCACGTCGTCCGGCAGCGGGTGGCCCTCGGCCACGAGCAGCTGCAGGCGAACGAGGTCCAGGCCGGTGATGAGCTCGGTGACGGGGTGCTCCACCTGGAGCCGGGTGTTGACCTCGAGGAAGTAGAAGCGGCCGTCCGAGCCCATGACGAACTCGGCCGTCCCGGCGCCGACGTAGCCGATCGCCTTGCCCGCGGCGATGGCGGCATTCCCGAGCTCGGCGCGCAACGCCTCGTCGACCACCGGGGAGGGAGCCTCCTCGATGATCTTCTGGTAGCGGCGCTGGATGGAGCACTCACGCTCGAAGAGATGGACGACAGTGCCCTGGGTGTCGGCGAAGAGCTGGACCTCGATGTGCCGTGGCGCGTCGAGGTAGCGCTCCAGGAAGACGGTCCCGTCACCGAAGGCTGTCACCGCCTCACGGCGTGCGCCCTCGACCGCCTCGAGGAGGTCGCTCTCCTCACGGACGATCCGCATGCCGCGGCCACCGCCACCGAAGGCGGCCTTGACCAGCACCGGGTAGCCGATCTCCTCGGCGACGCGCGCGCCGAGCTCGGCACCGTCGATCTCGCTGTCGGTCTCGATCGTGATCCCGGGAAGAACCGGCACGCCCGCGGCGGCCATCGTCTTCTTCGCCTCGATCTTCGAGCCCATGCTGTCGATCGCGGCCGGAGGCGGCCCGACGAAGATGACGCCCGCTTCCGCGCACTCCCGGGCGAAGCCGGCGTTCTCGGAGAGGAAGCCGTAGCCGGGGTGGATCGCGTCGGCGCCGGTACGACGGGCCGCGTCGAGGATCAGGTCGCCGCGCAGGTAGGTGTCGGCCGGGGCGGTCCCCGGCAGGTGAACGGCCTCGTCCGCCTCGGCCACGAACTGCGCGCCGGCGTCGGCGTCGGAGTAGACCGCCACGCAGGCGATGTCCATCGCGCGCGCGGACCGGATGATCCGGGACGCGATCTCGCCACGGTTGGCGATGAGGAGCTTCTTGATGGTTGCCATGGAGAGTCCTGCCACCTTCACATGCGGAAGACGCCGAAACCGCGCCTTCCCTCGACGACCTGGGAGTGAGCTGCGGAGAGAGCCATGCCGAGGACGGTGCGCGTGTCGCGCGGGTCGATGACCCCGTCGTCGTACAGGCGGGAGGAGATGAAGAAGGAGTGCGACTCCGCCTCGATCTGCTCCTCGATCTGGAGACGCCGGGCCTCGTCGGCCTCGACGTCGAACTCGCGGCCGGCCGCCTCGGCTGCCTGGCGGCCGACGATCGACAGCACACCGGCGAGCTGCTGGGCACCCATCACGGCGAGCTTGGCGTTCACCCACGAGAACATGAAGCGCGGGTCGAAGGCGCGGCCCGACATGCCGTAGTTGCCCGCACCGAAGGACGCACCCATGTTGATGCTGATGTGCGGCACCTTGCTGTTGGTGACGGCGTTGATCATCTTCGCGCCGTCCTTGATGATGCCGCCCTGCTCGTAGTTCTTGCCGACCATGAAGCCGGTGCAGTTGTGCAGGAAGAGCAGCGGGATGTCCAGCTGGTTGGCGAGCAGGATGAACTCCGTGCCCTTCTGGGCCTCCTCGCTGAAGAGGATGCCGCGGGAGTTCGCCACGATGCCGACGGGATAGCCGTGCACCGAGGCCCAGCCCGTCAGCAGGGCCGAGCCGTACGACGGCTTGTACTCGCCGAAGCGAGAGCCGTCGACGACACGGGCGATCACCTCACGGGGGTCCACCGGCTTGCGGAAGTCGGCGGCCGCGATGCCCAGCAGCTCGTCCTCGTCGTACAGCGGAGCGTCGGCCGGCATCGACGGGCCCGGGCCGAGCTTGCGCCAGTTGATCTCGGACATGATGCGGCGCCCGATCCGGATCGCGTCGCGCTCGTCGATGGCGAAGTGGTCGCCGAGGCCGGACACCCGGCTGTGCATCTCGGCGCCGCCGAGCTCCTCGTCGTCCGCGTCCTCGCCGGTCGCCATCTTGACCAGGGGCGGACCGCCGAGGAAGACCTTCGCCTGCTTGTCGACGAGCACGGCGTAGTCGCACATGCCCGGGACGTAGGCGCCGCCGGCGGTGGAGTTGCCGAAGACCAGGGCCAGCGTGGGCACGCCCATCGCGGACAGCTCGGTCAGGCCCTGGAAGATCTTGCCCGCGTGGACGAAGAGCTCCGACTGCGTCGGGAGATCGGCACCGCCGGACTCCACGAGGTTGATGACGGGGAGCCGGTTCCGCTTGGCGATGTCGAGCGCCCGCAGGTTCTTGCGCAGCGTGTAGGGGTTCATCGTCCCGCCACGGACGGTCGGGTCGTGGGCGATGATGACCGTCTCCACGCCGGACACCACGCCGAGCCCGGTCACGATGCTGGCGCCGACCTGGAACTGGGTTCCCCACGCCGCGAGGGACGAGAACTCGAGGAAGGGGGCGTCGGGGTCGACCAGCAGCTCGATCCGCTCCCTGGCGAGCAGTCGGCCCCGGGACCGGTGACGGTCGGCGTACTTCGCTCCACCGCCGGCGCACGCGAGGTCGAGCTGCTCCTGCAGCTCGGCCAGTGCGGCCTCCTGGGCGCGGCGGTTCTCGAGGTAGTCGTCGCTCGTCACGTCGAGTGTCGATCGCAGTGGCGTCGTCAACGTGTGCTCCTTGTCCGGCAATCAGCCCGTCAGCGGGTCGTGGAAAGTCTGGTTGTGCGGCGCCATCCCCCACGTCGCCGCTGGGGAGGTAGTTCCCCCTCCCTCGGGGGGATCAGCGCCATCCGGTCGCCTGCGAGACCGCCTCGACCGCGCCGAGCAGCGCACAGATCACGCTCAGCACGAGCAACGACCTGGCGCCACGCACGAGGCGTCGCTCCTCGCGCACCCGTCGCTCGGGCGACAGGGTGACCGGCACCAGCTCCGCAGCGTTGCGGCGACCCCAGCGGCTGAGCGCGAGGAACGCCCATGCCAGCGCGAGCGGTACGACGACGGACATCACTCGACCCCTGTCGCGGGCGTGGCCTCGGCGGGCGGCTCGTCGGGATGGGCCGGGAGGTACGCGTCGGCGTACTCGACGTCGGCATCCTTGATCCGGTCGGCGAGCCAGGCTCGCCAGGTCTCCATCGCCCGCTCCGACCGCACCGCGTCCAGCGCGTCGGCGGCGACGACTTCATAGGCCTGCTGTCGCGCGGGGACCACCGCGATGACGGTCCCCACATTCCAGCCGTAGGCGGTCTGGACCGGCCCGAAGGCCGTGCCCCTGGGCGCCGCGAAGGCCGCGGCGGCATAGGTCTCCTCGAGGTCGGCGGCGGTGATCGTGCCGAGCAGCCCACCCTTGTCCCGCGTCGCGTCGTCGAGCGATCGCGTGCGCGCCAGGGACGTGAACGGGGTGCCCTTCCGGATCGAGGCCAGCAGACGCTGCGCCTCGGGACGAGTGGCGACCACGATGTTGGCGATCTTCCGCTTCTCGGGCACCTGGAAGGCGCTGGGGTCCTTGTCGTAGAGGGACCTGGCGTCGTCGGCGGTCACCTTGTCGACGGCGTCCTGGGTGACCGCCTTGAACAGCCGGGCGATCGCCTGCTGGCGACGGATCTCCTCGAGGATGTCGTCCTCACTGACCCCGAATTCCGTCAGCAGGTCCTGGAATGCCTTCTGGGGGTCGGGCCCGAGCTGGGACTCCAACATCGAGGCGAGGGTGTCGCGAGCCGACTTCTCGGAGATCACGATGTCCTCGTCCTTCGCGGCGCGGTCGAGGATCAGGCTGACCGCAACGGACTTGGCGACGTCACGGTTGAAGTCGTCCAGCGCGTCGCCGTCCTCCGGCCTCGAGATGCCGTAGAGGGCGTTCAGGGTGTCGACGTGCTCCTTCAGGTCGGCCTTGGTGACCACCTGGTCGTCGTACCGCAGGACGGCGTCGTCGGGCAGAGCGGTCAGGCGCTGGTGGACCAGCAGGGAGCCACCGGCGACGACGAGGACGGCGACCGCTGCGGCCACCACCCGTCGCCACGGAGCGGCCAGAAGCTCACGTACGGAGATCACACCAGCACCTCGACTCTCGGTTCAGCGGTGGCCGCTTCCGACCCGGGCGCGGGCCGATCGGGAGCGGTGGCCGGCAGCGCCAGCCGGATGACGTACGAAGCGAGCAGCGACAGCCCGACGGTCACGGCGAGGAACAGTCCGAACCCGCGGATGACGGCCAGGTCCGAGGCTGCGAGCGCGAGGTAGCCCGACGTCGCGGCGGTCGCGGCGACCAGGACGGACCGCACCAGAACGCGCCGATGCTGGGCGGCTCCGAGGAGGACGGTGAACTCGCAGGCGGTCGCGGTCGCGAGTGACCCGAGGGCAAGGGTGAGCGGAGTCAGCGCGACCCCGGTGAGCTGCGCGGCGACGAACCCCCAGCCGGTTGCCAGAAGCGCTGCCCCGACGGCGAGCAGCGCCTCGCGGCGCCGACGGAGCCCGGCGACGAGGACGAATCCGGCAACGACGATGCCGACACCGGCGTGGAGGTAGCGGTGCTCCGACATCAGCGAGTAGCTGCGACCCGCGACGACAGGCAGGCCCGCCGTGTCGAGGGTGACGCCATCCGGCGGGGCGGGGGCGTCGCGGACGATGTCATCCAGCAACGCGCGCTGGGCAGCGACGTCGTCGAGCTCGATGCCGAAGCTGAGGACCGCCTGACGACGGTCGTTCCGGATCACCGCGGACCGGAGGTAGTCGGGCACCTGGGCCAGTCCGGCCTCCAGCTGCTCCGCCGTGGGGTTGCTCCCGAGGAATGCCAGGAGCGAGGGCGGGCTGACGATGAGGTGCAGCCTGTCGCCGTACCTCCGGACGACGCGGGACTGGACGTCGGCCATCCAGGCGAGTGCCTCCGGCGTCACGACGTCGTCGCCGCGAACGAGCAGCTGCACCTCCCCCGACGATCCCAGGACGGCCTCGGCATGGTCGATCGCCGCGGTGCCGGGCGCGCCGGCGATCAGGCGCTCGGGGTCGGCCTCGATGTCGAGGCTCGGTAGGACGGTCCAGCCGATGGCCGCCACGGCAAGGGCGGCGCCCAGCAGCGCGAAGCGGGGCGCGCGGGCCAGCGGCGCCACCGGCGCCACCGGCGCCGGCCGTTCGGCCACGGTCTCGTCCTCGTCCTCCTTGCCGGCGACGGCCAGCCCGAGAGCCAAGGTCAGCACGACGCCGGCGGCGAGTGCGATGCCGAGGTCCTTGACCAGCGGAACCGGCGAGAGCACGAGGGTGGCGAAGCCCGCTGCTGCTGCGAGCCCGGTGACCACGACAGTGCGCCTGTCGGCGCCCCGCACGAGATACGCCGGGAAGTCACTGCCGGTGCCGAGAAGGATCGGCAGGAACGCGACGACGCCGAGCGAGACCGGGTGGTCGAGCCACCCGAACACGGCCAGTGTCGCCGCGGTGGCGAGGCCGGTGGTGAGGACCGGCAGGACCCGGCGCGGAGAACGCCGGAGCCACGGGAGCAGGAGGTAGCACAGGGTGGTCAGGGCGAGTGCGAGGCCGCCGATGACCGGCATCTCCCGCTTGAGCACGTCGGCGAGTCCGGCGGCGACCACGGGCATGCCGGTGACGGTCACCCGGTCGGTGGCCAGGCCGGCGTCGTCGACAGCCGCCGTGACGGCGTCGACGAGGCGCTCGGTGGCGGCCTGGTCGAGGCCCTCCCGCGGCCGGACGACGACGGCCACCGCGTCCCGGCGCGGCACGACGAAGCGCCACTGCTGGCGTGGTTGCCCGTCGGCGTCGAACACGACGGCCTTGACGAAGCCCGGGTTGCGCAGCGTCGGTAGCCCGGCCGGCAGGCCCTGCACGAGCAGCTTGCCGTAGCGGCGGTCGTACTGCCGGACCGCTGCCTTCGCTGCGCGCTCGGCCGCGACCTTGGTGGCGCCCTTGCTCAGCGCCCGCTGGCGTGCCTGCGCCTGGAGCGCGTCGCGACGGCCGCTGATGCTGGCCAGCAGGTTCCTGGCCTGGGTCGCCACCTGGTTGAGGACCGTGCCGGGTCCGTAGACGACCGAGACGTCCGGCAGCTGCGCGAGCGTCCCCTCGAGGCCGACGAGCTTCAGGATCTCGTCGCCCCCGAGGAGAGCACCGCCCTCTGCGGACTCGGCAACGACAACGATCGGGTCCCCGCCGAAGGAGCGGGCCGCCGCCGTCGTCGCCACCTGGGTGGCGTCGTCCCCCGGCAGGAAGGACGACGCCGTCGTGTCCGTGCGCACCCGGACCAGCCCCAGCCCGACGCCGGCCAGCAGGACGGCGACGACGAGCAGTCGGAGCAGAGTGCGCACGGACATGTCAGGGGTCCTGCCTCACTTGGTCTGGCGCTCGAGGCGCGGGTAGTCGCCCTTGAACGGTCCCGGCCGGGCGCCCGTCCCCGGTGCCGGATAGGCGTTCGTGTAGTTGCCGAGGAGCCCGTTGGTCGAGATCGGCAGCTGCGGCGAGTGGGTGTTCACCAGCGGCGTGAGCCGCAGGTAGTAGGCGCCGTTCTCGTCGCGGTAGTTGAGCACCGCGTTGAAGTTCGCGAAGTAGGCGGCGAGCTCGGGACCGTACGGCTCGATGTAGGACAGCATCGGGTTGACGTCCGCGAGAGTCGCGGTCGCTGTCGGCGCGATCCTGCTGATGTCCGCACTCGTCCTCGGCACCCTCTTCAACGTCGAGGGCGCCCGGTCGAGGACACCCGAGAGCGGCTCGAGCATGCCGTCGAGGTCGTTGGTGGTCGCGGGGAGCTCGCGCAACGCCGTGGTGAGGTACGGCGCCGAGGCCCGCAGGTCGGAGGCCACCGGGTCCAGGGACCCCGCGAGGCCGGAGAGCGACGATGTCGCCTCGCGGGCGGAGTCGAGCACGGACGGCGCCTTGCGCATCGTCGACTCGATCGACGAGCGCTGGCCGGCGGTGGCGCGGGTGAGTCGGTTGGCGTCGCTGACCAGGGTGGCCAGCTGCCCCTGCCCGGTGTCGAGCGCGTCGAGCACCTGCGTCGTCTGCCGGGCCAGCACCTCGAGATCCGCGGACTGAGCGGCGATCGCGTCGAGCGCGGTGTGCCCTTCCTTGCCGAGGTCGCCCAAGCCGTCGAGCAGTGCGCCGACGTCCTTGCCGGTCCCGTCCGTCGACGCGCCGAGGGACCGGAGGAGCTTGCCTGCGTCGGCCCGGGTGGCGGGGTCGAGGTCAGCGAGGACGTCGCGGAGCTGGACACTGGGTTGCACGGCCTCGGCGGGAAGCGCCACGCCCGAGGCAAGCTGCCGGCCGGTGCCGTCCTTGACGTCGAGGTAGGTCTCACCGACGAGTGAGCGCTCGCCGACCCGGACCTTCACGCCCTCGTGCAGGGGCGCGACCTCCTCATCGACGGTGAACTCGATCCGTACGCCGCCATCCACCTGGTCGACGGCACGCACCGTGCCGACCTTGACGCCGGCGACCTGGACCTGGCTGGCGTGCACCAGGTTGTCGACGTCATCGACGACGATCGTCGCGGTGTACTCACCGGAGTCGAGTACGGGGCGCTTCATCCCGGTGCCGCCGACCAGCCAGGCGAACACCAGGCCGCAGGCCGCCACGAAGGCGATCAGCACGAGGGTGCGGCCTTGGGCGCCACCCATGAGCTTCTTCATCACTGGTCTCCTCGACCCTGGGTCAGCGAGTTCGGCAGCACGCCGCCCCCGGGCAGCGGCACGATGAGGTGTCCGCGGATGATGCTGCCGTTGATGTCACCCGCGCCGAAGACGGACGACGTGTTGTAGACGAAGGCCTTGATCGCGGTCAGGTAGGTCATCACCGTGCGGGTGTCGTTGTCGAGGCGGCTCCCGACGGCCGTCAGCGGACCGAGGGCGGTGCGCGTGTCCCGTACCAGCGGCCGCAGGTCGGCGACCACCGGAACCGCCTTGTCCAGCGCCGGTTGCGCGGCCCGGACCGTCCGGTCGAGGTTGCCGACCGTCGAGCGGAAGCGCTTGAGCGAGCGCGGCAGCTCACCCGAGGCAGCGTGCAGCCCGTCCAGCGTGGGGTCGAGCTGTGTGGTGAGGTCCTGCGTGCTCCGCAGGGCCGAGCGCAGCTCGTCGGTGAACCCGGGCAGTGTGCGCAGGCTGGCGCGGAGCTGGTCGTCACTCGCGGCGAGGGTGGAGAGGGTCCCGCTCGTCGCGGACGCCAGGCGGGTCACCCGATCGTCGTTCTTGCCGACGGCCTCCGAGATCGTCGAGAGCGCCGTCACGAGCTCGGCGATCTTGTCGCGCCGGCCTTGGAGCTCCGTGACCACCGGCCGGAGGGTGCTGAGCGTGTCCGAGGTCGCTTCGAGTCCTTCCGGCAGGTTCTCGGGCGCCCGGGCCAGGGCCACGTCGGACTCCAGGAGAAGGTCCGTCAGCGCGATCTGGGAGCGCTCGTCGAGGTGCGAGAGCACCTCGTCGGCCTGCACCGGGCGGGACGTCTGGTCCAGGGGAATGGTGGCCTCGCCGAGGGCGCCCGCCTTCTCGGTCCCTGGATTGAGCTCGACCTGCATCTCGTTCAGTGCGTTCTTCGGGCGCAGCACCACGCGGGCGTCGCGGTGGACCTGGTAGTCGCCTTCCAGGACCATCGTCACGAGAGCCGTTCCCCGGTCGGTCGCCTCGGTCTTCGTCACGGCGCCGACCTTCACGCCGGCGATGGTGACGCTGTTCTGGCTGTCGGGGTTGAGACCGGGGATCTCGGCGACCTCGGCCTGGACCGTCGTCGTGTCGGCCCAAGGCGCCGATCCGCCCAGCTGCGCCTTGATGATGGCCGTGGCGATGATGCCCAGCACGATCATGGCTGCCACAGCACTGACGTCGCGGCCGAGACCCGGAACCGTGCGCAGCCGCTCGATGGATGCCGCGAAGCGGCTGTCTTCCCTCATCACTGGTCTCCCTTGGTCACGAGCGGCAGGGTGAGGTCGGCGAGACCCGAGGAGCCGCCAGACCGGTCGACGTACGACGGCGAGGAGCCCAGCGGCGGCGGGGGCTCACCCTCATTCGCGCCGTCCTGCGGTCCGGCCGGCAGGCGCTGCCCCGAGCCCTCGAGGAGCTCTTCCAGCGAGTAGCCGAGGACCCCGCCCGGTGTGCTGAGGCCGACGCCGGCCATCAGCCGGCCCATCGCGCCGTTCTTGTCATGGAACTTGAAGACGTCCGCGAAGTTGGCGAGCAGGTAGCCGGTCTCCTCGTAGAGGAGGTGGTCGTTGCCACCTCCCTGGTAGACACCCGAGCCGTGCCACGGCGAGAGGACCGCCTGGGTGACCGGTCCGCTGAGCCGGTCGAGGACCGGGCCGGAGACGTCGTCGAGGAGCGTGGTCGCGTCGTCTGCCACGGGGACGAGGTCCTGGACGAGCGGACGGGCGTCGCGAGCCACGGCCCGCGCGTCGGCCAGCACGGGGCGGGCGCGCACCAGCACGGGGTCCAGCTCGTCGAGCAGGGGCGCCAGCTCCCGGACGCTCGGCCGGAAGGAGCGGGCGGTCGTCTCGAGGCGTTCGAGCGTGCCGTCGAGGTCGGCGAGCCCGGCACGGGTCTCGGTCAGGGTCGCCGGACCGTCCTCGATGGCGGATGCCAGTGGACGGGCACCATCTGCGAGCGCGGACGACGTCGTGGCCAGGTCGTCGAGGATTCCACGCCACTGACCCGGGTCGCGGTTCAGTGCTGCGGCCGTGTTCTGCAGGCCATCCACCACCGCGGTCAGGTCGCTCTCGGGATGCGTGCCACGGAGCCCGGCCAGGACGTCCTTCGTGCCCCGCAGCGTCGCGGGAGCGTCGTCCAGGAGGCGCTGCGTGGCCTTGCGGCCCTTGTCGTCGAAGGTGGCGTCGAGGCTCTGCAGGGTGCCTCCGATCGACTCCGCGGCGTCCGGGGTGACGGCCGACAGCACTCGATCGAGCTCGACCGGCACCGAGGTCCGCTTCACGGGGATGGTGCTGCCCTCGGCGGGCTTGCCCTCCTGCCCCTCGCGGACCAGCTCGACGTAGTACTTGCCTCCGAGCACCAAGGTGGGCCGGATGTTCGCGCGGGGCGCCGTACCCAGCTTCTCGAGGATGCCGTCGTCCAGCTTCATCTCGACGACCGAGCCGTTGTCGCTGGCGTCGACGCCGACGACCATGCCGACCTGGACGCCCGCGAGCTTGACCACGCTCTGGTAGGGCGCGAGCTTGTACGCCCGGCTGAACTCCGCGTTGAGGGTCTCCCCGCTCGCGAGCGTCGTCTCCACTCGTGGCCGGTTGAAGGCCACCAGTGCGAACAGGAGCAGGACGACCAGGACGGTGATGCCCTTGGCCTTGGGCGAGGCGGCAGCGAGGCGGCCGAGTCGCGTGGTGCGGTGGTTCGTCATCAGTTCACCAATCCGAACTGCAGGCCGACGGGCAGGAGGCCCGTGGCGCGGTCGTTCTCGGCCTCACCCGGCTTCGGGTACTGGTTCTGCGGGAGGTCACGCGAGCTGATCAGTCCGCCGGTGAGGGTGTTGACGCCCGGAGTGACTCCGAGACGCGCGTACCGCACACCGGGGTTGGGGCCCTGGGACACGAAGCTCGCGCCGCGCAGGAACAGGGACGCCATGTCCGGGGCGTAGGGAGCCAGCACCCGCAACGGGGCGATCAGGTCGTTGACCGCCTGGGCGGCCAGCGGTGCCAGCGGCCGGGCGTCGGCCATGGCGCCGGTCAGTGCCTTGACAGCGGGCACCGCCTGCTTCGCCACGCCGGGGACCTGGTCGGCGACGGGTACGGCGTCGCGGAGGAAGCTCCGCAGGTTGTTCTCGGAGCGGGCGAGCGCCACGGCCCCGGGCTCGAGCGCGGTCACGGCCTTGCGGGTGTTGGCCAGGGGCCCGCGGAGGTCGTCCATCGCCTTGCGCGTGGTGGCAAGCGTCTCGGGCAGGCGCTGGACGGTCTCGCGCAGCGGTCCGGCGTCGTCGACGGTGACCGCCGAGAGCGTCCGGCCGGTCTGGTCGATGAGTCCTGCGAGCTCGTCCTCGCGGCCGTCGAAACGGCCCGCGAGGGTCTCGGCCTCGGCGAGCAGCTGCGGTAGCTCGGCCTCCTTCGACGACAGGGCCTTCGAGACGGCGCCCAGGTCGTGCAGGACGTCCGGCGCGCTTGCCAGGAAGGCGGCGAGATCCTGCCCGTGGCCCGCCATGCCGCCGCCGACCTCGCGCAGCGTGCTGGTCGCTTGCTCACGCGTCGGCTTGTCGAGCACGTCGAGCACCTCGTAGAGGTCCGACGACTCGGTGGTGCGGTCGAGCCCGATCGGGGTGTCCCCCAGCTCACCGGCCGAGGAGGTGCCGGGGTCGAGCTCGACGAACTTGGTCGCCAGGGCCGACAGGTCCCAGATCGCCGCGCTCGCGTCGCTGTAGACGTCGACGTGTCCGTCCAGCTCCATCGTCACCAGGGCTGCACCGTCGACGTAGTCGATCGCGCTGACCCGGCCGATGCGCGAGCTGTGCTGACGCACGGCGTCGTTGACGCGCAGGGAGTGGACGTTGGCGACCTTGGCCTGGACGGTCGTGGTGGGCCGGAAGGGCATGCCCGTCTGGGCCTTGAAGGTGATGTAGAGCAGGATCGCGATCGCGGCCAGGACGATCAGTCCGGCACGGAAGGCGAACGCGCGGTTGCGCAGCTCGGGTGTGATCGTGGTACTCACTGCAGGCCTCCGAGGATCTGCTGGATCAAGTTCTGCTCCTGCGTGGACGACAGCCCCGTGGCGCTCTCCGACTTCTTGCCGCCGAGGAGACCGTTGAGGAGACCGCCGAGACCGGCCGGGTCGGACGCGGGCGGGGCCTCCCCCGTCTCCTCCGGCGTGCCCTTCGTGTCGGCGCCCTTGCGGCCGGGCAGGTTCAGGTCGGGAGCGCTCGGGACCGGGAGACCGTGCAGGATGTCGTCCGGCAGTCCGGGGAGGAGACCCGCCGCGGTGTCACCGAGGGCGTTGGGCGACAGCGGCACCATCGCCTTGAAGTAGTGACTGATGGCGTCGTAGTCACTCGTCGCGAGCGACCATCCCTTCACGAACTCCATGAGGTTCGTCAAGCTCTTCCCGCTCAGCGCGACGTCCGTGAGCTGGTCGGCGGACCGCGCCGTGGAGACGAGGCCGTTGCCGGCGGGCCGCAGGGCCGCGACCACCGGGGCCGCCTGGTCGAGCAGCCGCTTGGCCTCCTTCAGCACCGGCGGGAGGGAACCGAGTGCCGGGTCGGCGGCGTCGGCGAAGCGGGTCAGCTCCTTGCTGATCGCCGAGAGGTCGCCCGTGACCGGGCGCAGGGCCCGCAGGGTCCGGGTCGCCGGCGTGGCTACTCCTGCCAGCTCGGCGAGCGTGGCCCGGGCACTCACAAGGGTCGAGGGCAGTTCGGTCAGTGAGGTCTGCAGGGCCTGACGCTCGGCCGAGAGGCTCTCCAGCAGCTGGGTGGCCGACGCGACGAGGTCGTCCATCGCCTTGCCGTCCTTCGTCGCGAGCGACGACGCGACAGGCTGAGCGGTGTCGACCAGGCGGCCGAGGAGCTCGTTCTGGTCGCGCAGGATCGCGGCCAGGTCGTCCGCCTGCCGCAGCGCCGGAGCCAGTGCGGCGAGCGCCTTGTCGGTCTTCTCGCCGTGACCGCGCAGGGCCTCGCCGCCCTCGGTGAGCAGGGCGGACAGGCCCTCGGCCGTCGGGGTGTCGACGGAGTTGAGCACGTCCTGCAGGTCGACCACGCGGGACGTCTGCTCCTCGGGGATCACCATCGGCGACGACAGCTCGGGCTTGTCCTCCGAACCACGGTCGAGGGTGACGAACCGCTCGCCCAGGAGGTCCTGGGTGGTGATGGTGGCCGTCACGTCCTGGTGCAGCGGCAGGGCGGCCGGGTCGATCTTCATCGTGACCTTGGCCTTGCCGTGATCGACCTCGATTGACTCGATGGTGCCGACATCGACACCTGCGGCCTTCACGACGTTGCCCGGCAGGAGCGGGCTGGCGTCGCTGAACATCGCGACGACCTCGACGGAGTCGGAGTCGGAGCTGCCCGCCTTGCCCGCCGCCGTTGCGACGAGGAGGACGAGGACGGCCACGACGGCGACGAGTCCCTTCTTCATGGTCACTGCACCTTGCTTCCGGTCGCGTCGATCCACGGCTGGCCCTCGGCCTGCCCGGGGTAGGGCTCCGGGTTCTGCCGTGCGGTGGGCAGCGGCACCAGGCTCTCGTTGAGCGCGTTGGTGCCCGGCGCCAGCAAGCCGGCCCAGGTGTGCCCGGCGCCGTCGTACGGCGCGAAGGCCTGGCCCCAGTTGAAGAGGCCGCCGACGCCGTCGGGCGTGTAGGGCCGGAGGAAGGCGATCGCCGGCCCCAGGTCCGACAGCATCCCGTTGAAGTCGGGAAGCACGGCGTGGCTGCTGTCCAGGAGCTCGGGGGTCTGTTGCAGCAGCTCGTCGGCGGCGCCGAGCAAGGGACGCAGCTCGGCGACAGTCGGGCGCAGATCGACCAGCACGGGAGCGAGGTTCTTGCTCACCGAGCGCAGCCGCTGCGTCGAGGGCTCGAGCTCGTCCAGCAGGCCGACCGTCTCCTTGGACGCGGACGGCACCTTGCCGAGCGTGGTGCTCGCGGTGTCGAGCGTGGACGGAAGCTGCGTCAGCATCGCGCTGATCGCCTCCTGCTCGCTCGCGACCGAGCTCACGACCTCGCTGAGGTTCGACACGCTGGCGCTGATCTGGGTACGACGGTCGGCGCTCGCGTCCAGCAGGGACGACAGGTCCTTGACGATGGCGCGGATCGCCGGGCCGTCGGCACCGACGGCGCGCAGCACCTCGCCGAGCGCGTCGACGGTGCCGGACGCCTGGGTGATGGTGCTGTTCAGCTGTGCCTCCTGCCCGTCGACAGTCGACTGCAGCCGGCTGATCAGCGAGGACAGGCGCTTGCGCGTCTTGGAGTCGAGTGCGGCCAGCACCTGGTCGACCTCGACCTGGCTGGATGCCGCCTCGACGTAGGCGCCCTCGGGGATCTCGGCGTTCGAGTCCGGTCCCGGTTCGACCGTGAGGACCCGTTCGCCGACGGCCGACACCCACTCGACGCGGGTGACGGTCCCGGCGTGCAGTGGCGCGGCGTCGTCGTCGATCGAGATCGTGACCAGGGCCTTGCCGTCCTTGATGCCGAGGTCCGTGACCTCACCGACCTGGCGGCCGTCGATCCAGACGGGCGTCTGCTTCGACAACTGCGCCGCCGAGGGCATGACCAGCTGGACGTCGTACCCGTCCTGCTTCTGAACGAGGAGCACCCCGGCGACTGCCGTCGCCGCGAGGCCACCCGCGATCCAACGTGGAGAGAGCATCAGTCGGGCCTCAGTCCATCCCGAGCGGGCCGACGGAGTCCCCGGAGAGGAACTGGTGCACGAACGGCATGTCGGTGTTGAAGGCCTCTTCGGTCTCGCCGTAGTGGATGAGCTTGCCCTTCCACACGACGCCGACGTAGTCGCTGACCTTGCGCGCGGTGGGGATGTTGTGGGTCACCAGGATGTAGGTGCCGCCGTGCTCGGCGTGCACCTTGAGGATCAGGTCGTTGAGCAGGCTGGTGCGGACCGGGTCGAGGCCCGAGTCCGGCTCGTCGAACATCACAAGGCTGGGGTTGAGGACCAGCGCCCGGGCGAAGCCCGCGCGCTTCTTCATGCCTCCGGACACCTCACCCGGGAACTTGCCGACAGCCTTGGTGAGGCCGACCTCGTCGAGCCGGTCCATCACGATCTTGCGGACCTCGGACTCGCGCTTGCGCGTGTGCTTGCGCAGCGGGAAGGCGACGTTGTCGAAGATGTTCATCGAGCCGAACAGGGCGCCGTCCTGGAACAGGATGCCGACCCGCTTGCGGATCTCCCGGCGCTCCGCGTCCGAGATCCGCCAGATGTCGCGGTCGAAGACCTCGACCACGCCCGAGTCGGGCTCGAGCAGGCCGACGATGTGCTTGAGCAGCACGCTCTTGCCGGTCCCGGAAGGGCCGAGAACCGTGGTGATGGCGTCGTCGACGAAGTTGAGGTTGAGCCCGGTCAGGACGTCGAACGAACCGAAGGACTTCTTGACGTTCTTGACCTGGACACTGTGGCTCAGGTGCGGCGCGGGATCGGCGATGACGCCGTTCGCGTAGATGTCCTCGTAATAGGCGTGGTTGTTGTTCGCGGGTGCGACCTGTGTGGTCATGGCGGGTCCTGCCTTTCGTCGGTCGTTGACGTGCCCGAGCACGTCAGAAGCTGATGGGAGCGCGCGTGAGGGCGCCGAAGAAGAGCTGCTGGAAGACGGCGCCGAGGACGCTGACGATGACCAGGTTGATGACCATGGACTTCGCGGTCGCCTTGCCGACACCGACGGGACCGCCGCTGGCGTTGTAGCCGTAGTAGCAACCGACGAGAACGATCAGGAAACCCATGATCGCTGCCACCAGGAGCGAGAGCAGGAGGTCCTGCTGGGTGGTGAAGGACCAGAACACGGAAAGGTATCCACCCGCGGAGACGCTGTGGAAGTAGTGCACGTTGAGGAAGTAGCCGAGCATGTACATCAGGCCGGTGCCGGCCACGAACATGAACGGCGTCACGATCATGATCGCCAGGACCCGCGTGGTGACCAGGTAGACCAGGGAGTCGAAGCCCATCACCTCGAGCGCGTCGATCTCCTCGCTGATCCGCATCGAGCCGAGCTCGGCGACCAGGCCGCAGCCGACCTTGGCAGCGAGGATCCAGCCCCACATCTCCTGGGCCACGGTGTAGTCAGCCGTCGAGCTGAAGACCGCGGTATAGCCGCCGGCGCCCAGCTGGGCGAGCAGGTAGTGCGCCTCCAGTGCGATCTCCGCCGCCAGCATGCACATCATGAACCAGATGATCAGCGTGCTCTTGAGGATGAAGATGCCGGCCTGCCGCAGCACCTCGGTACCGTGCATCCGCACGGCGGGCAGCGAGCGAGCCACGTGCAGGCCGAAGGTCGCGATGTCCCCGAGATCGGTGACCAGCGAGGATCCGTCGCTGTAGCCGCCGAAGCCACCGGAGCCGCTCGTGGCTGGCTCCTCGGTCTCGTCGTTGTCGAGATCGGTGTCGTGCGTCGTCGTAGTCGTCACGGTGGTCACCTGTTCATGAGCATTTCGGGGAAGAGGCCGAGCATCGTCGCGTTGACGACGAAGTTGATGACCCAGATGGCGGCGAAGGAGAGGACAACGGCTTCGTTGACCGCCCGGCCGACGCCCTCGGCGCCGCCCTTCGCGGTGAGGCCCTTGTGGGCGGCGACGACTCCGATGAAGAGGCCGACCATGAGCGTCTTGATGACCGTGCCGCCGAGCTCGGGGAGGGTGAGGGCGCCGAAGATGTTGCCCATGTAGGCACCGGGCGAGGTGTCGCCGAGCCAGGTGGCGGCGACCAGGGCAACGCCGATGCCCAACAGGCTGCCCAAGATGTTGAAGAGCACCATCATCACGGTGATCGCCAGCACGCGCGGCAGCACGAGGGTCCGCTCGGCGTCGACGCCGAGAACGGTCAGCGCATCCAGTTCCTCACGGATCCGCCGGGCTCCCAGGTCGGCGGTCATCGCCGTCCCCATCACGCCGGCGACGGCCATGCCGGTGCAGAAGGGCGAGATCTCCCGGATCGACGCGAAGACGAAGTAGGTGCCGAGCCGGTTGCCCGCTCCGAGCAGGCTCAGCAGGTCGTAGGCGTAGTTGGCGATCAGGAAAGTGAAGCCACCGACGGCCAGCAGCACCGGGAGCCAGCAGAATCGCAGCATCGAGTACATCTCGTCCCGGGTCGCGCCCCAGTAGCCGCGCGGCTCCCGGACCGCGGTCGTCACGAGCCTTGCCAGCAGCCGACCGGACTCGCCGATGTCCGAGACGACCCGCTGCACGCCCGACGGCGTCTTCTGCATCAAGGCGCCGCCGGCGGGCAGCTCGCGCGGAGGCGGCTCCGCCTCGACGCGGTCCTCCAGGGCCGTCATCCGAGAGCCCCGTCGAAGGCGACCTGGTCGAGGTGCCGGAAGCCACGCTGGAAGTAGAGGACCGGCGGCCGGTCGTCGACGTCGACCTCGATGACGCGCGCAACGAGGATGGTGTGGTCGCCTCCGTCGAGCCGGGCGTGTGCCTCGCACTCGATGAGGACGGCCGCGTCGAGCAGGACCGGGACACCGCGGTGGTCGGGGACGAACTCGCCGCCGGCGAACTTGTCGGCTCCCTTCGTGGCGAAGCGCTCGATCAGGTCGAGATGGGCCGAGCCGGCCATCTGGATGGACCACTGGTCGTTGGCCATGAAGGCCTCGTAGCACTGGGCCGTCTTGGCGATGCAGACGAGGACCAGCGCCGGGTCCAACGAGACCGAGCAGAACGAGCTGGCGGCGAACCCGCGGGCCTCGCCGTCCTCGTCGGTGGTCGTCATGATCGTGACGCCGCTGGGGAACGCCGCCATAGCCTGGCGGAACTTCTGCTCGGTGTCGAGGGGTGCGAGCGTGCTGGTCATGATGCGCTCCGTTCCGACGCAGGGGCAGCGTCGAGGTCGTGGTCGAGGCGGGCCGACTTGGTCTGGAGGTAGCCGGCGTTCTGGACGTTGGGCGTCACCCGGAGCGGGACGCGCTCGGAGATGGTGATGCCGTAGTTGGAGAGCCCGGCGAACTTCGCCGGGTTGTTGCTCATCAGGCGGATCGAGGAGACGCCGAGGTCGCGAAGGATCTGCGCGCCGACGCCGTACTCACGGCTGTCGACGGGTAGCCCCAGCGCCAGGTTGGCGTCGACCGTGTCGAGGCCTTCCTCGTCCTGCAGCTGGTAGGCCCGCAGCTTGTGGGTGAGACCGATCCCCCGCCCCTCGTGCCCGCGGAGGTACAGCACGACGCCGCAGTCCGCCTCCGCGACCGTCTTGAGCGCCAGCTGGAGTTGCTCGCCGCAGTCGCACCGACGCGAGCCCAGGACGTCGCCCGTCAGGCACTCCGAGTGGACCCGGACCAGGACGTTGGCCTTGCCCGTGACATGGCCACGGATGAAGGCGACGTGCTCGGTGCCGTCGATCTCGGACCGATAGGTCGCAGCGGTGAAGTCACCGAAGTCGGTCGGCACGCGGGCCGCGGCCGTGCAGCTCACCAGCTCCTCGCGGGCCATCCGGTAGCTGACGAGGTCGGCGACCGAGACCAGAACCAGCTGGTGCTGGCGCGCGAACCGCACCAAGTCAGGCATCCGCGCCATCGTCCCGTCCGGGTTGGTGATCTCGGCGAGCACGCCGGCGGGGTACAGGCCCGCCATCTCGCAGAGGTCGACCGCGGCCTCAGTGTGCCCGGTGCGCTGCAGCACGCCACCCGGACGGGCACGCAGCGGGAAGATGTGGCCTGGCTTGCTGAACTGCTCGCCGGCCACGAACGGATTCGCGAGGGCGCGGGAGGTGATCGCCCGGTCGGCCGCGGAGATCCCGGTGGTGGTCACTCCCTTGAGGTCCACGGAGACCGTGAAAGCCGTGCCACGAGGGTCGTCCGCGGCCTCGACCATGGGGGGCAGCCCGAGCTCGTCGAGCCGCTCCCCCGTCATCCCCACGCAAACCAGCCCGCTGGTGTGCTGCACGATGAAGGCCATCGTCTCGGCCGTCATCAGCTCGGCGGCACAGATGAGGTCGCCCTCGTTCTCCCGGTCGTCGTCGTCGAAGACCACGACCGGCTGACCGAGCTTCAAACGCTCGATCGCTGCCTCGACTCGTGCCGCACCGTCGTGCTGGCCTGCGTAGGGACCCATGGTCGCCCTCCTCCCGGCGGAAAGGACTCAGGCCGGGGTGCCGAGCACCAGGGCGTAGGCCTTGTTCTCGACACCGCCGGAGCGGTCGACGGAGATGTACTTCTGCTCCGTGTACGCGTCGAGCGCGTTGGGACCGCCCTCGCGGCCCAGACCGCTCTGCTTATAGCCACCGAAGGGGTACGCCGGGTGCAGCACGTGCCAGTCGTTGACGTAGATCATCCCGGCCTCGAGCTGGCGGGCGACGTCGAGTACGCGCTCCTCGTCGGTTCCCCAGACGCCGGCCGAGAGGCCGTACTCCGTGTCGTTGGCGATGGCGATCGCCTCCTCCACGGTGTCGTAGCTGAGGACGCTGAGGACCGGACCGAAGACCTCTTCGCAGGCGACCGTCATGTCGGGGGTGACGTCGGTGAGCACGGTGGGCTCGACGAAGTAGCCGTTCGCGAACTCGTCACCTGCAGGCGCCGCGCCGCCGATCGCGACCTTCGCACCCTGCGTCTCGGCCTTGGCGATGTGGGCGAGGACGCGGTCGCGCTGGTCGGCCGTGATCAGCGGGCCGATGTCGGTGGCGAGGTCGAGCGGGTCGCCGATCTTCATCGTGCCGACGCGGGCGACGAGCCGCTCGACGATCTCGTCCTTCTTCGAGCTGGGGACCAGGAGACGGGTGCCGGCCTCGCAGGCCTCGCCGTTGTTGGCCATGCAGGCATAGATCGCGCCGTCGATGGCGACGTCCAGGTCGGCGTCGTCGAGCAGGATGTTCGGGCCCTTGCCGCCCAGCTCGAGGGTGACCCGCTTCATGTTGTCCGCCGAGGCGCCGAGGATGGCCTTGCCCACCTCGGTCGAGCCGGTGAAGCCGACCTTGCGCACGTCGGGGTGCTGGCTGAGGCGGGCGCCGGCGTCATGGCCGTCGCCGACGACGACGTTCAGCACACCCTTGGGGAGGCCGGCCGCCTCGAACGCCTTGGCGAGCTCGAGTGCGAGCAGCGGGGCGTGCTCGTCCGGCTTGAGGACGACGGTGTTGCCGGCGGCCAGCGCCGGGGTGACCTTCCAGACGATGGTGAGGAGCGGGATGTTCCACGGCACGATCGCGCCGACGACGCCAAGCGGCTCGCGCCGGAGGATGCCCTCCGCCGGGACAGGACCGATCTCCGGGCCGGCCTTCTCGAACTCGTACTCGGCCGCCTGCGCGGCGATGAACTGCATGTTGGCGATCGACAGGCCGACGTGCAGGGCGCCGGTGACCCGGATGGTGGCGCCGTTCTCGCGGCTCTGCAGCGCGGCCAGCTCCTCCAGCCGTCCGCCGAGGTCGGCGGCGACCGCATTGATGATCGCGGCCCGTTCGGCCGGCGGGGTGTTGCGCCAGGTGCCCTCGCGGTGGGCGGCCTTGGCCGCGGCGACAGCTGCGTCGATCTCGGCGACGCCGCCCTTGGCGACGGTCGCGACCAGCTCACCGGTGGCGGGGCTGCGCACCTCGAGCGGCTGGCCGTTGTCGACCCACTCGCCGTCGATGTAGTTCGCGTAGTGCGGAACGCTCATGGTCTGCTCTCTTCTCTCAGGGTGGGTGTGGCTCAGCCGACCTGGCGGTCGCGGCCCTGCCAGAACGGGGCCCGCAAGGTCTTCTTGTCGACCTTGCCGGCGGGATTGACGGGCAGCTCGTCGACGAAGTCGACGGTCTTGGGCGACGGGATCGCGCCGAGCTCGGCCTTCACCTGCGCCTGGATCTCCTCGGTGCTGACCTCGGCACCCGGCTTGCGGACGACGAAGGCATGCACCGCCTCGCCCCACTTCTCGTGGGGGACGCCGATGACGGCGGCCTGGGCCACGGCCGGGTTGGTGACGATGACGTCCTCGACCTGGCGGGGGAAGACGTTGAAGCCGCCGCTGACGACCATGTCCTTCTTGCGGTCGACGATGTAGAGGAAGCCGTTCTCGTCGAGCTTGCCGATGTCGCCGGTGTGGACCCATCCGCCGCGCAGCGCCTCCGCGTTGCGCGAGGAGTCGACGTAGCCGAGCATCTGGCCGAGCTGGCGCGAGCAGACCTCCCCGACCTCTCCGACCGGGAGCGGGTTGTCGTCGTCGTCCTGGATGGAGACCTCGACGTACGGGATCGGCCGGCCGCCCGAGGCGAGCCGGTTGATCGCCTCGTCGCTGTCGACCCGGTGATCGGTCTTGCGCATGCAGGAGATGTAGCCGGGCTCGGTGCCGGCGTAGGCCTGGATGAAGATCTGCCCGAAGACCTCCAGCGCCTGGCGAAGCCGCTCGGGCGAGATCGGCGAGCCGGCGTACAGCATCGTGTGGAGCGACGAGAGGTCGTAGTCACTGCGCTTCGGGTGGTCGAGGAGCAGGTAGATGATCGTCGGCACCACGGCGGTGGCGGTGACCTTGTACTTCTCGATGCTCTGCAGGAGCGGCTCCACCTCGAGGCCGTGCAGCATCACGTTGGTTCCGCCGCGCAGGAAGGTCGGCATCACGAAGATCTGGGTGTAGTGCGTCAGCGGCGCGCCGTGGGCGAAGACCTCGCCCCAGCGGGTGTCGCCGATCTCGAGGCCGGCGGTGATGCTGTAGTGCCCCCACGTGAAGTGCGACTGGATGACGCCCTTGGGCTCGCCGGTGCTGCCGGAGGTGAAGAGCACGTAGCACTCGTCGTGCTGGTCGATCTCGACGGCCGGGCGGCCGGTGGCCTGCTTGTCGACCAGCGTCGCGAAGTCGTGGTCACCCGACTCGGACGGGTCGCCACCGACCCGGATGAAGGTGGTGAGCTTCGGCAGCTCGTCCCGCATCGCGGCGACGACGTCGTCGAGCGAGGCGTGGTAGATCAGCGCGGTCGCCTCGGTCTGCGCGAGGTTGGCCTGGTGCACCGATGCCGAGGCACGGGTCGGCATCTGCACGAGCACGGCGCCCGCCTTCCAGATGCCGTGCTGGCTCGGGATGATCTCCAGGCAGTTCGGGAGCAGCAGGCCGACCCGCTGGCCCTTCTGGACGCCCAGCGACACCAGCGCGGAGCCGATCTTGTCCGTGAGGTCGCGCAGCTCCTGGTAGGTCAGCTGGCGCTCGTCGTCGATGATGGCGACCTGGTCACGGTAGTAGCCACAGGCCCTGTCCAGGACGTCCGGGAGTGTGCCCCACATGGTTCCTGCCTTCTTGGGTGTTCGGTGCTGCTGGGGGCCGGAGCCCCTTCACTGCGTCTCGGGTGATGTGCGTCACGAACGTAGGTCTCGGGTGACGTGGGACACGACATCCCGGAGGAGGAAGCCAACCCCCCCTTGGGGTGAACCCCTCCTCCTTTCGCCAGACCTCGTCCGGACGCACCACGGGCCGGGAACCAGCGGTTCCCGGCCCGTGGTGGGGAGGCGTGGGTTCAGCCCAGCGAGGAGGGGTCGAAGCCCTCCTCCCAGTAGTGCGGGGTGATGATCGGAAGGCCCAGCTGCTGGAAGAGCGGGTTCTCGTTGACGAAGGTCGACTCGAGGATGATCTTCCCGGCGTCGTCGAACTGCAGGAAGGTCGAGCCCTTGCTGTTCAGGGTCTTGCCGTCGGTCGGCAGGCCCCGGTACGTGTCGGCGTCGACCGTGTAGTCCCAGTGGATCATCAGGTGCCCGTTCCCGGCGAAGGCCTCGGTCACCGTCATCGTCTGCCGGCCGTCGGTCCACAGGGCCAGGTCCTGCTCGAACTCCTCGTCGGTGGACACCGTGTCCCCGAGGTGGTCGTTGACCTTGCGGCCCTCGATGACGAAGTCCTCCGAGGCGGCGTACATCTCGCGGTGCGCGGCGAGGTCGTTCTGGCGCGTGTCCGCCCACTTCTTGGCGTACTCGATGTCGGTCATGGTGCTGGATTCCTCTCGGGTGGTCAGGCGAGCGCCGGCTCGGCGGCAGGGAAGGGCGTGCTGGTCACACCGGGGACACCGACGTCGTGCATGATCGAGCCGGAGTCCCACCAGGACGACTCGCGCACGATCCGACCGTCCTCGTCGTAGACGTGGAAGGTGTGTCCCTGCGCGAAGAACGGCTTGCCCTGCACGTCGATGCCGATGAAGTTCGCGCAGTCCTCCGGCGTCCACTCCCAACGGATCAGGCCGCTGCGGTGGTCGCCCTCGTAGCCGCGGATGCGGAAGTTGTGGACGCCCAGGCCGTTGGTGCGGTCCTTGTTGGCATAGAGCACGAAGATCCGGCCGAGATCCCCCTTGTCGCGGATCTGGTACTGGTCGAGGATCGGGTCCTCGAAGACGAAGTCGTCGGCGTAGAGCTCGCAGATCGCTTCTGCACTCTCCCGGAACGCCTTGAGCCACTTGACGGCGAACGCGTAGTTCATGAGGTCTCCTCGTTGATGTTCCTCGGGCGAGGTCCGCCGCCCCGGTGGCACACGAACCTGGGCTCCGACGCTAGGTCGGGTGCGTGTTGCGTACTTCACACCGAGGGATGAACGACGCCCGTCGGACGAGGGGCACGACACCGGCTGAGCGGTGGTTCGCCCAACACGCTTCGGAGGCGGCACACCCGGAAGGACGTGAAAGTGCCACCTCGGGGGTGACGCCGGACACACGTCAGCCCGCCTAGTTTCGGCAGCGCTGGCCATTCGGCTCGGCACATCCCAGGCATCCCGAGCACCTCGCCCGGGTCTCACCAGGAGGTTCCACGTGAGCACTTTCAAGGACGCCGACGAGGTCTACGCCTACATCGGCAAGGCCATGGAGGCCTGCGTCGTCGAGCCCGCGTTCGTCGAGGCGACGAAGGACGGCACGCTGGTCGTCAAGATCATCCAGACCGCTCCGGACGCGACGATCCTCGTCGACTTCCCCGGCCAGAAGGTGCTGTGCGGCGACGCCGCCGTCGACGCACCGTCCACGGTCCAGCTGCGGATGAGCTCCGACAACGCCAACCGCTTCTGGCAGGGCAAGCTCAACTTCACCCTCGCCATGGCGCAGCGCAAGGTCAAGCTCGAGGGCAAGCGCTCCACCGCGCTCGGCCTGCTTCCACTGACCGGCCCGATCTTCGACACCTACAAGGCGATTCTCGCGGACGCCGGCCGCGACGACCTCGTCGTCGACTGACCCCGCCTCGCCCACACCACAGGAGTTCCAGCATGACCGACAAGATGACCGAGGCCGAGTTCGAGGCAGCCTTCGCGAAGGCTACCGAGCTCTCGGACTACTTCCGCGAGATCGGCCCTGAGCACGACCGCAAGAACACGTTCGCCAAGTCGACGATCCCGAAGTTCAAGAAGAGCGGCCTCGGTGCGCTGAACGTGCCGAAGGAGTACGGCGGCCTGGGCGCCGACATCCTGCAGACGTCGAAGATCGTCAGCGAGCTCTCGCGCGGCGACTCCGCCATCACCCTCGCCTACAACATGCACTACATCATGGTGGGCATCACGATGGGACTGATGAGCGAGACCCAGAACAAGGAGTGGCTCGGTCGCGTCGCGAACGGCGAGATCATGTTCGGTCCGTTCTCCGAGCAGCGAGCCGGCTTCTCCGGTCTTGCCGACATGACCGCGGTCCCGCAGCCCGAAGGCGGCTGGCGCCTCTACGGCAAGAAGGTCTGGGGAACGCTGTGCGAGGCGGCGAACATCGTCACCACCAACGCCACCATCACCGACGCCGACGGCAACCTTCCGGACACCTTCGAGGAGCGCGTCGAGAAGGAGAGCTTCTTCATCGCCGACTTCAAGGTCGACGCGAAGGGCCAGGGCGACGGCATCCGCATCGAGAAGACGTGGGATGCGCTCGGCATGCACGCCACCGGCACCCAGACAATCCATTTCGAGGGCTTCTACGTCCCCGAGGACGGCTTCATCTGCGAGTGGCGTTCCGGTGCCTTCGGTGTCCTCGAGTGGGCGTCCCTGATGTTCGCGAGCATCTACCTCGGCATGCAGTACCGGGTTCTCGAGGAGGCCCGGGAGGTTCTGTCGAAGAAGACCCTCGGCGCCACCTTCGGCGCCATCGCCTCGGCCGAGACCAAGGTCTCCAACGTCGGCCACATCATCGACGGCATCGGCGACATGGCCTCGCGCAACGAGCTCTCCCGACGCGTGGTGTACCGCACCTGCCAGGAGCTCATCGACGGGGACGACGACAACTGGCCCGTGGAGCTTCGCTTCCCCTACATCGGCCTGGCCAAGACCTTCACCGCCGAGAACGTCATGCACATGACGAAGCGGGCGATGAGCCTCGTCGGTGGTTCGTCCTTCAAGAAGGGCGCCATCTTCGAGCGCCTCTACCGCGACTCCGCGGCTTCCATGTTCCAGCCCCTCAACGCCGACCAGTCGTGCACCTACATCGGTGAGCAGCTGCTGGCGCCCGAGGAGCTCGCTGACTGACGCTCTGACCCGGCGTCATCGGGAGGCTCACCTGCCGAGCCTCCTCGGCCCGCCCGCTCTCTCGTTCACCCTTCGGCGAGAGCGGGCGGGCTTCCGCGCATCACGAAAGGAGACCTCATGTGGATCTGGCTCGCAGTCGCCATCCTGACCGAGACTGCCGCCACGCTGAGCCTTCGGAGCACACAGGGATTCACCATCCTGCTGCCCTCGATCGTCGTGGTGCTCGGTTACGGTGCCGCGTTCTTCGCCCTGTCGCAGGCGTTGGAGCGCGGCATGGCGATCGCAGTCGCCTACAGCATCTGGTGCGGCATCGGCATCTCGCTGATCGCGGTCATCAGTGCGGTGGCATTCGACGAGCGGCCGACCCTCGCCCAGGCTGCCGGCATCGTGCTGGTGGCCGTCGGCGTCGTACTCGTGCAGTCCGGCGCCCACTCCGCCTGAACAATCAAAGGAGCACACCATGGGCAGAATGCCCGACTACGTGATGGCACACGAGCTCGACCTCGTGTGGCAGCAGATCTTCACCTTCGCGAGCTGGGGGATCGTCGCCATCATGCTCGTCCTCGCCGTGCGCATGGGGGTCCAGCAGCGCACGCCGTTCTACGTCCTGGCCTGTGTGGCGGCCTGCATCGCTGCCTTTGCCGAGCCGCTCTACGACGTCGCCTTCGACCTCTGGTTCTACGACGTCCACAACGGCGAGCCCGGCGCGATGTGGTCGCACTACACGGCGTTCGGCGTGGTCCAGCCGAACTGGTCGCACAGCGGTTACGTCATCCTCTACGCGAGCGCCTGCCTGTACGCCGGCCGACGGATGTACGAGGGCCGTCTCGGCAAGCGAGGCCTGTTCCTGATCTGGCTCGCCGAGATCGCGACGTCCTGCGTGTTCGAGGTCATCGGCACCAAGACCGTCTACACCTACTACGGCCCCTATGAGCTGCGCATCGGGGAGTACCCGTTGGTCATCGGTGTCCTCGAGGGCACGCAGGTCATCCTCTTCACTGTTCTGGCGGTCCAGATCTGGAAGCGGGTCCAGACTGGCTGGGGTCTGACCGCCCTGCTCGCAGCCTTCCCGATCTCCTTCTTCGGGGCGAACTTCGGCATCGGCTCTCCGATCATCATCGCCCTGCACATGGAGCCCGCGCACTTCTCGAGCGGTCTGGTCTGGGGAGCGACCTTCCTCACGATCGGTCTGTGCGCCCTCGCCGTGAACGGGGCCAGCAAGTTCCTGCCGCAGGCTGACGGGGGCATCGAGCCGGTCGGCGCGGAGAAGAACGAGGAGCCGGTCCCGCTACCGGCCTGAACGACAGACAGCACCGCCCCGGATCCTTCGAAAGGATCCGGGGCGGTGCTGTTTGTTTCAGTACGAACGCGGCAGGCCGAGCGAGTGCTGGGCGACGAAGTTCAGGATCATCTCCCGGTTCACCGGCGCGATGCGGAGCACGCGGGCCAGCCCCCACAGCGGGATGAGGCTGTACTCCGCGGCGACGCCGTTGCCGCCGTGGCACTGGATGGCGGCGTCGAGCGCCGACAGCGCTGCCTCGGCGGCCAGGTACTTGGCCATGTTGGCCGCCTCGCCCGCCGGCTGTCGCTGGTCGTGGAGCCACGCGGCGCGGGCCGTCATGAGTGCGGCGGCCTCGACCTCGATGCGCGCCGCGGCCAAGGCGTGGGCCACGCCCTGGTGGGCGCCGATCGGCGTGCCCCAGACGGCTCGCTGGTTGGCATAGTCGGCTGCTCGCGACAGGGCATAGCGGCCGATGCCGACCAGCAGCGCGGCGCCGGTGACCCGCTCGGGATTGAGGCCGTGGAAGACCTGCTTGAAGCCGGCTCCTTCCTCCCCGACGAGTCGTCCGGCGGGGACGCGGACGTCGTCGAAGAAGAGCGTGTACTGCCGCTCCGGGAGAGTGACCGACACGGGCAACGGCTGCGCAACCAGCCCTGGCTCGTCGGTGTCGACGACGAAGAGGGAGAGCGCCGCGGCTCCCGTCCTGGGGTCGGTCCCCGTGCGCGCAACCACGAGAACCGCGTCGGCGACGTCGATGCCGGAGATGTAGTGCTTGGTCCCGTTGAGGATCCACTCGTCCCCATCACGCCGGGCCGTCGTCGAGATCTCGTGGGCGTTGGATCCAGCGTCGGGTTCCGTGATCGCGAAGACCACCCGTCCGGTGCCGTTCGCGAGACGGGGCAGCCACTCGGCCTTCTGCTCGGGCGAGCCGAACTCGGCGATGACCTCACCGCTGATCGCGCTCGCGACGAGCAGGAGCAGCAGGGGGCAGCCGGCCGCTCCGGTCTCCTCGACCACGGCTGCCAGCTCGGAGAGACCGGCGCCTCCCCCGCCGTACTCCTCGGGGATGTTGATGCCGATGTAGCCGTGGGCACCGAGCTCGAGCCACAGCTCCTCGGTGAACTCCCGTGCTTCCGCCTTCTTCGTGTAGTACTCGTTGCCGTAACGCGCGCTGATCGCACGCACGGCCGACCGGAGGGCACGGTCCTCCTCGGTCACCTGGAAGTCCATCGTGCAGCTCCTTCCGCCCAGTCAGGCGATGAGTCCCTCGACCACCTGGGCACGCGTCCCGGCGTCGAGCGGGTACGGGGTGTAGAGGGTGAACCTGTCGATCACGTCAGCGAAGCGGCGACGGACCTGCGCTGCTGCCTCCTCGGGCGTGCCGACGACGGCGAAGGCGTTCAGCACCTCGTCGTCGATGAGCGCGTCCATCTCCTGCCAGCGTTGCGTGACCGAAAGGCGGTGCAGCTCCTCGTGCAGCCCTCCCCAGCCGTGCTGGTCGAGCACCGATCGGTATGCGGGCGTGGCGCCGTAGAAGGCGAGCTGGTGCCGCACCGCCGCGACGGCCACTGCCAGCTGTTCGTCGGTCGTGCCCGTGGCCACCATGCCCGGGTAGGCGACGGTGAAAGAGCGACGCTCGCGGCCGTTGTCCGCCAGCGTCTTCTCGATGAGTGGAAGCGTGACATCACGCAGATAGCGCTCCGTGGTGAAGCCGTGCACGAAGAGCCCGTCCGCCCAGGACGCGGCGACCTCGGTCATCCGTGGCCCTACCGCCGCCAGCATCACCGGTGGCCGTCCCCACTCGTGCCGCGAGGGACTGAACATGGGCGTCATCAGCGTGTGGCTGTAGAAGTCCCCGCGGAAGTCCAGGCGCTCACCGGTCTCCCAGCTGTCCCAGATCGCGTGCAGGGCAGCGATGTACTCCGTCATCCGGGCGGCCGGCTGCGACCACGGCATGCTGTAGCGCCGCTCGATGTGGGCCTTCACCTGGGTGCCCAGGCCGAGGACGAACCGACCCCGGCTGAACGACTGGAGGTCGTACGCCGACGACGCCGTCGTCATCGGGCTGCGGGCGAAGGCCACGGCCACCGCAGTGCCCACGGTCAACTGCGGGGCGTGCTCAGCCGCCAGCAGTGGCGGGAGGAACGGGTCTCGGCCGACCTCCGTGCTCCACACGCCGTGGTAGCCGCAGCGGGCTGCCGTCGAGACCTGCTCGACCAGGCCGGCGAAGTCGCCACCATCGGAGCCGTCGATCTGACCCCCGATGTTGGCGTCGACCTTCATGCGCTGAGCTCCGCCTGTTCCACCGATGCGAGCAGTGAGGCGGGAGGCTGGAACCTCGCGCCGTAGCGCTCGGCGAGCTGCTCGGCGCGCGCGACGAAGCCGGCGCGCCCGCCGTCGTACTGGTCGAGGAAGCGGAGCACACCGCCCGTCCACGCCGGGAAGCCGATACCGAGCAGGGAGCCCACGTTGGCATCCGCAGGCGCCTCGATCACGCCTTCCGCGTGAGCGGCCCACGCCTCGAGCACCTCGGCGAAGAGCAGCCGCTCGGACAGGTCTCGGAGCGCAGGGACCGCGGCAGTGGGCGGGAAGGCTTCGGCGAGGCCCGGCCAGAAGCCGTTGCGCCGACCCTGGTCGTCATAGTCGTAGAAGCCGCCGCCGCCAGCGCGACCCACTCGTCCGAGGTCGTCGATGAGCCGGTCGAAGACGGGGTGGCTCGGGTGCGCCACCCACTCCTGGCCCGCTGCCGCGGCAGCAGCGCGCGCCTCCTCGCGCACCGCGCGGGGCAGCGTCAGCGTCAGCTCGTCGAGGAGCTGGAGCGCGCCGGCCGGGTAGCCGGCCTGCAGCGATGCCTGCTCGATGCTCGCGGGCGCGATGCCCTCGCCGATCATTGCGACGGCCTCGTTGAGTCGGGCGATGATGACGCGGCTGGTGAAGAAGCCGCGGCTGTCGTTGACGACGATCGGCGTCTTGCCGAGCTGCAGGACCAGGTCGAAGGCCCTGGCGAGGGTGGCGTCCGAGGTGTTCTCCCCGCGGATGATCTCCACCAGGGGCATCTTGTCGACCGGCGAGAAGAAGTGGACGCCGACGAAGTCCTCGGGGCGCCCGACGGCCGCCGCCAACGAGGTGATCGGCAGGGTCGAGGTGTTCGAACCCAGCACTGCGTCCGGGCGGACGACCTTCTCCACCTTGCCGAAGATCTCGGCCTTGAGCGCAGCGTTCTCGAACACTGCCTCGATGACGAAGTCGACGTCCGCCAGGTCGGCGATGTCGTCGGTCGCCGTGATCCGCGCGACGAGCGCGTCGACGTCCTCCTGCTTGCGCTGCCCACGGGCAACCGCCTTGCTCTCGACCTTGGCCGAGTAGGCACGTCCCTTCTCCGCGGCCTCGAGTGAGGTGTCGACGAGGACCACCTCGATGCCGACCTTCGCAGCGGCGTACGCGATGCCGGCGCCCATCATGCCGGCACCGACAACGCCCAGCTTCGAGGCGCGGTACGTCGGCTGGCCGGAGGGTCGGCTGGCACCGCCCTTGATCTCCTGCATGTCGAAGAACGTCAGTCCGATGCGGTTCTTCGCGATCGCCGCGGTGGCGATCTCGACGAAGTAGCGAGTCTCGATCCGACCTGCGGCCTCGATGTCGACGCCTGCGCCCTCGACGGCCGCGGCGAGGATGGCCCGCTCGGCCGGTGCGGGCGCGCCGCCGGTGCGAGCGCGCATGGTCGAGGACAGGAAGGGCAGCTCGGCTGCGAGCGCCCCCTTGGCCGCCGTACCCCCCGGGACGCTGAAGCCCTTGGCATCCCACGGCTGGACGGCGTCGGGGTGATCGGCGATCCACTGCTTGGCATGCGGGAGGAGGTCCTCGACCGACGGCACGAGCTCGTCGACGAGGCCGAGCGGCTGGGCCTGCGCCGGCCGGAATCGCCGACCGCTGAGCAGCACTTCGTCGAGCGCGCGCTTCACGCCGACGAGACGGACGGTGCGCACGATCCCCCCGCTGGCCGGCAGCAGTCCGAGGCCGACCTCGGGCAGGCCGATCTGCACCTTGGGCGAGTCGACGACGACCCGGTGGTGCGTGGCGAGCGCCAGCTCGAGGCCTCCACCGAGCGCCGACCCGTTGATGGCGGCGACGACCGGCTTGCCGAGAGTCTCCAGAGCACGCAGCTGCGCCTTCAGGTGGTCAAGGTGGTGGGTGAAGCGTGCCACGTCCTCTGGGCCGAGAGCGGCGATCTCGTTGAGATCACCACCCGCGACGAAGGTGGACTTGGCGGAGGTGAGGACCACGCCGGCGATCTGGTCACGCTCGGCCTGCAGGCGGGCGACCGTCTCGGTCAGTTCCGCGACGAAGCCGGTGTGGACGGTGTTCACGTCCTGGGTCGGGTCGTCGATCGTGATGACGACGACGCCGTCGTCGTCCTTGCGCCAGGTGAAGATGGGGTCGCTGGTCATTGCTGCTCCTCGGTGGGGTCGGTCCGGTTGGCCGCTGGTCAGACGCGCTCGACGATGGTGGCGATGCCCATGCCGCCGCCGACGCAGAGCGTGACGAGCGCGCGCCGCTCCTGGCGGCGCTCGAGCTCGTCGAGGACGGTGGAGACGAGCATCCCGCCGGTGGCCCCGAGCGGGTGGCCCATGGCGATGGCGCCACCGTTGACGTTGACCTTCTCGTGCGGGATCCGGAGGTCCTTCATCCACTTCAGGACGACGGACGCGAAGGCCTCGTTGAGCTCGAAGAGGTCGATGTCGTCAAGGGTCAGACCAGCGGTGGCGAGCACCTTCTGCGTGGCCGGCGTCGGACCGGTGAGCATGATCGTGGGGTCGGCGGCCGTGATCGCCGTGGCGACCACCCGGCCGCGGGGCTCGAGGCTCAAGTCCTTGCCAGCCTGCTCGCTGCCGAGCAGCACCAGGGAGGCACCGTCGACGATGCCCGATGAGTTCGCGCCGGTGTGGACGTGGTTGATCCGCTCCAACCAGTGGTACTTCTGCAGCGCGACGGCATCGAACCCGAGCTTGGTGCCCGGCATCTCGAACGACGGCGCCAACTGCCCGAGGGACGCGACGGTCGATCCCGGACGACGGTGCTCGTCGTGGTCGAGCACGACCACGCCGTTCTGGTCGACAACCGGGACGACCGACCGCTTGAAACGACCATCCGCCCAGGCCACCTCGGCGCGATCCTGGGACTCGACGGCATACGCGTCCACGTCCTCACGGCTGAAGCCCTCGATCGTGGCGATGAGGTCCGCACCGATGCCCTGCGGGACGAAGTGGTGGTCGTACGTCGTGGTCGGGTCCGTGAACAGGGCGCCACCGTCGGACATCATCGGAACGCGCGACATCGACTCCACGCCGCCGGCGAGCACCATCCGGTCCCACCCGGAGCGCACCTTGGCGGCAGCGAGGTTGGTGGCCTCGAGACCGGAGGCGCAGTAGCGGTTGACCTGCACGCCGGCGACGGTCTCGGGCAGGCCGGAGACCTGAGCGACCGCCTTGGCGATGTCGCCCCCCTGCTCGCCGATGGGAGTCACGACGCCGAGCACGATGTCGTCGATGACCGCGGGGTCGAGGCCGGGCAGCCGGCGTCGTACCTCATCGACGAGGCCGACGACGAGGTCGACCGGCTTGGTCCCGTGCAGGGCACCCTTCTTCCCCCGCCCCCGGGGGGTGCGGATCGCCTCGTAAATGAACGCCTCGTGCGTCATGCGTGCTCCTTCGTCGGTCGGCCCGATCGACGGTAGGAGCGCGGCAGAGGAGCGGCATCACACCCGAGGGGGAGATTCCCTCGACTGCGGAGGGGTCTGCGTCGCCTCCCCCGGTGGCCGCAGGAAGTTCATCCCCGAGGAGGATCTGTGACACCGGGCAATGGGATTCACTCGCGACGTGACTGCGTCTTCGACGGAAC